>MIEI01000094.1 GCA_002095305.1 Pantoea brenneri
AGCCAGAGCCAGAGCCAGAGCCAGAGCCAGAGCCAGAGCCAGAGCCAGAGCCAGCAAAAGGTAAAAACAAAAAAGGCTGAACACCATGCTGCTGACGCTCGAAGAAATTAAACAGCAGTGCCGTCTTGATAGCGACTTCACGGAAGAGGATCGGCTGCTTGAGCTTTTTGCGCTGGCAGCCGAGGCAAAGGCGGTGACTTACCTCAATCGCAATCTGTATAAAACGGTGGCAGATGTTGCGCCTCTTGATACGGACGGCATGGTCATCACCGAAGATATCCGGCTTGCACTGCTGATGCTGGTCAGTCACTGGTATGAGCACCGCAGCTCAGTGTCAGAGCTGGAAATGACGGAGACGCCGCAGGCGTTTGAGTTCCTGCTGTATTCACGGCGTCTGCCGGTGTCGGGGTATTAGCATGCAGCGACGCTCATCAAATACCAGTGCCGTTTACACGCTGCCCGATCCCGGTGAGCTGAATAAGCGTATTCACCTGCGCCAGCGCATCGACCAGGCCGCAGCGGATTACGGCATAGAGCCGGTCTATCAGAATGAAACGGACGTCTGGGCGAAGGTCCGGCAGGTAGGTGCTACCACCTATCATGAATCAGTTCAGGCTGACGAAACCATAACCCACTACATGACCATCCGTTATCGACGGGGAATCACTTCAGATTTTGAGGTGGTTTACGGCGGTTATGTATATCGCGTTAAGCGCCTGCGCGACCTCAACTCAGCCGGTCGTTACCTGTTGCTGGAGTGCGAAGAGTTGAGGGCTGTGGACAGCGACGGAGAGATGTATGGCTAAGCCGCTTCTGCACGTTGATTTTCAGCAGCCCAAAGACCTCGTTTTTAACCGGGCAAAAATGCGCCGCGCCTTCATTCAGATTGGTCAGGTTCACATGCGTGATGCCAGGCGTCTGGTCATGCGTCGTGGTCGTTCCGCGCCGGATGAGTATCCGGGATTCAGGACTGGCAGGCTGGCACGGTCAATCGGCTATTACGTTCCCCGCGCATCAAAAAGCCGTCCGGGCCTGATGGTGCGCATCGCGCCAAACCAGAAGCGGGGCGAGGGTAACCGACTCATTGAGGGCGACTTTTACCCCGCGTTTCTGTTCTACGGCGTGAAGCGTGGTTCTAAGCGCAAAAAGAGCCATCACAAAGGGAAATCCGGCGGTAATGGCTGGCGGGTTGCCCCGCGTAAAAACTACATGACCGAAGTGCTGGAGGCGCGCAAAACGTGGACGCGTTATGTGCTGACCCGTGCGCTGCGTACCTCCCTGCGTCCTGAAAGGAAAAAGAAATGAAGCTATCACTTGTGATCGCCGCTCTCCGGGCGCGATGTCCGATGTTCGCTGGCAACGTAGCCGGGGCGGCTGAATTCAAGTCTATCCCCGAAACCGGGAAGATGAAGCTGCCGGCGGCGTATGTGGTGCCGACCGAAGACGTCACCGCTGAGCAGAAGTCCCTGACTGACTACTGGCAGAACGTAACCGAAGGCTTTGCGGTTGTCGTAGTGCTGGACAATACGCGCGACGAGCGCGGTCAGGCAGCAGGTTATGACGCCGTGCATGATGTGCGGCAGCAAATCTGGAAGGCACTTTTGGCTGGGAGCCGGATGAAGATGCTGGCCCCGTCGCATATTCTGGCGGGCAGCTTCTGGATATGGACCGGGGCCGACTCTACTACCAGTTTGAATTCATGCTGACGCGGGAAATCACCGAAGAGGACACGCGGCAGCAGGATGATCTTGACGCTCTGGATGAGCTGAAAACGGTCGAAATCGACGTTGACTACATCGATCCGGGTAACGGGCCTGACGGCATCATTGAACACCACACCAAAATCAACCTCAGCGAGTAAATCATGCAACTCAGACCTAAGCGCGGGCGGTCAGTTCCTGACCCTGTCCGGGGCGATCTGCTGCCTTCAGAAGGCCGGAACGTCGAAGAGAGCAGCTACTGGCACCGCCGCATTGCGGATGGTGATGTCGAAGAAGTCAGTGCGGAAGAAGAAAAGCCCGCAGCTGACGCCAAGAAAAAGGGCGGTGAATAATGTCAGTCTCGTTCCCCAATATTCCGTCAGACCTCCGCGTGCCGTTGTTCTGGGCGGAGATGGACAACAGCGAAGCGAACACCACGCAAGATAGCGGCCCATCGCTGCTGATTGGCTTTGCCTCTGCCGACAGCTCCATCGTTAAAAATAAGCTCACCATCATGCCGTCAGCGGCACTGGCGGGTAAGGTTGCAGGTCGTGGCAGCCAGTTAGCACGTATGGTGGCGCGCTATCGTGCCGTCGATCCATTTGGTGAGCTGTGGGTTATCGCGGTAACTGAGCCTGATGGCGAAACCGCCAAAGGAACTGTGACGCTAACCGGCAACGCACAGGCGTCAGGTTCGCTGAGTCTTTATATTGGCGCGGTACGCGTTCAGGCCGCTGTGGTAACCGGCGATGCCCCTGCAGCAGTGGCCGCCACACTTGCAGCCGCAATTAACGCTAACGCAGACCTGCCCGTGACAGCAGCAGCAGCAGCTGGTGTGGTGACGCTCACTGCTCGCCACAAGGGGCTTACCGGCAACAGCATTCCTCTGGCGCTGAACTACTACGGCACCGTGGGGAGCGAAACTACGCCTGACGGGGTTAACGCTGTGATTGAAGCGATGGCGGGCGGTGCGGGTTCACCGTCACTGGCTGCAACCGTGGCCGCGATGGGCGATGAGCCGTTTGACTTCATCGGCACGCCGTTCAGTGATTCCGCCTCGCTAGCGACGCTGGCGCTGGAAATGAACGATTCGTCCGGACGCTGGGGCTATGCACGTCAGCTTTACGGTCACGTCTACACCGCAAAAATCGGCGCGCTCTCCGACCTGGTGGCCTTCGGCGACACCATGAACAACCAGCATATTACCGTTGCCGGTTATGAGCCTGCTGTTCAGACAGCAGCAGATGAGCTGGTCGCGCTGCGTACCGCCCGTAACGCGGTATTTATCCGCAATGACCCGGCCCGACCGACCCAGACCGGTGAGCTGAACGGCGCATTACCGGCACCTGCAGGCAGCCGTTTTACCCTGACCGAGCAGCAGTCGCTGCTGAAGCACGGTATTGCCACGGCCTACGCTGAGAGCGGCGTGCTGCGCATTCAGCGCGATATTACCACCTATCAGAAAAACGCCTATGGCGTGGCGGACAACAGCTATCTGGACAGTGAAACGCTGCATACCAGCGCTTACGTTATCCGTCAGCTGAAAAGCATCATTACCAGTAAGTACCCTCGCCACAAGCTGGCGAATGACGGTACGCGCTTCGGTCCGGGACAGGCCATTGTTACGCCTGCAGTGCTAAAGGGTGAGATGTGCGCCAGTTATCGCACCATGGAGCGCGCCGGGATCGTGGAGAACTTCGATCTCTTCAAGCAGCATCTGATGGTGGAGCGCAACGTGAGCGATCCAACCCGCGTAGATGTGCTTTTCCCGCCGGATTACGTCAACCAGCTGCGCGTGTTTGCGCTGCTTAATCAGTTCCGTCTGCAATACAGCGAGGAGACCGCGTAATGGCAAAGATTGCGGGTACAGCATACGTCAAGGTGGACGGCCAGCAGCTGTCGCTGACCGGCGGCATTGAGGTGCCGATGAACACCAAAGTGCGTGATGACGTGATCGGCCTGGCCGGTGACGTGGATTACAAAGAAACGCACCGTGCGCCTTACGTCAAAGGCACATTCAAAGTTCCGAAGGCGTTTCCGGTCACCAAACTGATGGACTCAGACCAGATGACCATCACCGCCGAACTGGCTAACGGCATGGTTTACGTGCTGTCTGAGGCCTTCCAGTTCGGTGAAGCTAACCACAATGCGGAAGAGGGTACGGTAGACCTCGAATTCCACGGCTCAGAAGGATTTTATCAGTGAGTGAACTGCAACTTTCAAAACCTATTACGGCACATGGCGAAACCCTTCATGTGCTGGAGCTGCGTGAGCCATCTTTCGATGAGATTGAGCAAGTCGGTTTTCCTTTTACCATTGGCTCTGAAGGCAATATCAAAATCGACAGCTCGGTATCGCTGCGCTATATCCCGGTACTGGCCGGGATTCCGCGATCATCTGCCAGCCAGATGGCGAAGATTGATATTTTCAAAGCCTCAATGACGATTCTGGGTTTTTTTACCGGCTCGGGAGCGGGAGAAATCTCCGGCAGCGATGTTACAACGTCGCTCACTTCTGGCGAATAAACCCTCTTGAACTGAAGCGGTCAGCTCTTTCCGATTTTCTGGAGCTTGAGGAAGAAGCAGTGCGCATAAGCGAGGAAATAAAGAATGGCTGACAGCTTCCAGTTAAAGGCCATAATCACAGCCGTTGACCAACTCACCGGCCCGATGAAAGGGATGCAGCGCCAGCTGAAGGGGTTTCAGAAGGAATTCTCATCGCTGGCCGTTGGAGCAACTGCTATCGGCGCATCCATCCTGGGTGCGCTGGCTATCCCTGTAAATCAGGCCATTAAGTTCGAATCAACAATGGCTGATATCCGCAAGGTCGTTGACGGTCTGGATAACGCTGACGCTTTCAGAAAAATGAGCCAGGACGTTATTGACCTGTCAACAAAACTGCCGATCACGGCAGACGGTATCGGTCAGATTGTTGCCGCAGCAGGTCAGGCTGGCATCGCCCGAAGTGAGCTTGTCAGGTTTGCAGAAGATGCGGCCAAAATGGGTATTGCGTTTGATCAGACTGCGGAAGAGTCCGGTCAGATGATGGCGACCTGGCGAACCGCTTTCAAAATGACGCAGAAAGATGTTGTCGGGCTGGCGGACAAGGTGAACTACCTCGGTAATACCGGTCCTGCCAGCGCAGCTAAAATCTCTGAAATAGTCACCAGCGTAGGCTCGCTTGCTGCAGTCAACCACGTTTCAACGGGTAATCTTGCCGCGCTGGGTGCAACCATTGCGGGAATGGGGGTGCAGTCTGAAGTAGCCAGTACCGGCATTCAGAACTTCATGCTTTCGCTCTCCAATGCCAATACCGGTAATGCAAAAAAGGTCCTGAAAAAAATCGGGATGACACCTAAGTCTCTTGCCAGTGGCATGGTGAAGGACTCAAAAGCGACCATGCTTAAGGTGCTGGAAGGGATTAAAAATCTTCCTGAAGAAAGCAAGTCAAAAGCGCTCGAATGGCTGTTCGGGAGAGAGTCGATAAAGGCTATTGCACCGCTTCTTAACAATCTCGACCTGCTTCGCAAAAACTTCGGTAAGGTTGCTGATGCACAGCAGTATGCTGGCTCAATGCAAAAGGAGTATGACTCCCGCGCAGACACTACCGAAAACAAACTCACGCTGATGCAGAATGGCATAACAGCGGTGAGCCTTGCGCTCGGCGATGCACTTACGCCACAGCTCAAGCAGGCTGTAGTTGAGCTGATGCCTTATTTAAAGCAGACAGAAAAGTTTGTCAGGGATAATCCAGAGTTGGTCAGATCGGTTGCGAAATTTGCTATCTCACTGATTGCTGTAGGTGCAGCAGTAGGCACTGTCTCACAGGCATTCAAAGTACTAAATTTCGTAATGAATCTGTCGCCCGCCAAGCTGGCTATCGCTGCGCTTGCTGCCGGTGCCTTATTGATTATAAACAACTGGGATCAGGTTGGGCCAATTGTTAAGCAGGTCTGGACTGAGATAGATAATGTCGCTCAGGAAATGGGGGGCTGGCAGACCGTTATTGAGGGCATCGGTGCGGTAATGGCCGGTTCTTTCGCCCTTAAAACGATTGGCTCACTTCAGCAGGCCGTAACTCTTGCGAGTTCGCTTTCTAGCTTGCTGGGCTCAATCAGCCGGTTTGGTGCGATGACCATCACGATTGGCATAGCAATCTCACTTCTTAAGCAGTTGCAGGATTTAGACAAGCAGGCAAATGCGCAGGGTGTAAGTAAGGGTGAGTTTCTGGTTAACCGCATGCAGTCACAGGAGCGGGAGCGGGGATATAACGGATTTTTCCCGAGGCTGCGTGAAATTCTGGGAATGGACAACCCAATACCTGAAGGGCGTTATGATCCAAAGGTGGGACTGGAACGAGCATCTTCTGCAGGCCGCCCGCAAGCGGGCGAGCTTAAGGTAAATTTTGAGAATGCGCCGCCTGGCATGCGCGTTGCTACTCCAGCAGGGAGCGCGACTCCATGGCTTAGTTATGATGTTGGCTACAACCGTTTCAGCGCCAATAAGAGCTAGGAAAAAAGTAGTACAAGCCTTAACCTGGGTTTTCTTATCCTATTTATGGTGATTGTTTATGATTTTCGTGCGTGGGATTTCAATACTTTTAGCAGTCTTCGGTGCAATTTATATTTTGATTATGATGGGAGATCGTGCAGCTGAAAGCCCCGACCTTATCCCCGTTTATCTCGCAGGGCTTTCGCTGGTTATTATTCCTTATTGCATAACGAGGATGATCTCCGATCAACTCAACAGTAGAAAAAAACAATAACCCGCTCCGGCGGGTTTTTTTACGCCCGGAGAAAGCCATGAGCTGGAAAGATAATCTGCAGGATGCCTCACTGCGAGGCATCGCGTTTAAGGTGGACAGCGACGAAGCAACCTTTGGGCGTCGCGTGCAGGTGCATGAGTACCCGAACCGCGACAAACCGTGGGCGGAGGATTTAGGCCGGGCAACTCGCCGCTTCAGCGTTCAGGCCTATCTGATTGGCGATGATTTCTTTGAGCAGCGCAACCGGCTGATTGAGGCTATTGAAAAGCCGGGTTCCTGTACGCTGGTTCATCCTTACTACGGCGAGATGACCGTGGTAGTAGATGATGCGGTTCGCGTCAGCCATTCACAGAGCGAAGGGCGTATGTGCCGCGTCAGCTTCAGCTTCGTTGAGTCCGGTGAATTATCTTTCCCCACCGCTGGACTGGCAACCGGACAGAAACTCACCTCGTCAGTTTCATTCCTGGACGATGCCATTTCATCGGCGTTCGGTGCCTTTGGTATGGATGGCCTGCCGGACTTCCTGCAGGACGGAGTGCTGGATGAGGCGGCAGGCATGTTCAGCACCGTAACCAGCGCCTTTCAGTATGTTGATTCTGGTATCAGCGCCGCATCACGTCTGATGCAGGGCGATTTATCGGTGCTGCTCAGTCCGCCGTCGAGTGGCATGAGCTTTGTTAACCGGTTGCAGACCATGTGGCGCGCCGGAACGCGGCTGACGGGTAACACTTCTGACCTGATGTCGATGATTAAGGGGCTGACCGGTGTCACGATTGATTCGGGTCTGGCCCCGCGCGGTGTCTGGAAAACCGACAGTAAGACAGCACAGGCGCAGACCACGCAGCGCAATTACGTTGCGCAGGCGGTACGCACCACGGCCATCAGCGAGGCAGCCGCAACGGTCACCAGTCTGCCACAGCCTGCAAACCGGACTGTCACGCGCCAGCAGGACCCGCAGCAGCCGGTCGTGGTATCGCATCCTGCCGTCAGCAACATACGGACTGAATCAGGCAGTGCGGCTTCAGATATTGATACCACAGCGACAGGCACCGTTTCCGCATCTTCCGGCGTAACTACCTCTCTTGATAACAGCACCGTCATTTCCTGGGATGATCTCGCGCAGGTGCGTGACAGTCTCAATGAGGCCATTGACCTTGAGATGGAGCGCGTTTCAGATGACGGACTTTACCAGGCGCTGGTCACCGTGCGAACAGATGTTAATCGCGATATCTCTGCACGCCTTGAGCAGGTCGAGCGCATGACGGAGCGCACACCTTCACAGGTGACGCCCGCACTTGTGCTGGCCGCCGACTGGTACGACTCAGCCTCCCGCGCTGGTGATATTACCGCGCGTAACGGCATCCGCCATCCCGGCTTCGTGCCGGTTCAGTCACTGAGGGTGCCGGTGCGATGAACAACACAGTTATTTTACGGGTGAACGGTCAGGAGTGGGGCGGCTGGACTTCGGTCCGGATCGCGGCCGGTATTGAGCGCATCGCCCGAGACTTTACCGTTGAGATTACCCGCAGCTGGCCGGGCGACACCGACCAGGCAAACCGCAGCAACCGCATTAAAAACGGTGACCTCGTCGAAGTGCTGATAGGCACCGATAAAGTGCTGACCGGCTACGTTGAGGCGACGCCGGTCCGGTATGACGCACGTAGCATCAGCGTGGGAATATCAGGGCGCAGCAAAACTGCTGACCTTATCGACTGCTCAGCCACGCCGTCACAATATGCCGGTCGTTCGCTGGCGCAGGTGGCTGCAGAGCTGGCGAAGCCGTTCAGCATTACGGTGGTGGATGCGGGCGGCGCATCCGGTGCGCTTCAGGGAATTCAGGCCGACCAGGGCGAAACGGTCATGGACGTGCTGAACAAGATGCTCGGACTGCAGCAGGCGCTGGCGTATGACAACGCGCAGGGCAATCTGGTTATCGGTGGCATCGGCAGCCAGCAGGCGCATACAGCACTGGTGTTGGGTGAAAACATTCTTTCCTGCGACACCGAAAAAAGCATTCGGGACCGTTTCAGCGACTATCAGGTGTCCGGACAGCGTAAGGGTAACGACGACGACTTTGGCGAGGCCACCACTACGGCCATTCGCTCAAAAACCATTGATGGCGGACTGAAGCGTTACCGCCCGATGATTATCCGCCAGACCGGCAACGCCACCACGGCAACCTGCAGCGCACGCGCAGAATTTGAGATGCGCCAGCGTGCAGCGCGTACCGATGAGGTGACCTACACCGTGCAGGGCTGGCGACAGGGTGACGGCTCACTCTGGCTGCCTAACCTGCAGATTATTGTCTTCGATCCCATCCTTGGTTTTAACAATCGCCATATGGTGATCGCTGAGGTGACCTATCAGCAGGATGAAAACGGCACCGTGACCGAAATCCGCGTCGGGCCTCCGGATGCCTATCTTCCTGAACCAGCGAAGCCTGGCAAGCGTAATAAAAAGAAAGAAGAGGATGATTTCTGATGGCTAACCCGATATCAGGTATGGGCCGTGCGCTGTCAAACCTGCTGGCGCGAGCGGTCGTTCGCGGGCTGAACACGGCAACCAAATGCCAGATGCTTCAGATTGAGATGGCCGGAGGTGAGGGAAAAAGCGATATCGAGCATATGGAGCCTTACGGTTTTACCGCCGCGCCGCTTACCGGTGCAGAGGCCGTGGCCGCCTACTTTGACGGTGACCGATCTCACGGTGTGGTGCTGGTCGTCTCTGATCGTCGCTTCCGAATTAAAGATCTTAAGTCCGGTGAGGTGGCGGTGTATGACGATCAGGGGCAGTCAGTCACGCTGACCCGGGCAGGGATTATCGTCAATGGCGCGGGAAAGCCAATTACTTTTACCAATGCGGCAAAGGCACGATTCGAAATGGACATCGAGTCCACTGGTGAAATTAAAGATAGGTGCGACTCAGGCGGCCTGGCGATGTCAGCAATGCGAGTGACCTACAACGGGCATACGCATGAAGAGAACGGCGATGGCGGCGGCACTACTGATGCGACAACGCAGAAAATGGAGGCGTCATGATTATTGTCATCAACGGCATTCAGCGTGACGTGACCTTGCCGACTGACCCTCTTACCCGAGCGGTAATTATTTCGTTTTTCTCCTGGAGAAAGTCTGAGCCTGACGACAATCCGGAGCAGGATAACGGTTGGTGGGGCGATAGCTTCCCGACCGTCCAGAATGATCGTATTGGATCGCGCCTTTATCTCCTCAGCCGCCAGAAACTTACCAATAAAACTCCACTAAAAGCCCGCGAATATATCAGCCAGGCTTTGCAGTGGCTGGTGGATGACGGCGTGGCGGTTCGTGTGGATGTGAAGGTCGAGCGAACCGGCATTGATACGCTAAGCGCCTCGGTGGTAATCAGTCAGAAAGACGGCAACCGCACGGCATTTTCCTTTGATGATTTATGGAGTGAACTTAATGGCTGACAGTGGATTTACCCGCCCGACACTCCCTCAGTTAATCACCACCGTCCGCAACGATATCCTGACCCGCCTTGCTGCAGATTCAACCCTGGCAGTATTGCGTAGAACTGACGCCGAGGTGTATGGGAGGGTCCAGGCGGCAGCGGTACACACCGTTTACGGGTATATAGATTATCTGGCCCGCAACCTGCTGCCTGACCTTGCAGACGAGGACTGGCTGACGCGGCACGCCAATATGAAGCGATGTCCGCGAAAAGCAGCGACGGCAGCAACCGGATACGTGCGCTGGGACGTGGCCACGAACGGCATTCCTATCCAGGCTGGCGTGACGATTCAGCGTGATGACCTGACGTCCTTCACCACAACCGCGGCGGCTACGTCAGCAGGGGGCGTGCTGCGCGTACCGGTAACAAGTGATACAGCTGGAAAAGTCAGTAACACCGATGACGGGCTGGCCATGCGACTTGTCAGCCCAATTACCGGCCTGCCTTCAGCAGGCGAGGCGGACAGCATTCAGGGTGGCGCAGATATCGAAGATATTGAAGTGTGGCGGGCGCGTGTCATCGAGAGATGGTACTGGACTCCACAGGGCGGTGCTGACGGAGATTATGAAGTCTGGGCTAAGGAAGTGGCTGGCGTAACGCGTGCCTGGGCATACCGGCACTGGAGCGGACGGGGAACGGTTGGGGTCATGGTTGCCAACAGCGACCTGGTGAATCCCATCCCTGACGCTGCAACAGTAGCATCTGTGCAGTCTTATATTGAACCGCGCGCACCGGTGGCCGGGGCTGACATTTATGTGTTTGCTGCGACGCCCCATGTCGTAGATTTTCATATACGGCTTAACCCCGATACTCCGGAAGTGCGATATGCCGTTGAGGCTGAGTTGCGATCAATGATGCTGCGCGATGGCGTGCCAGAAGGTGTGCTTAAACCTTCACGCATCAGTGAGGCAATCAGTATCGCAACGGGTGAATACAGCCACACGCTGGTCAGTCCGGCAGCCGATGTGTCGATTGCAAAAGGTGAGGTCGGCGTAGTAGGGGCTATTTCATGGACATGACAGCTCAGTACCGGCAGATGCTTGGTGCGCTACTTCCGCGCGGCCCTGCGTGGGATGCAGACGATCTGCTGCTGACGGGATTTGCACCTTCACTGGCAGCAGTTCACGGTCGCGGCGACGCACTTATGCTGGAAATCGACCCCCGGTCGGTAACGGAGTTGATTGACCGTTATGAAGAGATAAGTGGGCTTCCCGACAGTTGCGCCCCTGCTGGCGTTCAGACACTTCAGCAGCGTCGCCAGCGTTTGGATGCAAAACTGAATCTGCCAGGCGGTATCAACGAGGCTTTTTATCTCGGGCAGCTTGAAGCGCTTGGCTATACCGGGGTGACTATTACCCGTTACAACAAGAGCCAGTTCACCTGCCTCTCTGACTGTACAGACTCTCTTTATAGCGACGACTGGCGTTACTACTGGCAGGTCAATATGCCAGTGGCCACACAGACTACCCCTATGACAGCGATCAGTAACTGCACCGACAGCCTCAGAACATGGGGTGACACTATTGCCGAATGCGTTCTTGAGAAGCTGGCACCGTCACACACTTACGTAATTTTCAGATACACGGAGTAAGCATGCATCGCATTGACACATCAACAGCCCAGAAAGACAAATTTGGTGCGGGGAAGAATGGTTTCACAGGTGGTAATCCGCAGACCGGAGAACTGGCAACGGCACTTGACGCTGATTACTTTGATGATCTGCAAGAAGAGATATGCAACGTTATCGAAGGGGCTGGGGTTAACCTGGCTAAGGGAACGCGTAACCAATTGCTTTCGGCTTTAAAACAGCTTCCCCGGATTTCAAACCAGACTTTCTACACTGACACAGGATCGGCGAATGCGATTATTATTGCGCCATCACCAGCCATTACGGCTCTTTCTGATGGGCAGGTCTTTGAGATAGCATGCGCTGCAGTAAATACAGGCGCAGTCACACTCAAGATTAATGCGCTGCCTGCATATCCTGTAATTGGTCCGGCCGGTTCATTGCAGGGAGGTGAGATCGGTGCAGCCAAAGGCGTAATACGAGTTGTATGGTCAGCATCTAAAAGCTCGTTTCTGCTTATGTCACAAAACACAGCCGGCCCACAGCAGGTAGCTCCCGCCACACAGTCAAATCAGGCCGTTAACCTTGGTCAATTTACGCTTCTATCAGGTGATGCTGGCTATATGAAGTTTCCGAATGGTGTAATTCTTCAGTGGGGCTCTGCATCTATCGCGGGTGGAGGCGGAGCCAATGGCGCGCTGAATGTCAATTATCCGGTGGCGTTTCCGAACAACTTCTTCCAGGCGGTTGCGGTGCCCCGAGACCTATCGGGGGGAACTACAGCTGGCAATACTATTTATCTTAACTTCCAGACTGGAACAGCCCCATTATCGCAACTCAAAGTAGGTGTTGCTGGTTCTAACATTGGGAACTTATCTTTCCGTTATTTCGCAATAGGAAACTAAAATGACTAAATATTATTCCCCCAGCGTCAATGCGTTTTATTCAATCGATATTAATGGAACTTCAATACCTGAGGATGCAGTGGAAATCACGCATGAGGCGTGGCTAGAACTTCTGAAGCAACAATCTGACGGTAAAGTCATCGCTGCAGGTAATGATGGGATCCCGGTTGCTAATGACGCCCCGCCACTCACGACAGCGCAGATGGTTGAGATTGCTGATAACCAGAAATCGTCACTAATGGCAGAGGCCACTGTGGCAATTGCACCCCTACAGGATGCGGTTGATCTTGAAGAAGCTACTGATAATGAGAAAACACAACTAACAGCGTGGAAAAAATACCGGGTTTTACTGAACAGGATTGATACGTCAATCGCTCCAAATATTACATGGCCAACTAAACCTTAATTGAAAAAAAAGCCCCATGCGGGGCTTTATCCAATTTGGGTCATAAAGGTTTAACTTCTCCATTGGTAAATATTCTTTTGTCGGGATATAACATGATCAGCACTCCTGATATGTTTTCAATTTTGAAATCATTGCCAAAGATTTCTGCCATGCTTTTTACTTCACTTTCATCCTTAGCTATATAATAACTTGATTTTACACTATACCAATCCTGGCGAGAAAGCCATGCGTATGGTTTAAGTCTTAACTTAGGAGTGTCTATTAATGTCCCTCCGATATTAATGTCATTCTTAGTATGTATGGCAATTGAAGTGGCGTACCAGAAACTTCCATAACCTGACCCCAAATTATTTTTATCTAAAAACTTAGCTACCTTAACATAACTCGAGTCACGATATGTTTGCTTCCAGTCTGTAAAGTTTAATGCCATGATAACTAGTGAGGGTATAATCACAAGGTAAATGCTTTTATGGTTAATATCCATATTTCTACCTATGAAGATGAATATGGTAAAGTAAGCCGGGATTAAATACCTCGTGGATGCCATATCTATTGGCATATTACTTAACAGGAAGGCGGTACAAAGTAAGGCGAATGACGCTACTAATACGCGGTCTAAAAAATACGACCTCCAGTTTTTGTTTATATATTTATATGCGAATATTACAATGCTTATTATGCATGCAAATCGAACAAAGTTCTTTAAGTTAAGGAGATCAGAGATCGGTTTGCCAAAGAAGTCGGCACCAAAGGCTTTTATCGTTCCATATGAAAATAAGTATAAGTTATGGGCTATGCCATCGAAAGTTACAAATTCAGGAGGGTTTATGCCTCCTATATCAAAGTGAGGTATATAGCTTACCAATAACTTAATGGCGCCACTTATAACTATTGGGATGATAACTATTCCAAGCCAGTGATAATTATTTTTCTCTTTTAGTAGTGTAAGCGAAATGATAAATATCACAAAAATTGGAGCTGTTATAAAATAGAAAAAAAGGTTGTCACTGAACAATGCAAGAGCATTTAGTATTAAAATTATAGAGTATTTTAAGGTTGATGTTTTTTGATTCAAGGCATGGAGTATATAGCCCAACGATTAAAGCACCTATGTGAAAACATGCACTGATAAGAGCGGGGGCTAAGAACTTGGACGGCATCAGGAAAATGGCTAAAACTAGGAAGCCATACCCATTTTTCTTTGTTAAGGCCAAAGATATCAAGATTACGATTGAATAATAAACCGCAGGTAGCAGGTATAAAAGATTTGTGTGAGATCCTAGCATTCTTATTGCAATGGCAAATGGAACCATCTCAGTGAAATAAAAATTCACCGTTGATAGATTCCATCCATTTAATGTTATGTTTCCAGAAGCCAAATCTTTAGCTTCAAGAAAGAAAGCAGCTTGATCAGATGAGATGCTGCTTTTGTAAACATACAGATAGTAAACTATGGACAGTATAATAAGGCTGGCCCAGCCTATAATGGAGTTCTTTTTAATCATTTTTTTCACTTTTTATTATGAACCGAGGTCTTTGTTTGGTTTCTAAATATATTCTGCCTATATATTCACCTAAAACTCCTATGCCTATCAATTGTATTCCGCCGAGAAAAAGAATTGAAACAAGAATAGAAGGGTATCCTCGCACTGGGTTGCCAAATGCGATTGTGTCAAAAATCATCCATGAGCCGTAAAGGAATGAAATAGCTGCAACAATTAAACCTATATAAGTCCATATCCTTAGGGGGAAGGTGGAAAAGCTAGTAATTCCCTCTAAAGCTAAATTCCAAAGTTTCCAGCCATTGAACTTTGAATCACCTGCAACGCGTCGCGCGCGACTATATTCAACAACGTCAACGCGTCCACCTACCCATGAAAGAATTCCCTTCATAAAAAGATTTCTTTCAGGCATTAACTTAATGCTTTCAACTGTCGCCCGAGACATAAGACGGAAGTCTCCAACATTCTCCTCAATCTTTGATGAGCTTATTTTATTGTGTAATTTGTAAAACCACTCGGCGGTTTTCCGCTTAAGTCTGCCATCACATTTACGATCTGTCCTCTTTGCTAATACAACATCAGCTCCATTCTGCCAGCGAGATACTAATTCCGGGACGACTGAAATTGGATCTTGTAAATCGACGTCAATCGGTATAACCGCATCACCTGTTGATTGCTCAAGGCCAGCAAAAAGAGCAGGCTCTTTACCAAAATTTCTCGTAAATGAAATAGATTTAACTAATGGGTCTGATGAAGAAAGAGCGTTTATAATTCTTTCAGTTCCATCAGTGCTTCCATCATTAATAAATATTATCTCAACTTGTAATATTGAAAGTTCCTCACGAACTTTTTTATAAAAAATAGGTATCGCATCCTCTTCATTAAAGACGGGGACAACAAGTGATATTTTCATTATCATTACCTGAAAACGATTAATTTTGAATAAAAAAAGCCACAAATAAGGCTAACCGCAGAAAAACCAATCAGGGTAACTATTGGGGATAGTACATATTGATCTGCAGACCACCCAAAAAAACAAGCTATGCCACCCATGAAAATGACATATAGCGAGTAGCGCATCAGAGAAGCATCAGATGAAAAGGTCCATCGCGCATTGACAAAGAAGGAAAACGTAATAGCAAAACAGAAGGCTACAAAATTTGCGAGTGATTGACTGGACGAAAACCAATAAAAAAAAACTGCAAATACTACCCAATGGATAGCTGTGTTGGCGATGCCAACTCCTGCATATTTGTAAAAAACATTTAACATAAAGAGAGGTCGTAGTTGGGAGTTATCTGATTTTATACATGATCATTCAGAGTGCAAGATTTTGATAGCAAGAAAACTAAAAAAGCCCGGCGACCGGGCAATGACTCAGCCGCGCCAATCTCAGCAGGCTGCTGGGTGGGTAATTTGAGATTGGTAACTCCCCGCCGCAACTGCCAAATGATAAATGTGTACACAAAAGGGTGCTTTAATTGGTTATGATCTAATCTTGCGAGATTAACCTATTGATTTGAATTATTTTATAAATTCAAACTAAGCGCTATCGGAGGGCATACCATTCCTTATGTTTCAACGGATTCATCGCTGCGCCAATCACGTCGGAGATGACGTTGACCAGAATCACCAGCCCGCCAATCACCATCACGCCGGCTGAGATCGCCGCATAATCCTGCTGGCGAATCGCATTGATCAACCAGCGGCCAAGGCCGGGCCAGTTGAAGACCATTTCAGTGATCATCGCCAGCGTCAGCATGGTTGAAAATTGCAGGCCAAGACGCGGGATCACCGGCGGTAAGGCGTTGTGCAGCACGTGACGTCGGATCACCGTCAGCTGTGACAGTCCGCGGGTCGCGGCGGCTTTAACATAATTTTTTTCCATCACCTCGCTGGTGCTGTTGCGCAGCAGGCGGATCACTTCGGTGGTGGGTGCCATCGCCAGTACCAGCACCGGCAAAATCAGGTGAGTCAGGGCGCTGATAATCATCTCGTGCCGCCACGGTGAGCGGCTGAGCCAGGCGTCAATCAGCGCAAAGCCTGATACGTTCTGTACCGGATAGAGCAGATCGTGCCGCCCCGACACCGGTAGCCAGCCGAGCGTCAGCGAGAAAAACAGCGTGAGCAGCAGGGCCAGCCAGAAAATCGGCGCTGAAAAGCCGAGCAGCGCCAGCGCAC
>MIEI01000095.1 GCA_002095305.1 Pantoea brenneri
TTTAGGAATTAAGATGGCCGCTCCCCTGTTCCAGAACGAACGTTATTTCAGAGAGAACGGTGTGCATGTGTTCAGCTCTAATTACGAACTTTAGTAAGTTAAGTGGAATGCAACATCTCCGGTATAAACTTTAATCAGTTGTTATGAGCTGAAAGGGGAAGGCCGTGAACACCACCATACATTCCACACCTGCACTTCTGCTGACTGAGCAGTGGCTTAAAATTCTTTCGAATTTAGGAAGAGCCAGCGCAACTATTAAAGCCTATCGAAGCGCCCTGACGCATTTTTTTGCCTTCTGTGAAATACACGATATTGCTCCTGAAAGGGCTTCCTTTGAGGACATTGCAGGATATATCCGCCCTCAGCTCCCTGATATGCCGTCCCCCGTTGCCAGCGCCACACTCCAGTTGCGCATTTCAGTTCTTCGCCTCTGGTATGACTTTCTGATTTACCAGGATATTTGCTGTCTCAACCCGTTACCCCGTTCGGGTTTGCCTGGTGCCATTTATACCGGGCGTGGCCTGATCCCACGTATCATCCGCCTCCCCGTGATTCCCGATGACAGGCAGTGGCTCAGGTTCCTGAAACACGTTTCTGCCGCGTCTCTGCGTGACCGGCTGATGCTTGCGCTGGCTTATTATGGCGCGCTCCGGCGCACGGAAGTGACGGCTCTGAGGCTTGAGGACATTGATCTGGCTCACCGCCTGATACGAATCCGCGCAGAGACGACGAAAAACAGACGGGAAAGAATGGTCTGCTACAGCGCTGACGTTGCGCCGGTACTGGCAAACCATTTTCGGCAGCTACGGCTGGCAGGCTGGTCAGGCGGTGCTCTGTTCCGTTCCGCCTCTGACCGTAATTACGGCGCTCCTCTCTCGTTCTGGAGCTGGAGTAAAACCGTGCGGAAATGGGCGACAGAGACTGATCAGCCAGACATCACCACGCATACTTTCCGTCACCTCCGGCTGACGCACCTGGCACGGGCTGGATGGAAACTGCATGAACTGGCTACGTATGCAGGGCACAGGGACCCACGTACCACACAAATTTATATTCATCTGTCGGGAACGGATATGGCTGCCCGTATGGCTGCTGCTGTCGCTGAAACCGACCGGAAGATCGCAGGGCTTATCTTTCAGGCGGGGGCCGTGTGATGAAAGCAGAAACAGGAATTCATAACATTTATGTCCCCTTCTGTCGTTCAGATTATCAGCTGAATAATGTGTTAAGCACTGAAGAGCGCGAGGCGTTAAGCACCGGGCACAAACGTACCTCTGCTCTGAGCCAGCAGGGTTCGCTGTCATCTTTACTGCGTCCTCTTCAGGATATTGCCGACCGCAGCGGCACCAGTGACAGGATCGTAAGGATTATCATTCCTGCCGTTCTGGCGGAAATACACCGGACAGGGGAGCCCTGCTGGCTGTGGGGATCGGAAAAGTGGCTGACACTGTGCCAGCAGCACCGTTCAGGCAGGCCCCTTATTGCGGCTTTTGCCTTCCATCTAGGTCCATTTCCCTCACCGTTCAGCCTGCCGCATCATGGTGCCCCGTCGCTGTACGCCTCTGCCATCTATGGTCGGGAATTTTTCACACAGGAGCTTAACCGGCTGACGGACAGTCTGGTTTCACTGGGATACAAACGCAGGAACCAGAAAAATCAGCTGTCAGCCCTGCTGGGCATACTGATGATGATGAACAGTAGTCCTCAGCTCGAAAGCTTTACGACTGATCTCCTGTGGCGCGCGCAGAAGTACCACGATCGGGGGATCGCAAGGACAGTGGGAAGAGTTTCGCATGCGCTTGCCTCAATGGGCATCATCAAAAGCCCCGTGCGTATGCGCAATTACCAGGAGTGGCGCGAAAAACCGACAGAAGATATCGCACAGGCCTGGGTAGCATGGTGCCGGCGGTGGAGGGAAACCTCAGTGCTTCGTCCCCGATCCAGAGAGAGCCAGTACAGTTTTATCCTCCGCTGCGGCCTGTGGCTCGCCCGGGAGCATCCGGAAATACGCGAGCCATCCGACTGGACAATGGAGATCTGCGCAAGCTTCATTGCAGCAGTCGGAAGAATGAAGGTCGGTGAACTTTCACTGGGCACGGCACAGGGAATGCGCCGGTCTTCCCGTTCCGGAGAACCCATGCTGCCAAACTCCCGCGCCGGTTTTGTGTATGCCGTTCGCCGCTTTATGATCGACTACGAAAACTGGGGATGGGGACGGCTGAAATTCAGTCCGTCCCGCCATCTCTCGACGCCTGATACGCCGCTGTTTCGTCAGGGCGTCAATCCCCGGGTTATTGATGCTCCGGTCTGGCTGAAACTGGTCTGGGCAAGTCTGAACCTGCGTCAGGAAGATTTGCTGAGTGAAATTCATTATCCCCTGTCAATGCTACAGGCTATGGCAGTCATCTGGACGCATGCAGGGCTGCGTCAGAATGAGCTGATGCGCCTGACCGCAGGCTGCATCATTCCACAATCGGAAGATATTAACCGGGACGACGGCAGTACTATTCCAGCCGGAACTCTTTGCTACCTGAATGTACCAGCTGGCAAGACATCTAAAGCCTTTGTTAAACCGGTTTCTGCTGCAGTGAAAAAGTATGTCGATATCTGGCTGGCAGAGCGACCGGAAGAGCAGGCAGCGCTGACGGATGAACGCACCGGTGAAAAGGTCCGTTTTCTGTTTCAGTTTCGTGGCAAACCGGTGGGAAGAGACATAGTAAACCGCACCGTCATTCCGGTTCTCTGTGCCAGGGCGGGAATGCCGCAGGAAGACAGCCGGGGTCCCATTACCAGTCACCGGGGACGAGCATCGGCCGTGACTGCCCTGGCCAGCGTTCCTCAGGGCATGTCGTTATACGAGCTGATGCAGTGGTCAGGTCACTCTTCGCCGCAGTCCACCATGCATTATATTCGTATACGCCCGACACAGCTGGCGGCCTCTTTTGTAAAGGCTGACCGTGTGGCGCATATGATAAGCGTGCTGATTGACCATGACCCGGCAGCAGCCAGCCTCATGGGGCCTGCGACATATTATGATCTGGGCGACTCTTTCTGTACTAATCCCTTCTGGAGCAGCTGCCCGCACAGAATGGTCTGCATCGGCTGTGACTTTAATCTGCCAAAACAAAGCGCAAAAGGGATGTTACTGGAGGGCCAGGCTTCCATAAAAGGTATCTGGAAGAGGTCCCGCTGACGCCGGATGAAAGAGCGATAGTTGAAGCCGATGCAGAAAAGCTGGAGGTGGCCCTCCGAAAAATAGTGTAATTAAAGCCTCTATGTCACCTCAAATATATGATTGCATATGTTAAATTTTTACGGCAGACACGACAACGCAGGTAAAGAGAACAAATTTGTGAGCAAGCATTCAGTCCCACTTTAACTCCGGATCGATGAATGCATTAGCGGTATGTACGACAGGGTTGTTCAGAACAGGATCAAACGAATGATAGTTTGACTTTGTGCAGTATCGTATACAGGATCACCCGATCCCGGAAGCATACTTATTCTTTATATTGCCTCAGATAAATCGGTATCAGCAGTACCTGACATGCTGAGTGACATCTGCCGTATCCCCAAAAACACGCCGGGAAATACGTGTTTATGCAGATACGACAGGCCGGAATTATTTACATGCTACCAGGTCTGACATCTGTTGATCGTCCGGCAACCCGACTATTTGCTGGAGGCGATTATTATGGCTGAGATAATAAATAGCCGGTGTGCCCGTCGCACCCAGTTCCTCCATCAGCTTTTGATTAAACTGTATTTCAGAAAAAACAGCTCTTGAAGTTTTTTCTGGTAGCGCCGGCCGGCTCTTTCCGTTCGACAGCTCAAAGTCCGTCCATACTTTTACCGGATCAGGAGCGGAAAGGATAGCCGCAGCATAGCGGCCGCTATCCGGCTTAATCACGCCAACCAGTTGCGTCTTAAGCGATATTTTTTTATCTTTTATTGCCGGCTGCGCTTTCTCCCAGAATTTTTTACAGTAAGGACAGAACGGATCAGCAAATACAACGACTTTACAGCTGGCCTGTTCGCTACCTTCATTAATACCTGGAGCTTTTAACAGGCGCTTCCACATTTCCTGTCCGGCAGGAACATAGACTTCTTCATTGATAATCTTTTCGCTGAGATTATTCCCCTTTTCATCATACATATAGCCAGATATCGCATGCTTTTTGTCTGGCGTAAGGTATACGGTCAGCCCCGTCCCCTGATATTTTCCTAACCATCCCTGAACACCACCGGGTGCAGAAAAGGGTTTGATAATTTCTATGCCCTGGGTTTCCAGTTGTTTAACCGCGGGAGGGAGATCTGTCCGGGTTTCGGCCTGGACGACTGTGCTGACCAGTACACTGACGAGGGGTATCAAATATTTATTCATTATGAGCTCCGGTTGATTGAGTTTTAATAGAATCTGAGCTGCGTAGCAGGCTCAGTAGCTGATGCTTATCAAGAAGAGGCGGCAGAAGTTCTCCCTCCGTCTGTCGGGGAGTAAACAGGGCGTTAAAAGGAATTCCGCTGGCGCCATTACGCTGAAGAAACGCCTCAATTTGTGGGGATGGCCTGCTCCAGTCTCCCTTCAGGGCAACGACATCAGCACGGTTAAGTTCCTCCGCAACGGCAGCTGAGTTCAGAACCAGTGCCTCATTAACCTTGCAGTTGATGCACCAGTCCGCGGTGATATCAACAAACACGCGTTTATTTTCGGCCAAAGCCTGGTCCAGCGCAGCCTGGCTGAAAGGTCGCCAGCTGATGGATGAGGTGGCGGTCTGGTGTGCAGCCGGAGGCAAAGCGGCATAGATTACCGCTGCAGCCAGTAACCCCAGAGCAAGCAGATAAAAGTGGCGACTGGAACCTCTGTAAGCCCGGGCGCAGCCATATAAAAACAGCGTCAGCAGAATCCCTGCCGCTACGGACACCCACCGAATGCCGACGGAAGGTATCAGTAATGACAGCAGCCACAGAGTGGACGACATCATCAGGCCAACCAGCAAAATCCTGAACAATTTCAGCCAACGGCCGGGTCTTGGAACAAAGGCAGCAACTCGCGGGAAAGCACTTATCAGAAGCCAGGGAAGACTCATCCCGATACCAAGCGCCATGAAAATGATCCACAACTGCCATAAAGGTGCGGCCAGGGCAACAGTTACCGCAGTGCCAAGAAAAGGGGCTGTGCAGGGCGTGGCCAGTAATGTTGCGAACATGCCTTCACAAAAACTGCCCGCCACGCCAGCTCCCCCTGTTGTTGCCAGGCGTGTAGAGACTGAGGATGGCAATCGCAGCTCTGCAATGCCCGCCAGGCTGAACCAGAAAAGCCATGTCACCAGTACCATAAAACCCGTAAACCAGGGGCTCTGAAACTGAAAACCCCAGCCTACCCATCGTCCGGATAATCTGATGACCGCTATCAGGGCTGCAAGCAGTATGAACGAGGTAATGATCCCCGCAGCGGTAGCCAGAAACCTTTTCCGGATGTCGTTTGTATCGCGATGATGCGAAGAGGTCAGGAAGGCAAGCTTCATGCCCAGTACGGGTAATACGCAGGGCATAAGGTTAAGGATTAATCCTCCTGCGAGAGCAAAGAAAAGCGTCTGCCACCAAACAGGAAAAGCAGATGCATGCTCTACCGAAGCGTTTATCTGCTGGCTAAGTTCACCATCCGTAATCACTGCAGTCAGAGCCGAAATATTTGAAGTCTGTAAAGGTTCACCCCAGTTGTTTCGCAGGGAAAGCACAGCTTTAAGTTTATTGCCTTCTGTGTGTATATCCGGTTCTGAATACACTGCATTTTCGGGGGCATCTGCATAAAATGAAGGTGCCGTCCATGAGGTGGTTTTATGAGCGTAGACAGTGAGTGTCGTCCCCCCCGACTCTACGCGATCAACGATAATCGGACCTTCACTGGCTGGCACTCGTGCCATTGCCTGCGACCAGCTTTTTTCGAAATCATGCGTGGCTATCTGGTCCGGGTATAAACGAAACTTCCAGCGCGTGTTAAGACACACATTACTGCAGGTTGCGAGCATCAGTGTTCCCGTGAGTTCGCCAGTCTGCTGGTCAGTTTTCACCTCAAGTGGAAACGTCACCCGTTTTTTGTAGCCAACGCTGGTAAAGCCGGCAGAATCAAACCGATCAGGCTTCGGCCAGTGCCAGACGGTTTTTGCACCGGAATCCCATACAATCTCCGGCGCTGCTCCGCCTTCGCCAGGCGAGCGCCAGTATGTTTTCCAGCCATTATCGAGCCGGATATCGAGCAATACCCGTGTATAACCCTTATCCGCATAGCTGCTGCGAAATCTGATATCCGCATGCGGATTTTTGGCATTATGTATCCAGCCGCTGTCATCTGCCTGTGCCACAGACAGTAAGGCGATCAGGAGAAACAGACTCCTGAAAATAATTGTCATCACTTTATCTCCATTGAATAAGTTAAAACCGCCAGAACGGATTTACTTATTCGCGGAAGACACAGTTAACGATATGAATTTTTGATGGATGAAGAGGAGGGATTTTGTCCTGCACGCATACTGCCTCCGATTTGGTTATCGAAGCTACGAACAGAATAAGCAGGCAGAATGAAGCTATTAAGCTGTCAAAGAAGAGCGGAACTGCAGACGTCAGGGAGTGAGCGGAAAGGTGACAGGGTGACAGATCAGACGCTGGCTGTGATACTGCAGCAGATAATGACTGATGTTCAGCTATTCCGGAGTTGAACGCTAACTGATGTACCATGGTGATGCGTTGTGACAGGCAGACCAGTATAATGACACACGTAATTATCAGGAGCAGGACTCCCTTCAGGCAGCGTGATTTTTCATCATGGTCTGAGCGCATCAATTTCATCCGGTAGAGCATAAAGAAATATGAAGAACAGGCAAGCTCTCATTTGTAAAGCATTGCTCATAAACAGACTGGATATTAAGGTGCACCCACTTTCGTAAAGCAGAGATATTTCCGTCCTACGGGGTTGTGGTGTACTAAAAGGATCGTCTTTCTCTCTTCGGCTACAAAGGCATCAGGCTGTAACCCTGCTGCTCAAGGGTGGTAATCGTCGTGAGCGCAGACAGTGAAGTTGTTACTGACCTGTCTATTTCTGAATAATCAAACTGATGCTCAGCCACTGCCTGCCCGCACACCGCCACCTTCACGCCAGCACGCCTCAGTTTTTTAAGAAGGTCGGTATTGGGATTTGCGACGGCAAAGTGCTTCTGATAGGCCTCACGGCTCAGAGTGAGTGATGTCGCCTCTCCCGACGCAACGGCCACGAAAAACAGATGGGACAATGGCACGCCGGAGGCAACATACAGATTAACGGTCCGGGCGACATGATCGAGTGAAGAGTTTATTTCATCCGGATTTTTACTGCCTTTCGTCAGCGAGAAAACTATCTTATAACGCTGGTTTTTTTCAGGTTTAAACGCTGAATCAGGCAAAAAGTGAATTTTTCCGTATCCGTGGATTTCAGGGGTCGACCAGAATGAGGGGGATGGCGAAACTTCGGCTGCTGCAGCCATACTGCACATCAATCCTGCAACGACCATTAATCGTCTGAAATTTGCGATGGGGCTGTTCATAATTTTACCTTTTGTGGCTGGCATAATATTCTCCCGTACACGCCGGATCTGTGCTGTCTGGCGCGGAGTGCACAGAGATGATTTATTCATGATTACAGGCAGCGTTTCGGATTTCCCGACATGATATACAGGCTTAAGTACGGGACTCAGCCCGCTGAAAAATATACATACCTGCCAGCATAGCGATAAAGAAAACAGCGCCTTTAAGGTTTGCGCTGCCCAGTAATACCAGCGCCGGCCCCGGGCAAATCCCTGCCAGCCCCCATCCAGCTCCGAACAGGACGGCTCCGGCCACCAGTCGCATATCCACTCTGCCTGCTACAGGAAGTGATATTGTTTCTGCATACATGGGCTGTGCGCCTTTTCCCGCCCGGCGAAAAGCAAAAAAACTGACACTGATGGCACCTGCCATAACAAACAGCAGTGAGGGATCCCATAATCGTGAAATATCAAGAAACCCCACAACCTTTTCTGGCTGCGTCATACCACTGATGAGTAATCCCAACCCAAATATGAGCCCGGAAATCATTGAAAAAAGTATCTGCATCCTGAACCTCAGCGTTATGCATTAGCCTGCCATGCCTTGCAACCAGACGGTAAGCATGCCAGTCAGAAGAAACAGAGCTGTCGCCACCAGAGAGCGCACTGACAGCCTGGCTATGCCACAAACGCCGTGTCCACTTGTGCAGCCCGAACCGAGGCGCGTACCTATACCGACAAGAAGACCAGCGATAATCAGCACACCCCATGAAACTCTTATGGAGCTGTCAGGAAGCGGACTGAAAAGGCGATACACCACTGGTGACAGCAACATGCCGATGATGAATGCCAGCATCCAGCCCTTTTTTCTTACCGCCGGGTTGAGCAGGTTTCCAGTAATACCGCTGATCCCTGCTATGCGACCGCAGAATAACAACAAAATACAAACGGCCAGCCCGATTAAAATGCCACCGGCGAGACTCTGCAGAATTGTAAGATGTGTTGAATCAATAGTCATAGTATCTCACTTTTTGTCGGCATGATCCTGCCACCGTCAGAACCGGTTAAGCGGAATCTTGAGATAAACGTTGCCGTCCGCCTCTGGTTCAGGCAGGTTGCCGCCGTTAATATTAATCTGGAGGGCCATCAGCATCAGATCCGGAAGAGGAAGCGTGGCATCACGCTCTTTACGCATGTTAATGAATGCCTGGCGATCAGTGTTGACCAGATAAGCATTATTTTCTTTCTGTTCACTGATAGTGCTTTCACACTGAGCTTCTCGCCCATCATGGCGGTAATCATGGCCGGTAAACAGTCGTGTATCAGACGGCAGGGCCAGAATACGCTGTATCGTGTTCCAGAGATCTTCAGCACTACCGCCCGGGAAGTCGGCACGTGCTGTTCCACTGTCTGGCATAAACAGCGTGTCATGAATAAAGGCGCTGTTACCGATATGATAGCTTACCGAAGCCAGGGTATGACCGGGTGAAAAAATGACTTCACCACGCAGATTACCGATATAAAAAATATCGCCATCCTTAAATAAAGCATCCCATATTGCTTCGGGATCGCGTATGGATGGCAGGTGATATAAGGTCTTCCAGAGGGCCTGTACACCGCTGACCTTTTCGCCTATCGCGGTCGGCGCGCCGGTCTGTTCTGACAGCCAGGCTGCGGCAGAGAAGTGATCGGCGTGAGGATGGGTATCAAGGATCCACGCAACCTGCCATTTCCTTTTATTTATAAAATCAAGTATTTCATTCGCCTGCTGATAAGATACAGCAGCGGATTTTCGATCAAAGTCCATAACCGGATCGATTATGGCGCAGCGCCCGCATTCAGTATCGGCAATGACATACTGCATGCTGCCACTGGCAGACTCATAAAAATGATATACTTCAGCTTCCGGGGTATGCTGCTGACGACGGGCATACCAGGCCAGTGCTTTATCAGCATCAGATCCCAGCGTACTGCACTGCTGACGGAAAGATGCTTCATCAATATGGCCTCATTCAACTCATACAGCAGATAAAGCGCAACGGAACGCGAGCCGGAACGACAGTGGGCCAACGTTTTCTTCCCCCTGCGGATCAGCCTGTTAAACGTATAGACAGTTTCCCAGGTCAGAGAATCAAAAGTAAAGGGCAGGTAAACATATGTGATGTCCTGCTGCTCAGCCAGCGCCTTTTCCTGGGCGTGAAGGAGAAACTCTCCTTCCTCTTCGTCAGGACGGTTATTGAGAACTAGATCATACCCCTGTTCACCCAGCGCCAGAAATTCTTGATGGCTGGGCGCGTCGGAAAATGAAATTTTTCCATCCAGATGTCGAATGTTCATTATTTACTCCGTTCTTATTTCAGAGGTTTTTGGTCAGCATGTACAGAGCCATCACAATCAGCATGGCCGAAAAGATAAGGTTGATTATGTTTTCATTTTTTTTAAGCCGGTTCGCAATTCTTACCCCGACAACACCCCCTATCATCCCGCCCACTATGATCAGGACGGTGGTAACGGGTTCAACTTTATCTGCCAGCGCATAGCTGATGCTGGTCGATATACCCATTGCGAAAACAACCATCAGTGAGGTGGCAATGGCTTCCAGCATGGTGAACCCAAACAGCCAGACCAGTAACGGCACCACAAGAAAACCGCCACCAATACCCAGAAAACCCGCCAGGACGCCGACTATAAACACCGCAGTGTAGGAAGTTATAAAATGGGGTGACTTACGGTCCGGCAAAGGCGTGGCTGGCGAAGTTTTTCGGGACTTATTCAGCATCACAAACGCAACGACCAGCATCAGAACCGAAAAGGGCAGTAGCAAATACTGCCCGCTGACCATTTTGCCCAGCGACGCGCCCAGACCAGCCCCGACAACCGCGATAAGCGAAATTGTGGCGCCGGTTTTCCATCGTACATTGCCGCCTGAGGCATGCGTGAAAAGGTTTATCAGCGCACTCACGGCCACGGCCATTGCACTGGTGCCTATCACCATGTGGGCGTCTTTCATTTTAACCAGGTAAAGCAGAAGGGGAACGCAGACGACCGATCCCCCTCCTCCCGTCAGTGCAAGAAGAAAACCAACAATCATTCCTGTCAGTATCAGCAGGCTTATGGCCGTAACGGACAGGCCGGCCAGTTCATTTAAAATCATGGTGCTTCCCGCAATTGGCTCTATACGTATTACGGGGATGGAAAGGTAAAGTGTCAAGAGGTGTATTCCATATAGCTATTACATATAGCAAAATGGTATAAGCATTTTTTTTCATAACAATTCGGTCTAACTGTGACCTTCTTTTATATGACTTTCTGCTCTAGGCTTACCGCAAAGGGGAATCAAATGTCACATGAAAAAAACAGTAAAAGTATCCGTTTAGTGGTTATCGGCGGCGGTTCGGCGGGTATCGGCGTCATTGCCAGTATTCAGAAGCGACTGGGTAATGTGTCCGTCACTCTGATTGAGCCGCGTGAAAAACATTACTACCAGCCTGCGTGGACGCTGGTTGGCGGGGGATTGTATGATATTGACAAAACCCAGAAAAGCATGCGGGACGTTATCCCCACAGGCGTCGAATGGGTCAAAGATGCCGTTCATCATGTATCCGCTGAAACCAGTACGGTTGAGACGGCCTCAGGCCAGACCATTCCATACGACTACCTGATCATTGCGTGTGGTCTGACACTACGCTGGGATTTGATTGAAGGCCTTCAGGAGACGCTGGGGAAAAATGGCGTAACATCAAACTATCGTTTCGACCTCGCCACTTATACCTGGGAACTGGTGAGGAATCTGCGAGGTGGCAATGCTGTTTTTAGTCAGCCTCCCATGCCGATTAAGTGCGCTGGTGCCCCACAAAAAGCGTTGTACCTCTCCTGCGATCACTGGACGCGTACCGGTGCGCTGAAAAATATTAATGTTTCATTCTGCCTGGCAGGCCAGGCAGTTTTCGGCGTTCCTGAGTTTGTTCCTCCGCTCAAAGCCTACCTGGATAAATACGGTGCGCAGGTCAACTACGGTCGGACGCTCAAGCGCGTAGATGGAGAGAGTAAGCTGGCCACCTTTTCAGTTACTGATGCCGAAGGCGTCAGCACAGAAGAAACACTCCCGTTTGATATGCTTCACGTTGTTCCGCCTCAGACTGCGCCAGAATTCATTAAAAACAGTGACCTCGGTGATGCTGGCGGATGGTGTGATGTGGATAAATATACCTTACAACATCAGCGCCGAAAAAATATCTTCTCGCTCGGTGACTGTTGCTCTGCCCCCAACTCAAAAACCGCTGCTGCGGCGCGTAAGCAGATCGTGGTGGTTGCGGAAAATTTCCGCAATGCCGTGCAGGGAAAGGCACTGGCCGCACGCTATGACGGCTACGGCTCGTGCCCGCTTACCGTCGAGCGCGGAAAGGTCATACTGGCAGAATTTGGCTACGACGGCAGGCTTATGCCCACATTTCCTCTGAATGCCACACGTCCAAGCCGCCTGGCCTGGTGGCTTAAGGTATGGTTCCTGCCGCGTTTCTACTGGGCAGGTATGCTTCGCGGCGTGGAATGGTTCGCAAAAAGCAAAAACTGATTTTAATCAGTTAATTAACAGACAAGCAGTGCCTGATTTAAGCAGCATAACTTCTTCGGCCTAATCATACCGATACTTCAGGCCGCAGAATGCGCATCAGGGCCTGATATAAATGGCTCCGTTATGCTGTTCCTGCATAAGATACAGGATCGCAGCCGGAACAATGGTAAATCGTGCCGGTATTATGCCGGGATCAATGTTATTTGCCTTCAGCGAGTTATGGCAAAGAATCAGTTCCACATGTTTGCTGTCTGTCAGCTCATCGGGGATTACTTTCTCAAGCACATCAACTACCGCATTTGCATTGAATACAATCTGAATGCGGGGCAGCTGTCCGCCCTCTTTGAGAATATTTTTTGCATTAGAGAATGCATTATCAGTGCGTGACTTATCCGGAACATGCAGTAAAACATTCATACATCACCTTTATTGCAAAATTTACTCAGACTATGCTCAGCCGTTATGTGCTGGCAGTGGCTCACTTATACACCTGAATACCAGCGTTTGTTGCTCTGTGCCTCCGCAGATAATGCCCGCCCGCGCCGATTAAAAGACGGATGAGCCTCTGTCCCTGCTGAAATCATTCCTGCCGGGGGCAGTTGAGCCGGTTATGCAGCAGCCTTTACTTCAGTTGGATTGATAATTGCTGAAACGCCTATAATTTGCCAGGAAAATACTGTTCATGTTAATTGCACGTTACACATACCGGGTTTTGATTATGGCTTGTATGGTCATCGTCTTTTGCATGGCACAGCATAGCTTCAACCCGCACGTATACAGTTCTGCAACGATTGTCATGAAAACTGACCATGGTGTATCTGAAGCAAAAACAGGTAACAAGCCATGCGAACTGAGCAGTAAGACGCTGCACATCAAAGAAACGTTGCCTGACCTGCTCGTCCCTTTCCTGATTCTGATACAGGCACTGATCACTGTCCTCTGTTGTTCCGCCATCCGAAAAATGCCTGCTGAACCGATCTTTAATGCGCCACGACGAAGACACCTTACGTTTTGCGTCTTTCAGGAATGAAAAACGATTACCCGCGGTAATTACTTTTTCATTTCTGGAGAAAAAAATGGCTATTTTTATCAGGAGCATGTTGCTCCTGCTTGCTGTCTGGCAACCTGTCGCGCAGGCGGCTGACAGTGGCTGGCTGCGCGCAGCACAAAACACCCATGCTGAAGTCCGTCTGCGTAGTGCAACTACGCCTGATAATCAGGTGCGTCTGCTGATTGATGTCCGCCTGCAGCCTGGCTGGAAAACCTACTGGCGAACTCCTGGTGAAGGAGGAGTTGCACCAGCCATACGGTGGGAATCAGACATCGCTGAAGAGCGCTGGTCGTGGCCAACGCCGGCACGCTTTAACGTATCGGGCTTTACTACTCAGGGATACCAGAGAGACGTCAGCCTGCCGGTTACTCTGCGCGCATCCGGCATACTTAAAGGTACGCTGACGCTATCGACCTGCAGTAACGTCTGCATTCTGACCGACTTCCCGTTCAGTCTCGATCTGGATAAGCCCGCCAACGCTGAATTTGTGGCTGATTACGCCCGCGCTCTGGGCCAGGTGCCGGTAAACAGCGGGCTTATCGATGTGCTGAAGGCTGGTTATGCTGGCAATGAGTTGAGAGTTAAGGCTGAACGTGCTGACGGCTGGCACCATCCGGAAATTTTTCTCGATAACCCCACCGGGTCAGTGTTAGGTAAGCCGGTAATTAAAATAAAAGACCGGCAGATGATCGCGAGTATGCCGGTGACTGACGAATGGGGAGGCGAATCGCCATATTTGCATGGACAAGAGTTATCACTGGTGATCGCCGACCGTGGTATCTCACAACAGAGCAATACTGTAATTGGTGATCCCCTTGCTGTTCCCTTCACTTTTGACGGGCTTGCTTACATCGCGCTGCTGGCGCTCCTTGGCGGCCTTGTCCTGAATCTGATGCCGTGCGTCCTGCCGGTGCTCGCATTAAAGCTCAGCGGCCTCATTCAGGCCAGTGGGCAGAGCCGTCGTCTCACTCGTCAGCAATTTCTTGCCTCCAGTGCTGGTATTGTTACTTCATTTATAATGCTGGCACTGTTTATGAGTCTGCTGCGGCTTTCGGGCGAAACCCTGGGCTGGGGCATTCAGTTTCAGAACAGTGGTTTTTTGCTGGTAATGGCGCTGGTTTCGTTCTTTTTCACCGCAAGCCTGTTCGACCTGGTGCATATCAGACTTCCATCCTTTTTAAGCACCCGACTTGCAATGCAGGGAGGAGATAATCTCAGTGGCCACTTTATGCAGGGTGTCTTTGCCACGCTGATGGCAACGCCCTGTACGGCTCCTCTCCTCGGTACTGCTATCGGCTGGGCACTGGCCGCTCCACTTCCGGGGCTCTGGCTTCTGTTTATACTGATGGGTATCGGCATGAGCCTGCCCTGGCTGCTGATAGCCATGCAGCCTGATCTTGCACGTTTTTTACCAAAACCCGGCCGCTGGATGCTGTACCTGCGCGCAAGTCTCGGCACGATGCTGCTGCTTTCCTGTATCTGGTTACTCAGCCTGCTGGCTGGCCACTGGAACAGAGTCGCTGTAGCAATAATTAGCCTGTTGCTGCTCGCTATTCTGCCCTGCAGCCTTATAAAGCAAGGCAGGAACAGGCTGGCATCATGTGTCGCGTTGATAATAGCGCTTAGCGTGGCAGGCTACACGGTGACAACTGGTGAGGGCGACGAGTTACGCTGGAAACCACTTACTGAAGAAGCCGTTCATGAGGCGCTACAAGGCAATAAGCGCGTTCTGGTCGATATTACCGCCGAGTGGTGCATCACTTGCAAACTCAACAAACTACATGTCTTTGATAGTAATGTAGTCCGTAAGGCGCTGAAAGCCGATGATATAGTACTTCTGCGCGGTGACTGGACTCATGCTGACCCTCAAATCAGCCGCTTTTTGCAACAGCGCGGCAGCGTTGCTGTGCCGTTTAATCAGGTATATGGGCCTGCGACACCTGAAGGCATCGTGCTGGGAACGGTGTTATCCCGTGACGCCCTGCTTTCTTCACTCGCCAGGGCAAAGGAACAGCCATGAATACGCAGCCTCTGGTACTTTTTATGCCTGATTATGCCGCAGCCCCACTAAACGGCAAATGTATTATCCGGCGCATAAAAAATCATAACTATCTAATATTTAAACTAAATTTTAATACGGAAAGTAATCTATGATGCATTTGCGCAAATGGCTTATCAAACTGACCTGCTTTATTCTGTTTGCTCTACCCGTAATTTTAGTAGTCGACTGGTTACGTTTTCCGGAACTGCCTGCTGATAGCGCATATGCTGAGCTGACTCTGCTGGATGGTTCAGTCACTACGCTATCAGCATTAAGTGAGCGGCAGCCGTTAGTAATTTATTACTGGGCAGGCTGGTGCCCTGTCTGCAAGCTGACTACGCCGCTTGTAGCCGATATGGCTGCCAGGGGAAATAATGTTCTGGCTGTAGCGTTGCGTTCAGGTAATGACCAGCAGGTAAGCAGATTAATGTCGGGGTACAGGCTACAGGCATCCGGAATCAATGATGCTGATGGCAAACTGGCAAACCGCTGGCAGATTACCGTAACCCCCACGTTTTTAATTGTTTACAAAGGGAAAGTTGCTAGCGCTACCAGTGGCTGGACCAGTCGCTGGGGATTACAGTTTCGATTATGGCTGGCTGAGTTCACCTTTTAATAAGGAGCAAGTCCTGAAATATGAAAAGGCCTGGCATTCGGGAATACTTTAAGAGACAGAGAGACATCTTTAGCTTTTAATGATGCAGAACGATGCCAGTTTCGTAAGTAAGAACAAGAAAATACTGCAATTTAGCTTTTTAAAATTTTAGTGTCAGTTTCTTTGACCATAATTTCTCCCTTATCAATTCACCGCCACCTCTTCATAAGTTCAGTAAGGCTTTTTGTTGAAGGTTTCATTTGAATTTCTATTCCACATAAACCACTCAATGAGCACGCGGGTAATGTCCTGTATTGAAGAGATGGTGCCACGTCTGGAGGTGTATTCGG
>MIEI01000096.1 GCA_002095305.1 Pantoea brenneri
ATGATGGGCCACGGCGCGCTCGGCTATAACGCCGTGAGCGTAGATGTAGCCGCCGCCTGCGCGGCCTGGCAGCCACTGGCCGATGCGCTCAAGGTGAAGGTGCATGAAACGGCAGAGACCGCCATCCAGCTGGCGATCTCCAGCATGTACAGCGATACCAGCGGTTTGCTGTCACGGTTTGGCCTCGACCCGCGCGAATTCTGGTTCCTCGCCTTTGGCGGCGCAGGGCCGATGATGGGCTGCTTCCTGGCACGCGAGCTGAACATGAAAGGGGTGATCGTGCCGCCCACGCCTGGTGTCCTTTCGGCGCTCGGCGGGCTGGTGGCCGACATCCGCAATGACTTTATCCGCACTCTTTACAGTGACCTGACGCCAGCGCTGGCCGACACCTTAGCCAGCGAAGCGCAGGCGTTACAGCAACGTGCCTGTGGCTGGCTGGTGCAGGAGCATGGCAGCGAGATGCCGTACCAGCTGCAATTCAGCGCGGATATGCGCTATCGCGGCCAGTCGTTTGAGATTGAAGTGCCGCTGGAGGCGACCTGGCTGACGACGGCTGACGTCACGGCGCTGCATCAGGCGTTTGATCGTCAGCATCAGCAGCTGTTCGGTCACTGTGACGCAGATGCGCCGGTGCAGCTGATCAATCTGCGGCTGGTGATCGCCTCGCCGGTGCCAAAACCAGAAATTAATCGCCTGCCAGCCGCCACCGAACCGGTCGCGGTGCTGAAGCAGGTGACGGCGTGGATTGATGGCGCGTGGCATCAGGTGGATGTGGTGCTGCGGTCGGAACTGCGCGCCGGGCATCGGCTGACCGGTCCGGTGATCGTCGCCCAGGATGATTGCACCACCTGCGTGCCGCCCGGCATGTGGGTCAAAGTCGACCCCTTTGGTAACCTGCTGATCACTGCGAGCGAGGCGTAATATGGCAATTGACGGACGTAACCTGCAAATCCTCGCCAACTACTGCGCGGCCGCCGCCGATGCGATGGCGTTTACCCTGATGCGCACCGCGCACTCGACTTTTGTCAAAGAGACTGAAGATTTCTCCTGCCAGATTGTCAGCCGCACTGGCCTGGCGTTCGCCTCACCGCGCAGCTTTGGCGCACCCTGGTACAGCGGCATCGACTATGCGCCGGTGCTGGCGCTGATTGAGGATTACGCCGAGGGCGACATCTGCATTACCAATGATGCCTACGCCGGTAACGTCGCCACCCATTCGCCCGATATCCATATCTGGAAGCCGGTGTTTCATCAGGGCGAAATTGTCTGCTTCGTGGTTGGCCACATTCATAACACCGATGTCGGAGGGGCAGTACCGGCTTCGCTGTCGCGTTCGCTGACCGATATCGTGCAGGAGGGGATCCGCATTCCGCCGCTGAAAATCGTCAGCAACGGCGAACTGAACGACGATGTGGCCCGCATCATGCGGCTCAACGTGCGGGCACCAGAGCAGAACTGGGGCGACTTCAAAGCGCAGCTGGCGTCGGTTAACGTGGGTGAGCGCAAAATTCACGACATTATTGCCCGTTTTGGCGTAGATGATTTCCTGCAGGGCATTGAAGGGATTCTCGATTATGCCGAAGCACAGGCGCGCAGCATTATCGCCACCATTCCTGACGGCGACTATTTTTATGCCGACTACGCCGATGAAGATGGCGAAGGCGGCTATCCCTGTCGCATCGCCATTACGCTGCGGGTAGAGGGCGATCGGCTGGAGCTGGACTACACCGGCAGCGATCCCCAGTTAGCCTCCTCGCTGAACATGCCGACCGGCGGCCGTGAGCGGCATCCGCTGGCGCTGGTCGGCGTGACCTATGTGCTCTCTACGCTCGATCGTTCGCTGCTGCTCAACGCCGGTACGCTGCGGCCGACCCGGGCGATACTGCCGCCGGGCACGGTGATGAACTGTGAGGCACCGGCGGCGGTGGGCATGCGCTCACTGACCTGCGCGCTGTCGCAGATTGCTACCGTCGGCGTCTTCTCGCTGGCAATGCCGGACCGTCTGCCTGCTAACTCGCCCGGCGGCAACTCGATCATGAATATCCGCACCCAGACTCAAAACCGCAGCGTGGTTGCCTCGCTCGGTCCGGTCGGCGGTGGCGCAGGCGGCACGCCGCGTCATGACGGACCAGACGGCTCGGGTGGCCTCTCCGCCTTCCTGAAAAATACCCCGATTGAGATTAATGAAGCGGAAGTACCGATTCGTTTTCACCGCTATGGACTGGCCCAGGACAGCGCCGGTGCAGGCCAGTATCGCGGCGGATTAGCCACCGAAATGGCATTCGAAGTTTTCTCGCCCAATACCACTATTACCGCACGTAACCGCAACCGGTCGGTATTTGCCTCCGCCGGCGTGGTCGGCGGGCAGAGCGGGGCGCTGTCGCACTTCCGCACTCTGCGTGACGGCAGAGTGATTAACCACGGCAATACCGATGTGATCAGCGCAGAGCCGGGCGACGTGGTGGAAGTGCGCGGGCCGGGCGCAGGCGGTTATGGTTTGCCGTCACAGCGCGACCCGCAAGCGGTGCTACAGGATGTGCGCTGCGGCTTTCTCAGCCTTAACGCGGCCCGGCAACAGTATGGCGTGGCGATAGTGGATGATCAGCTGGATCTGCAGGAGACAGCCCGGTTGCGCGCCGCGATGCCACAGCAAGCGAGCCAGCATTTTGAGCACGGCGCGGCGCGTCAGCGCTTTGAATCGCTCTGGACAGCGCAGCGGTATCACTTGCTTACGGTTTTTCTTGCCGCAGCGCCGGTCAGCTGGCGGCACTTCCTGAAAACCCAGGTATTCCGCGCGGTGGAAGAAATAGGCGAAACGGCGGATATGGCGCAAATATTCAGTGATTTGCGTCAGCGATACCCGGCAATGGCGAACAACTAACGGCAATGCGGCATCGTCTACTACGCTTTAAGTCTGCAAGGACAACCAAGGGAAACGCGACGATGAGCATGAAAACCAGTGATTTTTTTGTCCAGCGCCTGAAAGAATGGGGCGTCACCCGGATTTACGGCTACCCTGGCGACGGTATTAACGGCGTGCTGGGGGCGATTCAGCGCGCCAATGAGAAGGGTGATGGCATCGAATTTATTCAGGTGCGCCACGAGGAAATGGCCGCATTTATGGCGGCCGGTCACGCCAAGTTCACCGGTGAAATGGGTGTTTGCCTGTCAACCGGCGGGCCTGGCGCAACCCATCTGCTGACCGGTCTGTATGACGCCAAAATGGACCATGCGCCGGTGCTGGCGATTGCCGGTCAGGCGGAAGCCACGGCCCGGGGAGCCAGCTATCAGCAGGAGATGAATCTGGATCGCATCTTCTCGGACGTGGCGAATTTCGTCCAGGAAGCGGCCGCGCCGGCTCAGGTTCGTCACCTGATCGATCGCGGTGTGCGTATTGCGAAGGCCCAGAACGGCGTCGCGGTGGTGATCATCCCCAAAGATATCCAGGATGAAGAGTGGCAGGCGCCGCAGCATCTGCACGGCTTCACCCATTCGGGCAGCGGCTATCAGCGGCCAAAAGTGGTTCCGTATGAAGCGGATCTGCAACGGGCTGCCGACATACTGAACGCCGGTAAAAAAGTGGCGATTCTGATTGGCGCCGGCGCGCGTAACGCTGCGGTTGAGGTGGTGCAGGCCGCCAACGTGCTGGGTGCCGGCGTGGCGAAAGCGCTGCTGGGCAAAGATGTGCTGCCGGACGACGCGCCGTTTGTTACCGGATCGATTGGCCTGCTCGGCACCAAACCCTCGTCAGATTTAATGAAAAACTGCGATACCCTGTTGATGATTGGCAGCGGCTTCCCGTGGACCGAATTTTTGCCGGAAGAGGGCAAGGCGCGGGCGGTACAGATCGATATCGATCCGGCGATGCTCGGCCTGCGCTATCCCTGTGAAGTCAACCTGCATGGCGATGCCGCCGAAACCCTGCGCGCGCTGCTGCCGTTGCTGGAGCATAAGCAGGATCGAAGCTGGCAGGAAGATATTGCGGTTCAGGTACGTGACTGGTGGACGCTGATGGAAGAGCGGGCCATGGCACCGGCGAATCCGGTCAATCCGCAGCGCGTCGTGTGGGAGATGTCACCACAGCTGCCGGACAATGCGATTGTCACCTCTGACTCCGGCTCGTGCGCCAACTGGTTTGCCCGCGATTATCGGGTCAAACAGGGACAGCGCGCCTCGCTCTCCGGCGGGCTGGCCTGCATGGGTGCCGCTGTCCCTTACGCCATCGCGGCTAAGTTTGCTCACCCGGAAAAACCGGTGGTGGCGCTGGTCGGTGATGGCGCAATGCAGATGAATAACATGGCGGAGCTGATCACCATTCAGAAATACTGGCAACAGTGGGCCGACCCGCGTCTGATCGTCTGCGTGTTCAACAATCAGGATCTTAATCAGGTGACCTGGGAACAGCGGGTGATGGAAGGCAATCCGCGCTTTGACGCTTCGCAGCAGCTGCCGGATGTAAAATACGCCGGGTTTGCTGAGTCGCTGGGATTAACTGGCATTTTTGTCGACAACCCTGACGATCTGGCTGCCGCCTGGCAGCGTGCGTTGAGCGCCGACCGCCCGGTGTTGCTGGAGGTGAAAACCGATCCGGAAGTCGCTCCGCTGCCGCCGCACATCACCTTTAAGCAGGCAAAAGCCTTTATGGCGTCGATGGCGAAAGGTGACCGTGGCGCGGCGCAAATCATCAGTGATACCGCCAGTCAGCTGTTGCATAAAAAGCATTAAGGGTTAAGCCGGGCCATGTTGCGCCGCTACCCTTACGCTTTTCTCCCCGGGCGCACTCGCGTCCGGGTATTCCCCCTTCTTCAGCATAACTAACGGGAGTCTTACCATGGCTACTGATACAAGCCCTGTCTGGTTTATTTCGGGATGCTCTACCGGTTTTGGTCGCGAACTGGCGCAGCAGACTATCGCGCGCGGTTTCCGGGTGGTGGTCACGGCACGTGACACCGCGAAAGTCGCCGATCTGGTTGAAGGGCATGACAATGCGCTGGCGGTGGCGCTGGATGTCACTCAGCAATCCAGCATCGATCAGGCGGTGCAGGCAGCGCTGAATGCGTTCGGCACCATTGATGTTCTGGTGAATAATGCCGGTTATGGCTACCAGAGTTCGGTGGAAGAGGGTGAGGAGCAGGAGATCCGCGCTCAGTTCGATGCCAACGTATTCGGTCTGTTTGCCCTGACCCGGGCAGTGCTGCCAGCGATGCGTAAGGCGCGCAGCGGCACATCATTAACATCACCTCAGTGGCGGGCTTTATCGGCTTTGCCAGCTCCGGTTACTACTCGGCCAGCAAGCATGCGGTGGAAGGCTGGTCCGACTCGCTGGCACAGGAAGCGGGTCCGCTGGGTATTCACGTCACCTGCGTCGAGCCGGGTCCATTCCGCACCGACTGGGCCGGCCGCTCGCTGCATCAGACCCCAAGCACCTTGCCGGAATATGCTGATACCGCTGCCGCCCGGATGAAAGCTACCGCCGAATACAGCGGCACTCAGAAAGGCGATCCTGCCCGTGCAGCTCAGGCGATGATTGCGATTACCGAACATGATAATCCGCCACGTCATCTGGTAATGGGCGCATGGGGCTATGAGGCAGTCACCAGTAAGCTCAAAGAACGTCTGGCGCAGATTGAAGCGTGGAAACAGACGTCGGTGGACACCGATTTTCCTGAGTAGGTAGTAGGTGACTGTACTGCGGATGGCGGCAAGTCGTCAGAATGTGGAAATGAATCCGAAGCCGGTACAACAGAAAGGCCCGGATAACGGGCCTTTCACCGCGAAGCGCGAGCCTAAATTTCCTGCGTTTCGCGCACCTGCAGCTCTTGCAACTTGCGGCGCACCAGGGCAGAGGAGGAGCGTTTTTTCGCCTGAGCTAACTGGGCTTTAATGGCGGGCAGATCGGGTCTGGCCATCCACTCAGCAATCAACAGTGCCTTTAACTCCCGGTTCCCGACCTCAGTCGGATCCAAAGCGGTGGTATCATCGTGTTTATCGTAATACGACATAACAAGCTCTCCCTGTAGTCACTATTTTATAAGCCTGGAAAAATTCCGGGATTAAAGGTTGCGGTGCTTTCTTCGGCAACCCTGTTCGGCGATTGTAGCGTAGTTCATTTTTTAACCCAAGCATGGCATCGTAAATCTCCTCCAGGGGTGTCGGACGATTGCGGTCAACGATCTCTCCTGACGCGGCCTGGAAAACAAAACCGCCAATACAGCAGCTTTCATAGTGTGCAATTAACGCCAGTACTACGTTCTTTAAAACGACAGCACTGCCCAATCCGGCAAGGCTAATGTGGCGAAAATCACCCAGGCACTCCAGACCATCGAACACGTCAAAACAGACCTCAGCCAGGCCGTTAACCGGAAAGGAGATGCCTTGTGGCATCCGGTATCCGATACGGGTAAAGATATGTTCATCAATCAGGTTGCCAGCGATAACGGTGTAAGACTTATTACCGGCAACAAACACGTAGCTGTGATGAACCCGCCGGTCGTAAATGAATCTTTTTCGCCTGATGTCGTAGTGTTCGAGAAAAACCTCTTCGTCTATGCGCACTTATCATCCTTGCATGCAGCCTGTAAATCCTTAAGCCGCGATTTTTCAGTAGCTGCCCGGACTCGTCAAACACCCATATGAAAATTAGGGTTATCCATTCCAGAGTGATAGTCGCTGTTGCTGCGCATCGACCTTATTTTGCGACCCTTGCCGCACTTCATCTCAGCAATGCGCCCCGTTATCGCGCATCCGTGCGCTATCGCCGTGCTGAAAAAATCCGCCCCCGCATCCGTTAGTGGTCTCAGGCCATCATAAGAATTCGATCTTGTATCCCAGTCCGTATCCCGTCTGGCATCCCCGTTTCAGACCGGTCCGTTCACCGCTTTCTGGCACGCTTCCTGCACTTACTCATCAGCGATGTTACTGGCGAGGTAGACCATGTTTGACTCCTTATTAGATGAAGATGCGACCACCCTGGCGGCGATGATCCGCAGCGGTGACGTTTCGGCCAGCGAACTGACTCAGGCCGCGCTAGCGCGTATGGCGCGGCGGGAGCCTGACATTCAGGCGTTTTGTACGCCGACGCCGGATCGGGCGCTGGCACAGGCAAAAGCGCTGGATGCCCGCAGGGCACGCGGTGAAACGCTGGGTGCGCTGGCAGGCGTGCCGCTGGCGGTAAAGGATTTGATCTGCACCGCCAGCGTACGTACCACCTCGGGTTCGGCTGCATATCAGGATTTTATTCCTGACGACGACGATATTACGGTCGAGCGACTGCTGGCAGCCGATGCCATTCTGCTGGGCAAAACCACCGCGCCGGAGTTTGGTTATAGCGGCGTCGGACACAATCCTCTGTTCCCGTCGCCCCGCAATCCGTGGGATCTGACGAAGACACCTGGCGGCTCCAGTGCCGGATCGGGCGCGGCAGTGGCGGCGCGGCTCTGTCCGATCGCCCTTGGCAGTGATGGCGGCGGCTCGGTGCGCATTCCGGCGGCTCACTGCGGCATTTACGGGTTCAAAGCCTCAATGGGACGCGTCCCGCTGTGGCCCGGCTGTCGCGATGAACGTTATCCGGGCGTCTCGAGCTGGGAATCGCTGGAGCACATTGGCCCGATGACGCGCACGGTACGCGACGCCGCCTTGATGATGTCGCTGATGGCTGGCCCGGATATGCGCGATCGCCACTCGATTCCCTGTAGCGACGTTGACTGGCTGGGCGCGCCCGATCAGCCGGTCGAAAAACTGCGCATCGCCTTTAGCGCCGATTTTGGCTACGTGGCGGTCGATCCTGAGGTCCGCGCCGTGGTCAGTGGCGCCGCGCAGCGTTTTGCGGCGGAAATCGGCGCAGAGCTGGAGCTGGCCGATCCTGGTTTCAGCGATCCCTCGGCGGCATTTGGTGCGCTGGTGGCGATGGAAAGCGATCTTAGTGGGATGCGCAGGATGATGGAGCAGCAGGGCGATCGGATGTCGCCGCACCTGGTCGCCATGCTACAGCGCGACTGGCGGGCCGAAACCTTTACCGACGCCATCACCACCCGCAAAGCGGTCAGCAATAGCCTGTGGCGTTTTATGCAGCGCTACGATCTGCTGATCACCCCGACGCTGGCGGTGCCGCCGTTCGCGCTCGGTATGCAGGGGCCGGAAATCATCGATGGCCGCATGGTACGCAGCGATCACTGGCTGTCGTTCTGCTTCCCGTTCAACTTCACCGGCCAGCCAGCGGCCTCGGTGCCGGCCGGTTTCACCGCCAGTGGCCTGCCGGTGGGACTGCAAATTGTCGGACGGCATCTTGATGATGCTTTAGTGCTGGCTGCCAGCGCGGCTTTCGAGCGCATTCAGCCGTGGAACCACCTCCAACCTGGAATCGCCCAATGAAAAACGCCTCTGCACCTGCATTAGAACAGGAATTTGAACATCAGCCGGTGCCGCTAACGCACCGCCACTCCACCCGTTCCGTCTCGGCAGTCTGGTTCGGCTTTCCGATGATCCTGACCAATGCGCTATTCGGCGGCATCATCACCTGGCACCTGGGCTTCTGGCCGGCGCTGATCGCCATTCTGCTCGGTAATCTGGTGCTGTTCGCCTACGTCGGCGCGCTGAGCTGGTACGCCGGTAACAGCGGGATGAACTTTGCCTTACAGGCGCGCCGCACTTTTGGCAGTAAAGGTTACATTCTGGTCTCCGGCTTTCTCTCGACCGTGGTGATTGGCTGGTACGCGTTTCAGACCGGGCTGACCGGCACGGTAATTAATCAGACCTTTGGCTGGAATGCGCTGGCGGTTACCGCCTTTGCCATGGTGCTTTATACCGCCATTACCTTTCTCGGGGTGCGTGCGCTGTCGGTACTGGGGATGATCGCCGCGCCGCTGTTTGTGGTGCTGGGCGGGGTGGCGCTCTGGCTGATTAGCCAGCAGCATGATTTCACAACCGTCACCCACTGGCAGGGCAGCGCCAGTGCGGCGGGCGCGATGAGTATGGGCACCGCCGTCACCATGGTGGTAGCTGGCTTTGCCGACTCCGGCACCATGACCGCCGACTTTACCCGCTGGTCGAAAAATGGCCGTTCCGCGGTGATCGCCGCATACTCAGCCTTTCCGGTGGCGAATGTGATCTCCTATCTGTTTGGGGTGGTGATCGTCGCGGTCGGCGCGGCGGTCGATCCGCTGACCAATGGCGGCAACTTTCTGCCGATGCTGATGGGACACAGCGCCTTTTTATCGGTAGTGGCCTGCCTGTTCGTGTTCATCAACCTCGGCTCGGTCTGCACCCACTGCCTGTATAACGGCGCAGTGGGTTTCAGCCATCTGTTCAGCAGCAAAATGCGCCTCTGGACGCTGATTCTGGGCGCGATTGGCGGGGCGCTGGCGCTGGCCGGCGTCTGGTCTTACTTCCTTGAATGGCTGAGTCTGCTGGGGATTGTGGTGCCGCCGTTTGGCGCAGTGATGATTGTTGATCTGATTTTTATGGCGAAAATCAGCGAGCAGCGACCGTCACAGCGTTTTCGCGCTACCGCCTTTGCGGCCTGGGCGATCGGCAGCCTGTGCGCGGTCATCGCTCATCTGGCCTTTCCGCAATTTGGTGAGGCGGTGATTGGCCTGGTGACCGCCGCCCTCAGTTACAGCCTGATTAGCCGGGCGCGTGCGCCGCAGCCGGTGATGGAGAATAAAAATGCCTGATTACAGCGTCAACTCTGTGCCTTACGCCTGGCCGTTTGACGGCGGTTTCAGCCCGGCCGATACCGCGCTGGTGGTGATTGATATGCAAACTGACTTTTGCGGCGTTGGCGGCTACGTCGATACTATGGGTTACGATGTGGCGCTGACCCGTGCCCCGATTGCGCCGTTGCAGCAGGTGCTGGCGGCGATGCGCGCCCGACAGTTTCCGATCATCCATACCCGCGAAGGGCATCGGCCGGACCTCAGCGATTTGCCGGCCAATAAGCACTGGCGATCGCGACGGATGAAGGCGGGCATCGGTGATGCCGGGCCGTGCGGTCGTATTCTGGTACGAGGCGAACCCGGCTGGGAGATTATCCCGGAACTGGCGCCGCTACCGGGCGAGGTGGTGATTGATAAACCGGGCAAAGGTTCGTTTTACGCCACCGATCTGGAGTTGATCCTGCGCAGCCGCAACATCCGCAATCTGATCCTCAGCGGCATCACCACTGATGTTTGCGTGCACACCACGCTGCGTGAAGCCAACGATCGCGGATTTGAATGTCTGGTGCTGTCTGACTGCTGCGCCGCCACCGAGCGGCGACATCATGAAGCGGCGCTGAGTATGATCCACATGCAGGGCGGGATTTTTGGCGCGGTTGCCAGTTCGGCTGCCTTGCTGGATAGCCTCGGCGGATAACCCACAGCGGCCCGCAGACGGTCAGCTCTGCCGCGCATCGCGCTGTGGGCTGGCCTCAACCAGACTGGCAAGCTGATCGACCGGAACCGCGTGACTGAACAGATAACCCTGTAGCTGATTACAGCCCGCATCTGCCAGCGCTGACATCTGGCCTGGCGTCTCAACGCCTTCGGCGGTCACCATCAGGCCCATCGCATGTCCCAGCTTAACCACTGACTCAATAATGGCGACCGAATTATCCGCTACGCCCAGCGACTGCGTAAACGAGCGGTCAATTTTGATCTTATCGACCGGGAAGTGGCTGAGATAGTTCAGGCTTGAGTAGCCGGTACCAAAATCATCCAGCGCGATGCGGAAACCCGCCTCGCGTAGCGCGATAATGATGGCGCGCGCCTCTTGCTCATCTTCGATCAACACTCCTTCGGTGATCTCCAGCTCAATCCACATCGGATCGCCGCCGTGCTGCCGGACAATTTCAGTCATCCGTTCAACAAAGCCGGTGGCACGAAACTGCACCGGCGAGACGTTGACCGCCACCATCAGGCCGGGAAAACGCTGCTGGGTGGCGCAGGCTTCCGCCAGCACCCACTCTCCGAGCGGAATAATCAGCCCGGTCTCTTCGGCAATCGCAATAAATTCGCCGGGCACCACCAGGCCACGGGTCGGATGATGCCAGCGCAGCAGCGCCTCGACGCCGACCATCTGCTGACCGCCAATGTCCATCAGCGCTGATACCAGACTTCCAGCCCCTGCTGGCGTTGCAGCGCGCTGCGCAGGTCAGCGGCGATGGTCTGACGGGTACGCACCGACTCATCCATCGCCCGTTCAAACTGTCGATATTTACCGCGTCCGCCGCTTTTGGCTTCGTACAGCGCAATGTCCGCTTTGCGCATTAATTCCAGCCGATCAACGCCATCTTTGGGGGCCAGCGCCAGACCGATGCTGGCACCGCTCCAGACCTCACTGCCAAACAGCGTAAACGGCTGGCTGAGCTGGTCGATGATGCGCTGCGCCAGCCCCTGCGCCTGGGAAAGCGTCTCTACTTCTGGCATCACCACGATAAACTCATCGCCGCCGATCCGCCCGACGGTATCGCTGGCGCGCACCATCCGGCTCAGGTGCTGCGCCACGGCAATGATCAGCTCGTCACCGGCATGATGGCCATGGGTATCGTTGATCGCTTTAAAACGATCCAGATCGATCAGCAGCAGCGCCACCCGCTGATCGTGACGCGTGGCCAGCGCCAGAGCCTGAGTCAGACGATCTTCTACCAGCGCACGATTGGGCAGACCGGTCAGCACATCGTGAAACGCCAGATGCTGCGCCTGCGCCTCAGACGCGCCCAGCTTCAGCATCGACTGCGACAGAGTGATCGACGAGGTCCAGAGGCGACGCACCATATACAGGCAGAGCAGGGAGATCGCCAGCACCGCCAGACCGGTTGACGGGCCGATCGTGCGCAACATCTGCGCGCCGGGACGGGCTGGCACCCAGTTGAGGTAGCCGACCGCATCACCGGATTGCGCAATCAGCAGGTAGCGCGCTTCGGTTCCGGGCTGCGGCGTCCCGTTGGAGAAGTGCAGTCCTTTTAGCTGGTTGCGTTCGGCCAGGCTGGCCAGATAGCCATCGTCGAGGAACTTAAGGCTGACCAGCCGGAAGCGCGGCAGGGCATCACTGTCGCGCTGAATATTACCGACCGCCAGCGCGGCTGCACGACCAGCTAAGCGGGCATAATCGACCTTATCCTCACGGCCCCGACTCTGAACCACCGGGCTTTGCAGGATGTCGTTAATCAGTGTGGCTTCCTGCTTTGGCGCGACCGGCTGGCCATCACGCCATACCCTGACGATCTGGTTTTGCGGGTCCAGCACCAGAATCAGCTGATGGCCAAACATCTCAAACAGCCAGTTGCCAATGTTCTCATCCAGCCAGCCCGGCGCGGTATCCTGATCCAGCAGATACTGCTGAAGCGGCCGCCAGCGCGACAGGCTGCGTAGCTGGCGCAGATGTTCGTCCAGGCTCTGGGAGAAAGAGGCTTCAATCATCCGCTGCTGCTGTTGCCGGGCCTCGGCGTTGGTCAGAGAGGTGCCAATGAACAGCGCTGTGCCCGCGCCGCCAAAGGTCAGCAGCAGAATCGCCACCAGCGGCACCAGCACTTCACGCAGAAAACTGCGGCGGAAATCGCCAGAAAGTTTAAGGCTGTTTATCATTTTTATTTTTTCTCTGCAGCAGGAGTACAGCTTAAAAACTAGCAGACGGTAACGGGTCTTCCACACAAACCTTCACGCACAGTGAAGCCGGCGATGGTTTTTGCGGTGAAGGTGAGGGAAGCAGGAGCAGCTGTGACAGAAAGGAAAAGATGGCTTGAGGGGATTTAATCCAGTCAGGCTTATGGGTGATGGGTTTTTTGATGTGCCCCCATCCCCCAAATTCACCTCTCCTTCACTCCTCCGTCACGGTTCTGTCATCTGATCCGGTCAAGGTAATGCCATCCCGCAGTGACTTTTCGCTGCGTCCCCACTCTGTAACCCGTGAGGATTTCATCGTGATGGAGTTATCCAGACATCCGACCACTGTCTATCAGGCCGTCGCTGCACAACTCGAACAGGCGCTACAGCAACGCTACCGCTGTGGCGACTATCTTCCCTCCGAGCAACAACTGGCCGATCACTATGAAGTTAACCGCCATACCCTGCGCCGGGCGGTGGATGAACTGGTGAACAAAGGGCTGCTGCAACGCCGTCATGGCGTCGGCATTCTGGTGCTGATGCGGCCTTATGACTATCCGCTGCACGCTCAGGCGCGCTTTAGCCAGAACCTGATGGAGCAGGGCAGTCACCCGACCAGCGAGCGGCTGTTGGCGGTGTTGCGTCCGGCCAGCCAGGACGTCGCCAGCGCACTGGGCATCAAAGAGGGCGACAACGTCATTCACCTGCGCACTCTGCGACGTGCCAACGGCGTGCCGTTGTGTGTCATCAACCATTTCCTTGCCGATCTCAGCTGGTGGCCGCAGTTGCAGCATTTTAACAGCGGTTCGCTGCACGATTACCTCGACAAGCACACCGGCAAACAGCTGGTGCGTACCCAGACCCGCATCAGCACCCGGCGAGCGCAGGCGAAAGAGTGCAAGCAGCTGGAAATCGCGCTGCATTCGCCGCTGCTCTGCGTGCGGACGCTGAATAAAACCCGTGACGGTGCGATGGCCGAATACTCGGTCAGCCTGACGCGCGGCGACATGATTGAACTGACTCTGGAGCATTAATGGAACAGCAAACGGCCCGCCAGCGCTGGCTTTCAGTGCTGGCACACAGCAGCGCGGCACAGCTTAACGCGCACTGGCAGGCGCTTAACCTCCAGCCAGCGTTCACCCTGATTCGTCCGGCAGAGATCGGCCTGACCCGGCTGCAGGCGCGGATGGGCGCGACCGGTAAACGCTTTGTGATGGGGGATGCGACGGTGACGCGCGCGGTGGTGCAGCTCAGCGACGGGACGCTGGGCTACAGCTACATCCTGGGACGTGACAAAGCCCATGCCGAGCGCTGCGCCTTACTCGATGCCCTGTTACAGCAGCCGGAAACCCGGACGCTGTTGGAAGAGAAAATTATTACCCCGCTGGCGGCATGGCGTGATGAGCAGCGTCAGCTGCGCGCGCGTGAAATTGCCAGCAGCAAAGTGGACTTCTTTACGCTGGTACGCGGAGATAACTGATGACTTTACTGGCAAGTTTTAACCATCCGGTGGCGGATGCACAGCGCGCATTTCGTCGCATCCTCAAGGCGATGAGCGAACCTGGCGTGATGGTGTCGCTGCCGCTGCAACAGGGCTGGGGCGCACTGTCGCCTGCCGCCACCGCACTGTTACTGACGCTGGTCGATCAGGAAAGCCCGGTCTGGCTGGATGCGCAGATCGATAACGAACAGCTGCGCAATAACCTGCGCTTCCATACCGGCGCGCCGATTACTGCGCAACAGGATGCGCCTTTCGCGCTCAGTCATGCCAGCTCACATCCCGATCCGGCCCATTTTGCCGCCGGTGATAATCTGGCACCGGAAAAGAGCACCACCCTGATTATTGAAGTGCCGTCGCTGAATGGCGGCCTGACGCTGCGCCTCTCCGGACCGGGCCTGCGTGAAACCCGCGCCATTGCGCCGCAGCTGCCGGAAAGCGTGCTGGCCTATCTGCGCAGCCGACCACATCCGTTCCCGCAGGGCGTCGATCTGATTTTTACCTGTGGCGAAGCGATGATGGCGGTGCCGCGCACCACGCTTGTGGAGGTGTGCTGATGTATGTTGCGGTAAAAGGGGGCGAAAAGGCGATTGCCCACGCCCATCAACTGCAGGCCGATCTGCGGCGCGGCGATCGGGATGTCGCCGAACTGGGCTGCGATCAGGTGGCACAGCAGCTCGGTCTGGCGGTCGATCGGGTGATGACTGAAGGTGGAATTTACGATCCGGAACTGGCGGCGCTGGCGATCAAGCAGGCCAGCGGCGATCTGGTGGAGGCGATCTTCCTGCTGCGCGCCTATCGCACCACGCTGCCACGACTGGCGGAGAGCCGACCGCTGGCGACCGGATCGATGCGTATCGAGCGGCGTATCTCGGCGGTCTACAAAGATCTGCCGGGCGGCCAGGTACTGGGACCGACCTATGACTACAGCCACCGTCTGCTCGACTTTACGCTGCTGGCCAACGGTGAAACGCCGGCATCGCCACGTGACGATCGGGCACTGGACGCCGCCTGTCCGCACATGTTCAGCATGATGAGCGATGAAGGGCTGGCGGTGCGTGAAGAGGATGACGGCAGCGAACCGACCGATATCACCCGCGAGCCGATGAGCTTTCCTGCCTCACGCGCCGCCCGGTTACAGCAACTGGTGCGCGGTGATGAAGGTTTTCTGCTGGCGCTCGGTTATTCAACCCAGCGCGGCTATGGTCGCACCCACCCGTTTGCCGGTGAGATCCGTACCGGCTATCTCAGCGTCAGCATCTGCCCGGAAGAGCTGGGGTTTGAGCTGGAGATCGGTGAACTGCTGCTGACCGAGTGCGAAATGGTCAACGGCTTCGCCCACAGCGATGACAGCGCGCCGCATTTCACCCGCGGCTACGGTCTGGTGTTTGGTCGCGCCGAACGCAAAGCGATGGCGATGGCGCTGGTTGACCGGGCGCTGCAGAGCCGTGAGCAGCAGGAACGCATCACCAGCCCGGCGCAGGATGAAGAGTTTGTGCTGTCGCACGCCGATAACGTCGAAGCCGCGGGCTTCGTCTCCCACCTCAAACTGCCGCACTACGTCGATTTCCAGGCCGAGCTGGAACTGCTGAAACGGCTGCGGCAGGATCATCAGGAGCGCAACCATGGCTGAACTCCACGGTTATAACAACGGCTATCTGGATGAGCAGACCAAACGCACCATCCGCCGCGCGATCCTCAAAGCAGTGGCGATCCCTGGCTATCAGGTGCCGTTTGCCGGACGGGAAATGCCGATGCCTTACGGCTGGGGCACCGGCGGCATTCAGATCACCGCCAGCGA
>MIEI01000097.1 GCA_002095305.1 Pantoea brenneri
CCAGCCAGCAGCGGCGGCACCGATGCCTGGGGCACGCCGGATGGCAGCGCAACACCGGATGCTGCCAGCAGTGACTGGCTGCACAGCGCACCGGCGGCCCAGCCTGAACACTTCAATATTCTGGACCCGTTTCACAAAACCTGGATTCCGCTCGATCACTGGGTCACTGACGGTATCGACTGGGTGGTAAATCATTTCCGTCCGCTGTTCCAGGGTATTCGGGTGCCGGTCGATTACATTCTCAGTGCCTTTCAGCAACTGCTGCTGGGCATGCCCGCGCCGGTTGCCATTCTGGTCTTCGTGCTGATCGCCTGGCAGATCGCCAGCCCGGCGATGGGAATTGCCACGCTGATTTCGCTGGTGCTGATTGGCGCGATTGGTGCCTGGTCGCAGGCGATGGTGACGCTGGCGCTGGTCCTTACCGCGCTGCTGTTCTGTATTCTGATCGGTCTGCCGCTGGGGATCTGGCTGGCCCGCAGTCAGCGCGCCGCGCGTATTATCCGGCCGCTGCTGGATGCGATGCAGACCACGCCCGCCTTCGTCTATCTGGTGCCGATCGTGATGCTGTTTGGTATCGGCAACGTGCCTGGCGTAGTGGTGACGATTATCTTCGCCCTGCCGCCGATTGTTCGTCTGACCATTCTTGGGATTAAGCAGGTGCCCGCTGACCTGATCGAAGCGAGCGAATCGTTCGGTGCCAGTCCGCGCCAGCTGCTGTTTAAAGTGCAGTTGCCGCTGGCGATGCCGACCATTATGGCTGGCGTTAACCAGACGCTGATGCTGGCGCTGTCGATGGTGGTCATTGCCTCGATGATTGCCGTCGGCGGACTCGGCCAGATGGTACTGCGCGGCATTGGCCGTCTCGATATGGGACTGGCAACGGTCGGCGGCGTCGGCATCGTGATCCTCGCCATCATTCTCGACCGTCTGACCCAATCCTTTGGCCGCGATAACCGCAGCCGTGGCAACCGTCACTGGTACCACAGCGGCCCGATTGGTCTGATCCTCTCCCCGTTTCGTAAGAAATGAGTTTTCGGGCGGCACCCGCGTGTCGCCCGCTCCGCTAAAATCGAAAAAATAAGGAATTACTATGCGCAAGACAGCTCCTCTGCTGGCCGCCGTGTTAGCCACCTTTGCCGTTTCACAGGTTTCTGCAGCCGATCTGCCCGGCAAAGGGATTACGGTGAAACCGATTCAGAGCACCATTTCTGAAGAGACTTTTCAGACCCTGATTGTCAGCCGGGCGCTGGAAAAGCTCGGTTATCAGGTCGAAAAACCGAGTGAAGTGGATTACAACGTTGGCTACACCACGATAGCGGCCGGCGATGCGACCTTTATTGCCACTAACTGGCAGCCGCTGCACGATGATATGTATAAAGCCGCCGGCGGTGATGCGAAGTTCTACCGTCAGGGCACATTCGTCACCGGTGCCGCCCAGGGCTACCTGATCGACAAAAAAACCGCCGATCAGTATCACATCACCAATATTGAGCAGTTAAAGGATCCTAAAATCGCCGCGCTGTTTGATACCAACGGTGACGGCAAAGCGGACCTGACCGGTTGTACCCCAGGCTGGGGCTGTGAAGCGGTGATTAATCATCAGATCGAGGCGTTTGGCCTGAGCAAAACCGTTGAACACAATCAGGGCAACTATTCCGCCATGATTGCTGACACCATTACCCGCTTTAAGCAGGCTAAACCTATCCTCTATTACACCTGGACGCCTTACTGGGTCAGCGATGTGATGAAGCCGGGCCGCGATGTCACCTGGCTGCAGGTGCCGTTCTCCTCAATGCCGGGCGAGCAGAAAAATGTCGATACCAAACTGCCTAACGGCGCGAACTACGGCTTCCCGGTGAATACCATGCACATTGTGGCCAACAAAGCCTGGGCTGAGAAAAACCCGGCGGCGGCCAGACTGTTCGCTGAAATGAAACTGCCGCTGGCAGATATCAATGCTGAAAACGCCGCGATGCATGCCGGCCAGTCGTCAGAAGAGGCGATCAATGGTCACGTCGACGGCTGGATTAAAGCTCACCAGGCCGAATTTGATAAATGGGTCAGTGACGCCCAGGCTGCTGCGCAGTAAGTTCTGTCGTTTCCTGCCGGGCGGATCTTTTCCGCCCTTTTTTGTATCTGTTAAACACACTGGTATGGCCTGTTAATAAAGATGCGTGTGAAATAGTTTTTTGAGTTATTATTAACCTCTTATGATTATTAGCTGCCGTTGTTGTTTATGAATGCATCCCGTCAGGGTCTGACGCCTGCTTTAGTATTGTTGATGTCGGTAGCCACCGGGCTGTCCGTTGCCAGCAATTACTACGTTCAGCCCTTGCTCAGTACCATTGCTCACCAGTTCGATCTCTCAGTCAGCCTCGCCGGTTTTATCGTTACCACCGCGCAACTGGGCTATGCCTGTGGATTACTGCTGCTGGTGCCGCTCGGTGACCGATTCGAACGACGCAGCCTGATCGTGACCATGATCCTGCTGGCTGCGGCGGGTATGGTCATTATCGCCCTCTCCCGCTCTTTCCTGTTTTTGCTGCTCGGTACGCTGATGACCGGTCTGTTCTCGGTGGCGGCGCAAATACTGGTGCCGCTGGCAGCCACGCTGGCTGAGCCGGAGCGGCGCGGCAAAATTGTCGGCACGGTAATGAGCGGGCTGCTGCTGGGTATTTTGCTGGCGCGCACCGTCTCTGGCGGGCTGGCGCAACTTGGCGGCTGGCGTACGGTCTACTGGACCGCCAGCCTGTTAATGGCCGTGATGGCGCTGGCGTTGTGGCGCTTCCTGCCGCGCGTCAGCGTGTCGGTAACGATGAGTTACCGTCAGCTGCTGGCGTCGATTTTCAGGCTCTACGCCGGCAATCGGGTGATCCGTACCCGCGCCTGGACCGGCTGCCTCTCGTTTGCCAACTTCAGCCTGCTCTGGACCTCGATGGCCTTTTTGCTTTCAGCCGCGCCTTATCACTTTTCAGAGGGCGAAATTGGTCTGCTGGGACTGGTGGGTGCCGCCGGCGCGCTGGCAGCACGTCAGGCGGGTTCGCTGGCAGATAAAGGTAAAGCGAAGCTCACTACCCGCGTCGGTTTGCTGATTATGCTGCTGTCGTGGATCGCGATTGCCCTCGGTGCCCACTCTCTTGCGGCCCTGATCGTCGGCATTCTGCTGCTGGATCTGGCGGTGCAGGCGGTACATATCACCAATCAAAGTGTGATTTATGCCCAGATGCCGGACGCGCGTAACCGCCTTAATGCCGGTTACATGACCAGCTATTTTATTGGCGGCGCAGCGGGTTCGCTGCTTTCCGCCACCGCCTACCATCTGTCCGGCTGGTACGGCGTATGTAGCGCAGGCGCTGTCCTGACGCTGATTAACTTGTTGATTTGGTTTAACGGACAGCAGTATGAGCAAGCGAAAATGAGCTGAAGCGCAGGCCGGACAGCTGATTGAGTCTGGTCACATATGGTTAGGTTTGTTATGGTTAGTGATAAACCTATTCACTTCAGTTATTTTTCCTCGCGAAATTATTAAATTCGACACCTTTTCTTGATCACGTCCCGGCGCATTCGCTGTCGCCGGGCGTACGGGTTTTTTAACCCAGGGCCACGGATTGGCCTGGAATCGCCAGATGGTGGCAGCGTGACCGTAGCACTACTCACCTGCCGAAAATGTGACTACGCTTAATCTGTCACCATAGTTATTATACAAGTTGCAATTAGTGAGGTTTTTTTTAATGGAAAGTTCGTTTACTCCCATTGAGCAGATGCTAAACATCCGTGCCAATCGCCATAAGGATTTTCCGTTACAGGAAATTATCCTGACGCGTCTCTGTATGCACATGCAGGGTAAACTGCTGGACAACCGCAACAAGATGCTGAAGGCACAGGGAATCAACGAAACCCTGTTCATGGCATTGATTACGCTGGATGCACAGGAGAACCAGAGTATTCAGCCGTCAGAGCTGAGCTCCGCCCTGGGGTCATCACGTACCAACGCGACACGCATTGCTGATGAGCTGGAAAAACGCGGCTGGATCGAGCGTCGTGAAAGCGATCATGACCGCCGCTGTCTGCACCTGCACCTGACCGAAAAAGGCAATGAGTTCTTACGTCAGCTGCTGCCGCCTCAGCACCAGAGCCTGCAATATCTCTGGTCGTCACTGTCGGTCGATGAGAAGTCCCAGCTGGAAGGTATCACCCGTAAGTTACTTAACCGCCTCGATAAAATGGACGAAGATCAGTTGATCGCCTCGCTGTCCCGCTAATAGCAAGAAGTGCGACACAATCACCTGTCGAAACCGTTATTTTAATTTCCTTTTTTATCCGGCCAGCGCTCAGTCGCTGGCTTTTTCGACTCGGGCACTTGCGGGAATGGATTGCTGCATCCCGACTAAATGGAAAACGTGGAGAAAGACATGAGTGCAACGGCAGAAGCACAAAGCCCGCAACCGTCAGCTAACAAAAAGAAGAAGCGCAAAGGTGTGCTCATCGTGCTGGCGCTGATCTTTGTGCTGATTGGGATTGCCTGGGGCGTCTACTGGTTCCTGGTGCTGCGCCATTTTCAGGAGACCGATGACGCTTACGTTGCAGGTAACCAGGTTCAGGTGATGGCACAGGTTTCCGGTAGCGTGAACAAAGTCTGGTTTGAAGATACCGACTTCGTTAAAAAAGGCGATGTGCTGGTTTCGCTGGATAAAACCGATGCGGAACAGGCGTTTGAAAAAGCACAGACCGCACTGGCCACCAGCGTACGTCAGACGCATCAGCTGATGATTAACGCGAAGCAGTATCAGGCCACTATCACCTTACGTCAGACGGCGCTGGCTCAGGCAGAAGCGGATCTGAAGCGCCGTGAGCCGCTGGGTGCCTCGAATCTGATTGGCCGTGAAGAGTTACAGCACGCCCGTGATGCCGTGGCTTCTGCCAAAGCTGAGCTGGACGTGGCGGTACAGCAATACAACGCCAATCAGGCGATGATCCTCAATACCTCGCTGGAGAACCAGCCAGCGGTTAAACAGAGCGCCGCTGAACTGCGTGACGCCTGGCTGGCGCTGCAGCGTACTGAGATCCGCAGCCCGATGGACGGTTTTGTCTCACGTCGTAGCGTGCAGGTAGGTTCGCAAATCTCCACCAGCACACCGCTGCTGGCGGTGGTGCCGGCGACCAATCTGTGGATCGACGCCAACTTTAAAGAGACCCAGCTGGCGGGCGTGCGCATCGGCCAACCGGCCACGGTGGTGGCTGATATCTACGGCGACGACGTGGTTTATCATGGCAAAGTGGTCGGGTTAGATATGGGCACCGGCAGCGCGTTCTCGCTGCTGCCAGCCCAGAACGCCACCGGTAACTGGATCAAAGTGGTTCAGCGTCTGCCGGTTCGTATCGAGCTTAACCCGCAGGATATCGAGAAGCATCCGCTGCGTATTGGTCTGTCGACGCTGGTGAAAATCGATACCACCAGCACAGAGGGCAGCACCCTGGCGACCAGCGTGCGTCAGCAGGCGGCTTACAGCAGCAATGCGCTGGCGATTGACCTTGCACCGGTCAATCAGCTGATCACCGATATCGTCCGCGCCAACGCCGGATGATGACGCGGAGGCTGTAATGGCACAAAAACCGCTTGAAGGGATGCCGCTGGTCTTAATGACCATTGCGCTGTCGCTGGCGACGTTCATGCAGGTCCTGGACTCGACCATCGCCAACGTGGCCATCCCCACTATCGCCGGTAACCTCGGTGCCTCGAACTCGCAGGGCACCTGGGTAATCACCTCGTTTGGCGTCGCCAACGCCATTTCGATTCCGATTACCGGCTGGCTGGCAAAACGCATCGGTGAAGTGAAGTTGTTCACCTGGGCTACCATTCTGTTTGCCATCGCCTCGTGGGCGTGCGGCATGTCAGACAGCCTTGAGATGCTGATTTTCTTCCGCGTGCTGCAGGGGATCGTTGCCGGTCCGCTGATCCCGCTGTCGCAAAGTCTGCTGCTGAGCAACTATCCTCCGGCCAAACGCAGTATCGCTCTGTCGCTATGGGCGATGACGGTGATTGTGGCCCCGATCTGCGGCCCGATACTCGGCGGCTGGATCAGTGATAACTATCACTGGGGCTGGATCTTCTTCATCAACGTGCCGATTGGCGCGGTGGTGGTGATGCTGACGCTGCAAACCCTGCGTGGCCGGGAAACCAAAACTGAAATCCGTCCGATCGATATGGTCGGACTGGTGTTGCTGGTGGTCGGGATTGGCTGCCTGCAGGTGATGCTGGACCGCGGTAAGGAGCTGGACTGGTTCAGTTCCACCGAGATCATCGTTCTGGCGGTGGTGGCAGTGATTGCACTGGCGGTGCTGCTGGTGTGGGAGCTGACCGACGACCACCCGATTGTCGATCTGTCGCTGTTTAAGTCGCGAAACTTCACCATCGGCTGCTTATCGATCAGTCTGGCTTACATGCTCTACTTCGGCTCGATCGTGCTGTTGCCGCAGCTGCTGCAGGAGGTCTACGGCTACACCGCGACCTGGGCCGGACTGGCCTCGGCACCGGTGGGGATTTTGCCGGTGATCCTGTCGCCAATTATTGGTCGTTTCGCCCATAAACTCGATATGCGGCGGCTGGTCACCTTCAGCTTCATTATGTATGCCGTCTGCTTCTACTGGCGCGCTTACACCTTTGAACCGGGGATGGATTTTGGTGCATCGGCCTGGCCGCAGTTTATTCAGGGCTTTGCGGTGGCCTGCTTCTTTATGCCACTGACCACCATTACGCTGTCAGGCTTAGCACCGGAGCGACTGGCGGCGGCGTCCAGCCTGTCTAACTTTGTCCGTACGCTGGCCGGCTCGATTGGTACCTCGATCACCACGACCATGTGGACCGATCGCGAGTCGATGCATCATAGTTATCTGGCCGAGTCGATTACGCCGTACAACGTTAATTCGCAACAGATGTACAGCCAGCTGGAAAGTATGGGAATGACGCAGCAGCAGGCGTCAGCATATATCGCCCAGCAGATAACCAATCAGGGACTGATTATCTCGGCAAATGAGATTTTCTGGGCGTCGGCGGGGGTGTTCCTGATCCTGCTGATACTGATTTGGTTTGCCCGTCCACCGTTTGGTGCTGGCGGTGGTGGCGGTGGCGCGCACTAATCTCAGACAGCAAAACGGGCCTTTCGGCCCGTTTTTTTTTATGCGTTCTGACGCCACCATTCGGCGAGCAGCACGCCGGTCGCTACCGAAACGTTGAGGCTTTCAACGTTGCCGGTACCGCCAATCGACACGCTGATGTCACCCTGCTGGAAGGCGCTGTCAGACAGACCTTCACGTTCCTGGCCCAGCACCAGCACCATTTTGGCCGGCAGTTCCGCTTTCGCCAGCGGCGTACCCTGATGGCTGGAGGTCGTCACGATGGTGTAACCGGCTTTACGGAACGCTTCCAGACCTTCACTGAAGGTCGCGCCGCTGATGGCCTGCACGTGTTCCGCACCGCCTTCAGCAGTACGCACCGCTGCACCTGACTCCAGCAGTGAGGCATCGTTGACCAGCAGACCTTTCACGCCGAAATGCGCGCAGCTACGCATGATCGCGCCGAGGTTGTGCGGGTTGCTGACATCTTCCAGCGCCAGCACGCAATCTTTGGCGCTCGCCTGGCTCAGCCATTCTGACACGGCCATACCCATGCGCTTTTTGATCAGGAAGCAGACGCCGCCATGATGCTCAGTGCCGGAGGCTTTGGTGATCTCCGCATCTTCGACCACGTGGTAAGCTTTGCGGTTCGCCGCCAGCCAGCGCAGCGCTTCGCGGAAACGCGGTGTCACTTCCTGAATAAACCAGGCGCGTACAATCGCTTCCGGACGGCTCTGGAACAGTGCCTGACAGGCGTTCTCGCCATAGACGCGCGTCTCTTCCATACGCTGACGACGGATCTGCTCGGGATCGACAAAGCTCTTACCGCTGATGCCACCGTGATCGGGCTTATCACTTTCGGTCGCAGCAGGACGCTCTGACGGGGCACGAGAAACGGTACGCCACGGCGAGTCGCTGTTGCTGAAAGCGCCGCGATTATCCTCTGCGCGCTCGTTGCGGCGGCCTGCACCTTCACCGCTACGGCGTGGCGCACCACGGCCGCCCTCATCGCGACGGGCAGAACCGCTGCGGGCACCGTTATCACTACGACGGCCAGCAGAGCGTCCGCCCTCTTCATTACGTTCAGTGCGGGGGCCAGAAGAACGACGATTATCATCCTGACGGGCAGCGGGACGGCCACCTTTGCCGGTACGAGGATTTGGCGCACCCGCGCTCTTATCATCTTCGCCACGCACGTACATCACTTTGACCTTGCCGCTTTTGCCTTTAAATTCGTCGTTCATATGTTCCTCCTGCATTGAGAGCGCGCAGATTACCTGATGTGCTGGCGCTTAGCTATCAACTATTGAACCTATAGAGCGATCCAGATTGAGAGGGCATTCGCCCCCTTTCATAATGGACAATATTACCAGACTGACACATTCCAATATCAGAGGTTTCTATGAATACGGTATGCGCTTCCTGCCAGGCAACCAATCGCGTTCCGGAAGAACGGCTTGCCGAAGGCGCAAAATGTGGTCGCTGTGGAAATGGATTATTTGATGGCGAAGTGGTGAGCGCGACCGCGACCACCTTAGACAAGTTTCTGCAGGATGATTTGCCGGTGGTCGTCGACTTCTGGGCGCCGTGGTGTGGTCCCTGCGTCAACTTTGCGCCGGTATTTAAAGAGGTTGCCAGCGAACGCAGCGGTAAGGTGCGCTTTATTAAAGTGAATACCGAGGCCGAACCGGCACTCAGCAGCCGTTTTCGCATTCGCAGCATCCCGACCATTATGCTGTTTAAGAACGGTGAGATGGTTGACATGCTGAATGGCGCGATGCCCAAAGCGCCGTTCAACGAGTGGCTGGACGAGTCACTGTAATCCGCTAAGGCCAGCTCTGCTGGCCTTTTCCTTTTCGGCGGCGCTTCGATTACACTGTGGTTTTTCCTGCCCTGAATACTCATGTCTGATAATGCTGTTTTGCGCTTGCGCACCCAACGCCTCGCCCGTGCCACCCGCCCTTTCCTTGCGCGCGGCAATCGCGTGTTACGCTGCCAGGGCTGTCTGCTGCCTGAGAAGAACTGTCTGTGCAGTGATATCGTGCCGCAAACGGCGCGCAGCCGCTTTTGCCTGGTAATGTTTGATACCGAGCCGATGAAGCCGAGTAATACCGGCCGCCTGATTGCCGATATCCTGCCCGATACCCAGGCGTTTGGCTGGTCGCGCACCGAGCCGGATCCGCTGCTGCTCGACGCGGTACGCAATCCTGATTACCAGCCGCTGGTGGTGTTCCCGGCCGCCTATGCCGACGCCGATCGCGAAGTGCTGACCGCGCCGCCTTTGAGCGGTAAACCGCCGCTGTTTATCATGCTGGACGGCACCTGGACCGAAGCGCGCAAAATGTTCCGCAAAAGTCCGTGGCTCGACGCCTTACCGGTGATGTCGCTGACGGTCACCGCCCCGTCGCGCTATACGCTGCGCGAGGCGCACGGCGTTGGCCAGCACTGTACCGCTGAAGTGGCAGCGGCACTGCTGGAGCAGGCGGGCGATAGTCAGGCAGCTCAGGCTTTATCGCGCCATTTTGAACAGTTCCGTGCCGCCTATCTGGCGGGCAAGCCGCATCACGCCCCCTCCACGTAAGCGATGCAGCCAGTCAGCGGCTCGATCGGTTAATCGATCCCTCATAGTGATCCTGATGCTCAGCCTGCGATCTGCCCGAAAGCACTGACGGGAAAAAGCGTTTACAATCACGCAAATCCCGATCTCTGGAGGGCGAGATGAGCCAACGCGGACTGGAAGCGCTGTTAAGACCCAAATCCATTGCGGTAATCGGCGCCTCGGTAACGCCGGGACGTGCCGGTTACTTTATGATGCGCAATCTGCTGGCCGGTGGTTTTAGCGGCCCGGTATTGCCGGTGACGCCGAAATACAAAGCCGTCAGCGGCGTGCTGGCCTGGCCTGATATCGACAGTTTGCCGTTCGCGCCGGACCTGGCCATTATCTGCACCCATTCAAAACGTAATCTGACACTGCTGCAACAACTGGGTGAAAAAGGCTGCAAAGCCTGCATTATTCTCTCCGCTCCCGCCAGCCAGCGGGAAGAACTGCAGGCCTGCGCCAGCCAGTGGCAGATCCGTCTGCTGGGGCCGAACAGCCTTGGGCTGCTGGCACCGTGCAGGGATTAAACGCCAGCTTCTCGCCGGTACCGATTGCCAAAGGCCGCATTGCCTTCATTTCACAATCCGCCGCCGTCTCCAATACCATTCTTGACTGGGCGCAACAGCGTAACCTGGGCTTTTCCTGGTTTATCGCGCTGGGAGACAGTCTCGACACTGATGTCGATGACCTGCTCGACTTTCTGGCGCGTGACGGTAAAACCAGCGCGATCCTGCTCTATCTTGAACATCTCAGCGATGCCCGGCGCTTTGTTTCCGCCTCGCGTAGCGCGTCACGCAATAAACCGATCCTGGTGATCAAGAGCGGCCGCAGCCGTCAGGCGCAGGCGCTGCTCGGTAGCCACAGCGGGCTGGATGCGGCCTGGGACGCCGCCATTCAGCGTGCTGGCCTGCTGCGGGTGCAGGATACGCATGAACTGTTCTCCGCCGTCGAGTCGCTGAGCCACATGCGGCCGCTGCGTGGTGAGCGATTGATGATCATTAGTAACGGCGCTGCACCCGCCGCGCTGGCGCTGGATGAACTGTATGCGCGTAACGGTAAACTGGCCCAGCTCAGCGATGAGATGCGTCAACAGCTGGAAACCCTGCTGCCAGCCGGTGCTGGTCACGGCAACCCACTGGATTTGAAGGATGACGCCACGCCGGACCGTTACGTGGCCTGCGTGGAGTGCCTGCTCGACAGTCATGAGCTTGATGCACTGATGATTATTCATGCGCCGAGCGCGGTGGCACCTGCCACTGAAACCGCCGAGCGTCTGATTGCCGCCATTGCTGCTCATCCGCGCGGTAAGCAAATCACCCTGCTGACTAACTGGAGCGGCGAATTTTCCTCCCAGGCCGCGCGTCGTGCATTTACCCAGGCTGGGATCCCGACCTGGCGCACGCCCGAAGGCACCGTGACGGCATTTATGCATCAGGTCGAATATCGACGCAATCAGAAGCAACTGCGCGAAACGCCTGCCCTGCCGGCCAGCCTGACCCAGGACAGCGCCCATGCCCACCAGCTATTATCGCAGGCGCTCGACCGCGGCATTACGGCGCTGGATACCCACGAGGTCCAGCCGGTACTGCAGGCCTACGGGCTGGCAACGCTGCCAACCTGGATCGCCAGCGACAGTGCCGCAGCGGTAGCCATCGCCGATCAGATTGGTTATCCGGTGGCGCTGAAGCTGCGCTCGCCGGATATCGCCCATAAATCGGATGTGCAGGGTGTGATGCTTTACCTGCGCAATGCCAGTGAGGTAGCACATGCGGCCGAAGCCATTTTTGATCGGGTCAGGCAGACGCTACCGCAGGCGCGGATTGAAGGCCTGCTGGTGCAAAGCATGGCGAACCGGGCTGGCGCTCAGGAACTGCGGGTGGTGGTGGAACAGGATGCGCTGTTTGGCCCGATCATTATGCTGGGCGAAGGCGGCGTCGAGTGGCAGGCCGATAAACAAGCCGCCGTTGCGCTGCCGCCGCTGAATATGACTCTGGCGCGCTATCTGGTGATTCAGGCAATCAAGAGCGGCAAAATACGCAGCCGCAGCGCCCTGAATCCGCTGGATATTGCCGGCCTCAGCCAGCTGCTGGTGCAGGTTTCCAACCTGGTGGTTGATTGCCCGGAGATTCAGCGGCTGGATATTCATCCGCTGCTGGCGGCGGGCAACGACTTTACGCTGCTGGATGTCACCCTGACGCTGGCACCGTTTCATGGCGATAACGAAGCGCGCCTGGCGATACGTCCCTACCCGCAACATCTGGAGGAGCAGGTTCAGCTCAAGGATGGGCAAACCTGCCTGTTCCGCCCTATCCTGCCCGAAGATGAACCGCTGCTACGTGACTTTATCAGCCAGGTAACCAAAGAAGATCTCTATTACCGTTACTTCAGTGAAATCAGCGAGTTTACGCATGAGGATCTCGCCAATATGACGCAAATCGATTACGACCGTGAGATGGCGATCGTGGCGGTACGTCAGCAGCAGGGACGGTCGGAAATCATTGGCGTGACGCGTGCCATCTCTGATGCTGACAATATTGACGCCGAGTTTTCCGTGCTGGTGCGCTCCGATCTCAAAGGCCTCGGCATGGGCCGACGCTTGCTGGAAAAGATGATCCGCTACACCCGGCATCACGGCTTGCAACAATTGAACGGTATCACTATGCCGCATAATCGCGGCATGATTACCCTGGCGCGCAAACTTAACTTTTATGTTGATATTCAACTGGATGACGGTATTGTCAGCCTCAAACTGTCGCTGCAGGATGCGCTAAGCTAACCTTGTAGAGAAAGGTAAAAAACGCCCGGATCGCGACAGTTGATGTTATTATTTGTCGTTATGACCCTGATTTGATGGCAAAAGGCCATGCAATGAACAGAGAAGAAGTGCACTGTGATGTTGTCTAAATTTAAACGTAATAAACACCAACAACACCTCGCACAGTTGCCGAAACTGTCACAATCCGTTGCGGATGTGTCGACGCTTTACTCGCCTGCTGAATTTCGTCAGACGCTGCTGGAGAAAATCGCGGCAGCGCAGTCCCGTATTTGCATCGCTGCACTTTACCTGGAAAACGACGATGCAGGTCGGGCGGTGATGAACGCCCTGTATGCGGCAAAACAGGCGCGGCCAGCGCTGGATATCTCTATCCTGGTCGACTGGCACCGGGCGCAGCGTGGGCGAATTGGCGCGGCACGCGGCCTGACCAATGCCGACTGGTATTGTGATCTGGCAACCCAACACGCTGATATTGCCATCCCGGTGTATGGCATTCCGGTCAATACCCGGGAAGCGCTGGGCGTGCTGCACCTGAAAGGTTTCATCATTGATGACGAACTGATCTACAGCGGCGCCAGCATCAATGATGTTTATCTGCATCAGCATGATAAATATCGTTATGACCGCTACCAGATTATCCGCAACCCGCAGCTGGCTGACACCATGTACGCGTGGATTAACCTCAACCTGAAGCAGGCTGAGGCCGTCAACCGGCTCGATTTTGCCGAGCGCCCTTCCAGTCCGGAAATCAAAAATGAAACGCGTCAGTTTCGTCAGGATTTGCGCGGCTTCAATTATCAGTTTGAGGGCAATGCCAGTAATGAAGAGCTGGCGGTGACGCCGCTGGTCGGCCTGGGCAAGCATAGCCTGCTCAATAAGACTATCTTCCACCTGATGCCCTGCGCCGAACAGAAACTGACTATCTGTACGCCTTACTTCAACCTGCCGGCCTTACTGGTGCGTAACATTATTCATCTGCTGCGGCAGGGTAAGCAGGTCGAGATCATCGTCGGCGACAAGACCGCCAACGACTTCTATATCGCGCCGGATCAGCCGTTTAAAATTATTGGCGCGCTGCCCTATCTGTATGAGATTAACCTGCGTCGCTTCCTGAGCCGGCTACAGTATTACGTCACCAACGATCAGCTGGTGGTGCGGTTATGGAAAGATGGTGATAACAGCTATCACCTGAAAGGTATGTGGGTGGATGACGAATGGCAGCTGATTACCGGCAATAATCTCAATCCGCGCGCCTGGCGGCTCGATCTGGAAAATGCGGTGTTGATCCACGATCCGCTGCAACAGCTGGCCGATCAACGCGAAAAAGAGCTGACGCTGATTCGCCAGCACACCACAGTGGTGAAGCATTTCCGCGAGCTGGAGAGCATTGCCGATTACCCGGCTAAAGTCCGTAAATTGATACGCCGTCTGCGCCGGATTCGAATCGACCGGTTAATCAGCCGTATTCTTTAATCGTCGCCGCCGACGAGGCATCCGCTATGCGAATTTTGCTGTTTGCAGTGCTGTTGTGTAGTGGATGTGCTCATATGGCAGAGGATCGGTGGACCGGGCGGGATAAAGCACAGCACTTCGTTACCTCTGCTGCCCTGGCCGCAGCAGGAACAGAATACGGTCAGCGTCAGCATCTCTCTACCCGTCAGAGTCATACGCTGGGGATCATATTTTCGCTCAGTCTCGGGGCGGGAAAAGAGTGGTATGACAGCCGCCCGTCAGGGAGCGGCTGGAGCTGGAAAGATTTTGCCTGGGATGCCGCCGGTACCGCCAGCGGCATCGCCTTATGGAACCTTAGCCAGTAAGCCGGTTCAGCCAGTAGCGGTTACAGCCCAATCCCTTTTCCCCGCTTGTGCAGCAATAGCGACACCAAAAAGGCCACCGCGCCCATGGCGGAGACATACCAGAAGAAGGTAGTCTCAATCCCCTGCTGCTTCATCAGTAACGCCACATACTCCGCCGATCCGCCAAAGATGGCATTCGCCACCGCATAAGAGAGTCCTACGCCTAATGCCCGCACCTGAGGAGGAAACATTTCTGCCTTCAAAATACCGCTGATGGCGGTGTAGAAACTGGTGATCAGCAGCGCCAGCATAATTAACAGGAACGCAACGCCTGGGCTCTGGACATTTTGCAGCAAGGTCAGAATGGGCACGGTACAGATAGCGGCACCGGCACCAAAAATCATCATTGAAGTGCGACGGCCAATTTTGTCAGACAGCGCACCAATAGCCGGCTGCAGCAACATGAAGACCAGCAGCGCACCGGTCATCAGGCCGCTGGCGGTCTTAGGATCCATTCCCGAGGTGTTGACCAGATACTTTTGCATATAGGTGGTAAAGGTATAGAAGCTCAGCGATCCGCCGGCGGTGAAGCCCAGCACCATCAGGAACGGACGGGTATGATTGCGTAACAGGCCTATCACGCTGCCCGCATCACGGTGCTGACGGCTGCTTTTGTCTGAGGTTTCTTCCAGTGAGCGACGTAACCACAGCGCCACTACGGCCAGCAATGCGCCGAGGAAGAATGGAATGCGCCAGCCCCAGCTGCGCAGCTCTGCATCGCTCAGCACAAACTGCAGCACCACTACCGTCAGCACCGCGGCCAGCTGACCGCCGATTAAGGTGACGTACTGGAATGAGGCGTAAAAACCTTTGCGTCCTTCCAGCGCCACTTCGCTCATGTAGGTTGCGCTGGTGCCATATTCACCGCCAACGGATAATCCCTGAAACATCCGCGCCAGCAGCAGAATGATCGGTGCCGCGATGCCAATGGCGTCATAGCCGGGTAAACAGGCGATCACCAGCGATCCAAAACACATCATGCACACTGAGATCAGCATGGAGCTTTTACGTCCGTGCTTATCACCGATGTAACCGAACAGCCAGCCGCCGATAGGACGCATCAGGAATCCGGCAGCAAAGACGCCGGCCGTCTGTAATAGCTGCGTGGTGGTATCGCCTTGTGGGAAGAAGATGTGGGCAAAATAGAGAGAAAAGAATGAGTAGACGTAGAAATCGAACCACTCGACCAGGTTACCCGATGACGCGCCAACGATAGCCCAGATGCGCTTTTTCGTATCGTCTGTCTGATCTTTATTATTTATGGGTGTCATGCCTTGCCTCTGTTCCTTGCTGATCAACAGCATTTAAAGAAGTGAGTAAAGCATTTAAGTCCACCGGAGGTAAAGGCGGTGTATTCTGAGATTATAAATGTGAGCCACATCGCTAATTGCTGCAAAATCAGCGGGTTGTTCAGAGCAGGACGTCCCGATTTTGCCTGAGTAAGGGGAAGTAAGAATGGCAGACGGGAATGAAAATCAGCGTTCTCCAGACGT
>MIEI01000098.1 GCA_002095305.1 Pantoea brenneri
AACAGGATTATTGGTAAACGAAGAAGGAAACTCATCATCGAAAATAATATTTATTTTTTCCATATCAACTCCTTTTGATATTTAAGCTTAATAGCAAATCCGTATGCTATATGTAATAAATACCATAAACATCAATAGTGTCAATGGGTTGGGTTTTGATTATGTAGTGGTTTAGATCTTTCTTTTTCAACCGAAGGGCGGAAAAAGCAAGGCAACTCATAGATGCGGAGCATCTATGAGTTAGCCCTTGCTTAATTGAGTATAGATTTCATATTCTGGATTCATTGACATTATCTAATTATGATGTATTTATGGATATAAAAAGGAGATTGTATGCGGAATTTTTTAAAGTTTACTTTAGGTGAGTTGGGATGTATTTTACTAATGTCCTTCCATCTACTAATAAATATATTAATACTATATTATTTTATTTCAGGTTCAGATAGGGGAGGTGTTGTCTCATTAATTATGTCATTATACTTTGGGTTTTCATTTGTATCACTCCCTTTTTTCTTAATTTCTATGGTTATTCCTTTTTGCAAAAGAGCTGAAAAATTTTATTTTTCATGTGAATGATTTTTTTTATAATTACTGTTTTTTTAATGTATAAGAAACTCAGTATCTGAATAGAGCGGTTTATTATAGTTTTTTTTATGATTGAACACCATTTTGCAATTCCTCGTAAAGTACGAGATGTGAAACTATTAAAATCATCATGAGTTTCCAATGATTTAATATACTTTTCTCTTTCGATGAATGTTTCATGCAGTGAAATGCAAAACTTTGTCGTGGCAAAAATGGCAAAGCTTTGCATTAAAATAAATAAAAAAATCCTAAACAATAAGCTTTCTTTATCTGAGTTAAGAAGTTGCGATAAACTAAGATCTTTAATTAAAGCAGTCGAAGCTGTGATGGATGCACTGAAGAAGGTAATTGTATCAGTGATCTTTTTCAAATAATCTTTCGCCTCCGAATAAGCTATCGCATAGATAATGTATCCATACATTATCGGTAAAAATATGAGTATGAATTTACCTGGATTGACGACACCATTTAATATGATGGCAAAGGCGTCAAACAATAGGTATGGAATTAAGTATGCTTTTATAAGGGAGGCTTTATTCTTTTTCTCAAGGAATTCGTCTTTGAAATAAATTTTATAATTGTCATTTGAATCAGCTATTAATAATATTTTTTTTAAGCTTTTTTTTCTTTTAAGAGTTATTATTTTTTATTTGACGCCAAATAAGTTCATGGTTTCAATTTCAGGTAACCCATCTGAAACAACTATTTTTCTGTCTTTCAAAAAAATCAAAGCACTTTCTATTAGAAATTCATCGCTTGCAGGATTTATTTCATTCTTATCAATTTGCATCATTTGTGCCTAACTTATTGATTTTAATGGAAAGTTAATGATTTTAGACCGGGGAAGCATCAGTTGTCTAATGTTTTTAGAGTTGGAGTTATTAAGTTTATTAATGTTTTCACGACTTTTGTCAATTCTTGATTATAAATAAACAAATGTACGACGTCTGCATTTCAACAAAATAGCCATTAAAATCATAATGTTGTAGATAATTTTATTGTTGTTGCTAAATCTCTTGACTGCTCTTAAATGTAAGAATATATTTTTATAGGATTATTCCGATACAGTGCAGTTTATGTTTAATTCAAAAAAAGGAGATTATTTCTTATGAGTAATGAGCAGTTTACGATACATGTTTCGGACGAACTTTTTGATTTCGTTACGTTATCTTTTGATGACAATAAAATCACAGGAGCTGAGATCGCTGAGGCGTTTGGTGCCAGACCTGCCATTGAGTATAGGGTTTATGTCCAACTTGAAAACTGTGATATTGAAAACCTTAGAGTTAATGAAAAAGTTGATATTAAAAAAGAAAAACGGTTCTTTGTTGTTAAAGGAGATGCTGACTACAGTTTTATTGTCGATGGAATAAATTTGCTTTGGCCAAAACCATTAAATGGTTTGAGCATTAAAAAGCTGATCAAAGCAACGCCTGATAAACAAATTTTTCTTGAAAAGAAAGATGTCGCTGATGCACTTATCAGTGATACAGATGTAGTGGATGTTCAAGATGCTGGCCTTGAAAAGCTTTATACAAAAAAAGTAGCTGATAAAAATATTAATATAATAGTAGAAGGGGCATTACATATTTGGCACAAGGACACAATAAGCTATGAAGAAGTCGTGACTTTAGAAGTTCCAGATTATGCGTCGCACCCAGAAGTTACATATTCTGTAAAATATAAGAAAGGCGTTGGAGAAAAACCAGAAGGCATTCTTTCTAAAGGTGCTTATGTTAAAGTGAAAGATGGGATGGTGTTTAATGTTTCAGAAACTGGTCAGTCATAATAAAGATTTACAAAGCCTTGTTGAAAAAGGCTATGCAGTTAGTTTTGATGATGGTTATTTAATTATAAGAGATATTCCTTATTTAGACAGGAATAAAAGGTTATGCATTGCGGAGTTTGTTTGTAAGATGGTATTTACTGACATGGAGAAAGTAATTCAGGATGATCACCAAGTATATTTCAGCGGAGAACCTCCATGTGAAATTAATGGGGAACCTATAAGTAATTTGCAAGACAGGCCGTGCTCGCTAGTTTTAAGTTCATCTTTCAGTGATATAAATATACAAAGACAATTCTCCAATAAACCTTTTAAAGATGGAGTCTATTCTGTTTTTGCTGACTTCTTCGAAAAAATTGAAAGCTATACCAATATAATTTCTGGACCCGCTATTGAACTCTATCAGGCCACTCCTTATACCTTTCGATCGGATAAAAGTATAGAGTTTGACAGTGTTTTCAAAATACATGACACTTTAACCAGCCGTGCAGGTATTGTTGATCTGTCAAATAAATTCAAGGATGAAGTCATAGCTATAATAGGTTTAGGCGGAACCGGTTCGTATATTTTAGACTTTATGGTTAAAACACCAGTTAAGGAAATTATTGCTTTCGACTACGATTATTTTCATGTGCATAATTCGTTTAGGTCACCAGGAAGATTAGATACAAGTGAGTTTAATCAAAGAAAAGCTGACGTATATCACAAACGATATGAGAATTTTCGAGAAGGTTTTTCAGTAAAAAATAAGAAATTCGATTCTGAATGTGAAGAAGACATCGCTAATGTTAGCTTTGCCTTTGTGTGCGTTGACGATGGTGAGTCGAGAGATGAAATCTTTAAAGTTTTAATAAAGATGGGCAAGCCTTTCCTTGATGTAGGTATGGGATTAAATAGAAAGGATTCTTTCCTGACAGGATTGATAAGAACAACATTTTATCCGTCAGATAATGTACAGGAAGTTTTAGATAAAGGCTTATCAGATCTTTCAAAACCAAGTGAAAATTTATATAAAACTAATATTCAAATCGGAGAGTTGAATGCTTTAAATGCATCATTGGCTGTAATTAAATATAAACAATTCAAAGGGTTCTATATTGAGGAATCTAATGTATTTAATGCGTTGTTTTCTTTGTCTGATCTGCATATGGTTACAGAGGCTCTAAATGACAGTGTCTAATTTGAAGCTAATGGAAGTTGATTATATGCCTGTCGAATTAGAGGAAGGCATACTTTACTATTCTGATAAGTATGGAACAGCTGCACATCTGTGCGCATGTGGATGTCGCCAAAAAATAAGGACTCCAATAGGCCCTACAGAATGGAAATTAACAAAAACTATTGACGGTCCATCACTCTCGCCTTCAGTTGGTAACTGGCAAAAAGAATGCAGGTCACACTATATAATTCGTAAAGGCTGTATTGAATGGTGTGGTCGATGGACAGAGGATCAAGTTGATTTAGGAAGGAAAAGAGAAATAGAATTAAGGGAGGAGTATTACAGAGCTATGTATCAAAATCGCAGTTGGTATCAAAAGGCTTGGTTCTGGATTAAAGGAAAACTTGGGTTTTAAGTTTTATTAATTTTAAAAACCAAATTTTAATATGTTGATTTCATCATGCAAAAAATAATATCAAAAAAAATGATTAGTGTATGGGTGCTCAGAAACAGCCTTTACTGGATGAGTGCTGTTTCTCGCTGGAAGCTAGATGAAGATGAGGAGCACTGGCTTGTATCGTTCGTTCATTGGAACGACGAGGTTGAGTTTGAGTTCGAGCGACTGCTGAATGACTACAAGCTCAGGGAGAAGCTTCAGGCTCATACCGGACAGGTCAGGGCTTCTATCATCGACAATGTTCTGAGGAGTATTGATTCGAGACTCTCTCAATGAACACTATGCCATTCAACTTTGACCGCCTGAGCAATGGCAAATTTTTCATCAGCAACCTTGCTGGCTTTCACAACTTCGTGGATAACGAAGAACTCAACCTTCTTGTCGACAACAACTATTCTCCAGAGCGAACCACTTCCCGATTTCTTGAAAGCAGATTGTTCATTGCAGACGATGCGACTCAGGCAGTTGCAAAAGCCTCTTTGAGTTCTGCCTTCGCCAAGCGACTGATGAACGAACTGGCCGTCCGGCCTATTTTCATGATTGTGCCGACTCTCAGGTGCGATCACACATGCAAGTATTGCCAGGTCAGCAGAGCATCGGTCACCGCTGATGGTTACGACCTGAACCCAGAACTGATACCGCAAATCGTCAGCACGATTAAGAAGCTGGGCACTTCACCTTACAAGATAGAAGTGCAGGGCGGAGAACCGCTTCTCAGGTTCGATCTCGTCCAGTCAATTTATGAAGAGTGTGTTAGTTCGTTAGGCAGTGATGCTTTCGAAATGGTTATTGCCACGAGTCTCTCAATACTCGATGAAAGCATCCTCTCTTGGGTTGAAGACCGGAATATCACCTTTTCTGTGTCTCTTGATGGTAATGAAGCCGTCCATAATAAAAACCGTATCCTCACCGACTCTCAGGCTCACAACAAAGCCGTTACGGGCATTAGAAAAATCACAGAAGAGCTGGGAGCAAATCGTGTAGCAACGGTCACCACAGTTACAAAGGAGCTGACAAAAGAGCCAGCATCCATAATAGATGCCCATTTGTCTCTTGGTCTCACTGACATGTTTATCAGGCCCGTCAGCCCATACGGGTTTGCTCAGAAGCAGAGCTTCACTTTTTCAATGCCTGAATATTTTGAGTTTTATAAGAAGTTAATGCAGGAAGTGTTGCTTCAGAACCAGAAGGGCATACCTGTCGTTGAGCATTCGGCTTCAATCCATCTAAAGAGAATTTTCAATCCAGGCTTCAGTGGTTATGCAGATCTGAAATCACCAAGCGGAGTCGTGCTGAACTGCATCCTGTTTAACTATGACGGCAAGATCTACGGCAGCGACGAAAGCCGTATGCTCCAGAAAGTAAATCCCGAAGCAGATTTCAGTGCAGGAGAGTTTGCTTCACTGTCATTCAGTAGCAACGAATACTACCGTTCCGCTCTCTCATCTTCATTTAATTTCGCCATGCCCGGTTGTGATACCTGTGCTTACCAACCTTTCTGTGGAGCAGATCCTTGTCAGAACATCAGTGTTCATGGCGAACCTGTTGGTGACAAGAGTCGGTCAACCTTCTGCCAGTATCACAAAGGGATGTTCCGCTTCCTCCTGAATGAAATCTCTCAGGATGGACCAATGGCTGAGATGCTCAAAAGGTGGGCTTATGTCTGAGGTGCTGAGAAACGATATTTTCCGGTTTTCATCAGACTTACCAGTTCAGCAAGGCTTCTATTGCCTGTGTAAAACCAAGCCCGAGAATCCTCAATTCTATCTGCCAAATTTGCTTGTCACTGCAACACAACTCGATTCCAGACTGCCTGCATATTTTGCAGACTCGATTGTGAGCCGGGAACTTTACGATTCCATAGAAGATGGTGACATTGGGATCGTCAACAATGGCAATATGCTCCGGGTAATTCTGTCCCGTAGAGCGAACCATAACACTGTTCTGGTCACCGAAAGGTGCAACAACAGTTGCCTGTTTTGTTCTCAGCCTCCCAAGACAGGTAACGATGACTGGCTTCTCAACCAGTCAGCTCTGGCTATAGCTTCCTTCTCTCTGAATGGAGTAGTGGGAGTGAGCGGGGGAGAGCCTTTGCTCTATGGCGAAGACTTCCTGCATTTTCTGGACTTCATAATCGAAAATTCCCCTGAGACAGCACTGCATGTTCTAACCAACGGACGGACGTTTGCGGATGTCAGCTTTACCCAGCAGATGAAGGAAAGAAGCGATAAGCTCAAAATCACGTTTGGGATACCGCTTTATTCTTCAAGAGCATCAGTGCACGACTATCTGGTCGGAAGCGAGGGAGCTTTTGATGAAACAGTCAGGGGACTGATCAATGCCGGTAACTTAGGGATCAACATAGAACTAAGAGTCATCCCCACTAAGGCTAACTACAGCGAGCTTGATGACATCGTTGAGTTTGCTGGTCGTGTGTTCTCTAACATTAACCAGATCTCCCTGATGGGGTTAGAGTCGATTGGATGGGCCCGTAAGAACTGGTCATCAATCTTCATAGAGCACGACAACTACAGCGAACAAATCCTTTCGGCTATAGACGCTGCACACAGGTCAGGTATCCCTCTTACCATCTTCAATTATCCACTATGCCACCTTCCTAAAAAGGCATGGAATTTTGCAACTCAGTCGATCTCTGACTGGAAAAATTACTATCCAAAAGAATGTGATGAATGCACTCAGAAGTCTTCCTGTGCTGGTTATTTCAGTTCATCAAAAGGCCGTTTTCATCAACCTCCGAGACCAATAATATGAAAAAGTTTAATTTTGCGGCTCTGCTTCCTGGATTTTTGGCTCTTAATAACTCTGTTTGGGCAAGTGATTCATCTACTGGTGCCAGTGACTTACCTGGTATGACTTTGAACGAACATGATTTGGTGATAGCTCCGCTCAACACCGAAGTGCCGTTCTACATTGCAGGACACAGAAGTCATAGTTCTCACCGTAGCCACAGCTCACACCGTTCCTCATCAGGCGGTGGTTACTATGGCGGAAGCACTCCTTACTATCCCAAAACATACAGCTCGCCAAGCACCTCAGACTCATCCAGTTCAGGAACTCATTCGTCGTCGTCCTCCTCCTCCTCCTCCTCTGTTCGCTCACTTCGCTCTAATGACACAAATAGCTCAACCACAACAAACTCAGCAGGAACCACAGGTGCTAATCGTGCAAGTAGTGCACTAACTGCTGATACAGAAAAACGTAAGCGGTTGATCATGAGAGTGCAGTTCGCCTTACTCGATAAAGGTTTCTATAACGGCAACATTGACGGAAGTATGGGACCTGCGACACGAACTGCTATCAAGAATTATAGAGTTGCAAATGGGCTACCCACACCGGCAAGGGAAACCTTGGATACACAGTTGTTAAATTCATTAAGTATTTTAGCTCGCTAAATTACTAACGATTATATTTAAACGTGTTTGAAGATAGTGGCAATAATCATACAAAAGGGTAAAGAATGCATCTTAAAGAAGTTCGCATCTCTGGATTTAAGAGTATATCGAATGATGTACCTCAGAAGATTTTTCTTGAAGACAACATGACTGTGTTTATTGGGTCTAATGGCACAGGAAAAAGTACAGCTATGGAAGCTCTTTGCAAATTATTTTCATTAGATCAAAATATGCGAGGGTTAAGAGTAAATGATTTTTACAACAATGCAGGAAATGAGCAATTAAATAAAAGCTTATGTGTTGAGGCATGGTTTGGCTTTTCGAAAGCCAATGCAGATAAACTTACTATTCCTCCATTGTTAGAAAACTTAACATTCGACGACAGGAGCGGTGAGGTCATTTTTCGCATTAGATTGGAAGGAACCCTAACGTATGATACAAATCCACTTGGGGATATAGATGAAAATATTTATATAATCTCATCTAATGATGATGAACCTGTTGAAGATGACAAATTCAAGTGTTCAGCCTCAATCAGAAATGCAATACAATTAAGCTATGTTCCTGCAAACCGAGATCCATTAACACAACTCAAATACTCATCTAAAGCGGTGTTAGGCCGTTTATTAAAATCTATTGAATGGTCTAGCGAAAGCAGAGAGATATTTGAAAAGCATGCAAATAATCTGAATTCACTAACTGATGAAAATCCTGCCTTCGCTGAAATCGCTGCATCAATCAATAAAAGCTGGAGTAGTATTTATAAAGGAAGATTTTTATCACAAGCCCTGCTTAAGTTCCCTATATCAAATATTGACGAGATTTTAAAGCTCCTGCAATTGCAATTCACCCCAGATGAGTTAGGAAGTAAAATAGATGTGGAAAAGTTGAGTGATGGGCAAAAATCCTTAGTCTACTTTTCATTAATTAAAGCAATGTTTGATATTGATAAAAATGCGAGAGAGTTTCTAACGAAAGGGGAGCCATGCAATTTTAATCATGAAAAGATGAGATTGCCAATCTTCAGTATGATTTGTTTAGAAGAACCAGAAAATCATTTATCACCTCATTATATAGGCAGGATTATTAGGTTGGTAAAAGAATATGGCATGTATGATTTTTGCCAAGTTATTTTATCTTCTCACTCGCCATCAATTCTTAGCCGAATCGATCCAGAAGCAATTAGACATTTTAGAATTGATAATGAAAGCAACAGCACTCTTGTGTCAAAGCTTCATTTTCCAGATGATACTGATGAAACATCAAAATTTATTAAAGAGGCAGTGAAGGCGTATCCAGAGATTTATTTTGCAAAACTAGTAATCTTTGGTGAGGGCGATAGCGAAGAGATTATTTTGCCTAAGTTAATTGAATTATATTCAGAAAATGTTGATGCCAACTCAATAGCTGTAGTTCCCTTGGGAGGAAAACATGTTAATCATTTTTGGAGGCTAATGAAAGATCTTCAAACTCCTTTCTTAACACTACTGGATTTCGATATTGACAGACATGGAGGCGGATTTGGAAGGATGAAGTATGCAGTAGAACAAATTGTGAAAAACTATAACGACACAAGCAGTTATATAAATAATTCTATAACTCATTTAATACCGCATTGGGATTCACTGGAAAATCCTATGCAATTTACGATAAAATATAATGTTAATACTCCAACGGAAGTAGATAAAAACATATTGCAAGAGTTAGAGAAAAATAATGTTTTCTTTTCTTCACCACTTGATATCGATTATGCAATGATTAATTGTTTTCCTGATGTTTATTGTAAAGCGGATGAATTGTTTGATGAGAGAGGTCCAAAGAAAATAAGGCCCGGAAACGAAAGTGAGTTAATAGATTCTGTGTTAAAAAAAGGAAATAGTGGCATACGATTTTCATTTGGAGATGATTATCTGGAGAAATTTTCTTGGTATAGATACAGATTCTTATCCAACAAGAGCAAACCTGCATCACACTTAAGAATGTTAATAAAAATATTCGATCTGTATGAAGATGACCAGATCATAAAAATGCTACCTTCGGAATTGAAAAGATTATTAGAAAAAGCAACTGAGATTTTGGAAGGAACATTAGAATGAATAAAGAGTGGACGGTATCTGAAGGAATAAAAGAAACAGATGAACTTAAAGATCTTATTTTTTTTCAAGGCTCAGTATCTGTACTTGCGGGTGCTGGAGCTGGAAAAACTGAATTCTTAGCCCAAAAATCTAACTTCTTACTTCAAACAGCGGCTTGCAAATGGCCTCAAAGAATTCTGTGTCTTACAACAAAAAAAGAAGCTCAGGAAAATATAAAAAATCGCATCATGCTGAGATGTGGAAAAAATGGTGAAAGATTTGACTCTTACACTTTCGATGGTTTTTGTAAGAGTATACTTGATCGTTTTAGAAATGTTCTGCCAAAGGATATGCGGCCACAATCAACGTATGATATCGTCTTTGCAAATAAGGAAAGTAACGATAGGGATAAGCTATCTTTTGAAAGGATTAGAGAGCTTGCGAATGAAATTATTCATTTAAATTTTCAAGTTAGAAATTTGTTTACAATGAGCTATTCATATATTTTTATCGATGAATTTCAAGATACTCGTCACGACCAATACCAACTTTTAAAGATGTTATTTAATCCTAATGATAATGTTTTAATTGCCGTTGGTGACATAAATCAAAGTATTATGCTTTGGGCTAAAGCAAGTCCGACTGTATTTAAGGACTTTATTGAAGATTTTGGTGCAATACCCAAGTTTTTATCAAATAACTTCAGATCGAGTCAGGAAATACAGGGTATCCTTTCGTCATTCATAAGCTTCATCGAAAATAATAACGATTTCAAGAAAGTTAGCCAGCCATCAGATTCTTGTTCTATCCAGATTTATAAAGATGAATATGCAGAGGCTGATGGGGTTTTTGGATTGATTTCAGAATTAATAAGGGGCGGTTATAATGAAAAAGATATATGTATATTAACCAAACAACAATCATCCCAGTATACTAATGTGTTACGGAATAAACTTACCTCCCATAACATTAAAAATCTTGATTTGACTGATCTTCAGGACACGCTTAAAGAACCTTTAGGTAAAATATTTTCATTGGCATTTAAGCTAATGATAATCAAGTCTCACCAAGCCTATAATGAGTTATGTGATATTTTTTTACAAATCCATAATGTTTCAACTGGTGAGGAAAACGAAAAATTATTAACTGAATTTTCTAATCAAATTCTTGTCAATAGAGCTAACCTTCGAGATGAACTTAATGCTGATACTATTATTAAGTCTATAAAAAGCATTGTCAACTTTATCGGATTTAGTAAAATGGCATCAAAATGGAATCAATACAAATCTAATATTTATGTTGAATCTTTATGGGTAAAACTTGAAAGGCATTTGAGATATTGCATTGATTCAACGAGTAATTATGAAAGTGCTATTGAATTCTTCGCAGCTTTTAACTGCATTCAAATTATGAACGTTCATAAATGTAAAGGACTTGAATACAAAGTCGTTATTTTCTTAGGTTTAGAAGATGAAGCTTTTTGGAAATATGATAATAAAAACTTTGAAGATAAATGTTTGTTATATGTAGCATTATCACGAGCTAAAGAAAAAATCTACATAACATCAGCTCTTAACCGTGAATCAAGAGTTGGACGATTTAGGGATGAGAGAGATTCACACTATGAAAAAGTGAAAGAAATATATAATTTTTTAAATTTATATTGTTTGATTGATGTTGAGGATAAAACTTAATGAACAAATTAATAAATTAAAATTGAATGCGCTATTCATTCGCAAGGGGAGGGCTGTCTGTTAAAAATTAAGGCCAATCATTTAAAAAAAACTGGTTCCTCCCGGTTTTTTAATCATTTTGGTGGATTTGACTTTAATAAAAAATAAGATAAAAAGGATATGATATTAACTCAAAGAGGAGATTTAACATGGATAAGACGGAAATTACAGGTGAAGATATAAAAGAGGTAGTAATCAGGCTGGGTGAGCATACATCAAAATTATTAAGTGATAGGGGGGTAAGTAACAATTTCTTAAAATTTCCAGGTGGAAATATAGTGATTGAGTTATTTTGGAAGGATTTCGAACTTAGCTTTGCTGAAAAAGCACTTTTCATAATAAATAACTTCGATTTATCAAATTATTATACCGGAAAAAATGGCGAGGTTGAGCATTGGATCGTAGAAGAATTGCTTGATTCTAATTTTGATAACACCCTTGAGGATATGTTGGTTAGGAGAAGAATTAAGGAAGAAAAGGATAAGGTAAGTAGTATATTGAATCCTGAAAATGATGAGTGTGATGATGTTAGAAAAAGATTATAGATTTAAAAAAATATATTTTGGAAAAAATAAAAGCCAGTGATTTATTGCTGGCTTTTATCAGGTTTAAACTTACTGGCCTATATCGCGAAGCCTCTTGCCAGCCATCAAATTTTTTTCAATGTACTCAAGAGTAACCCCTTTAGTTTCAGGGACGAGCAGAAAAGTTATCACGATGAAGACCAGATTGAACCCCGTATAGAGCCAGAATGTCCCTGCCGGACCTATGCTACCCAGAAGTGAAAGGAAGGTCGCACCGATAATCATGTTTGCAACCCAGTTCGTCGTGGTTGAACAGGTGATCCCAAAGTCCCGACATTTCAGAGGTTGTATCTCCGAACACAATATCCAGACCACAGGCGCAGCACTCATGGCATAACCACCGATGCATAACATCGTCATACCTACTGACACCCATGACAGACCCGTGCTGATTTCTCCCTGACCCGCTTTCATCAGACAATAGCCCAGAACCATTGTGGCGAAGGCCATTACACTAAAACCTATCTTCAGGATTGGCTTCCTTCCCGTTTTATCAACGGTGAAAACTGCAATGAAGGTGGCGAACATAAAGGTCAGACCTACGACAATGGTCGCAATCATCTGCTCCTGAGTGCTCTGGAAACCAGCCATTTTAAAAATCTGAGGAGCGTAATACATGATAATGTTCATACCAGTAAACTGTTGCATACCCTGTAGCAACATACCAAGATAAACGGCTCGTCTCACATTGCTGTTCTTCCTGAAAAGAGCAAACCCTCCCTGCTTCATACGGAGGCTTTCCCTTATCTCATTCAGCTCCTGTTGTGCTTTCTCAGATGTATCTCTGAGCATTCTGAGTACTTCTTCCGCCTCTACATGCAAACCTTTAGAAGCCAGCCAGCGGGGGCTGTTAGGCAGGAAAATCACCATAACGAAAAGAATAACTGCTGGTATAGCGAGAACTCCAAGCATTGCTCGCCAGTTACCACTGTAACTGAATGTAGTATCCGACAGGAAAGCTACTACAATTCCAAAAGTGATCATGAGCTGATAAAGGCTGATCATTTTTCCGCGAACATTCTCTGTTGCCATCTCTGACAGGTAGAGTGGGGCTGTGTAGGAAGCAATACCAACGGCCAGCCCGAGCAGAACCCTGAATGTAAGAAGAACTTCAACACTGTTGGCGAAGGCCGAACCAAGGGAACCCACAATGAAAAGTATGGCTCCAGCCATAAGGCTGTATTTCCTTCCCAGACGATGTGAAAGCCAGCCGTTGCAGATCGCTCCAATCGCGGCTCCCAGCATCATACTGCTGACAACCCATTCCTGTTCATGGCTGGTTAACTGAAAGTGTTTTGTGATGAAAGGCAGGGCACCAGAAATAACCCCTATATCCAGTCCAAAGAGAAGCCCTGCTAGAGCAGCAGAAATGGATACAAAGAGATTCATTCTTCTGACTTTTGATTGATGGTCACTATCGTATGTGACTGTCTGATTTACATGAGACATCATTAAGCTCCGCTCATTCAGCATGTAATAATGCTCAAGCTTACCCAGGGGGTTTAGGCAGGATTAGAGGAAGTGTCTCTCAACATATGGACTTTATTGCTATAGATGTAGTTTATGTGATGAAGATCTCACTACCGAGCCTCATCATAGTAAATATTTCTTCAGCTAAATAATATTTAAAGGCTTGTCCCAGTCATATTGAGCCAGCACAAGTTTATTTATACCTTCAATTACACCATGTTTTTCTGAGTGTGAGAATAAATATTCTCTAACGAATTGTGGCAACTTCTTAGGCTTCTATCTCAATATAATTGTATGCCAGAAGTTAGGGGGCAGGGCATTATCAGAATATCTATCCTGTAACTTTGACTGGCAGTCGGAACTCATAAGATCATTTCAAAATATTTTTCTCAGGTGGGCTGAGTTACTGTCAAGAATTTCAGCCAATAATTGATTAGGAAGTGCTACAAACTATAAATCTTTTACTTAAAGCACTCTATTTTTAATTAACGGTAATGATGTAAAAGTTATGGTGCTTAAGGTTGTCATGAATTTAAAATTCAGCAATCAATCATGCCGATTTAATAAAATTAAGATGGCATATAGTAAGATGGAATTCTATTAATATAAATATCAATCAAATAATATTCTCAAAAAGATAGGGTTTAGACATCCAGTCAATAATCGTGCCAATATCATCATAAGATAAACAAGATATATCTTTAAACAAATCGAAACCAAAATTGTTTCCGCTCCATATTGATAGGAAAAAGCGAGCCATGATCTTCTCATTGATAGGCAGATTAGAAAGAGCATTTATCAAAGAAAGTGTGTCACATGTACCTTCACGAAAGTTCCAATAAATACTGATGTTTTCGTAGCCAGCGATCGATGATAAAAAGAATAAATAGTCTTCATTCATTAATGATTTTGTAATGTTCATGTAGTGACCGTCACATGGGGTTTTAAGTAACTTGTTGATTTAAAGGGTTTTGTTTAATTTTCTTTGCAAAATAACAAATTTTAACAATTTTGTTTGATGCGATTACATTAGTTTACCTTGCATCATTATTCTGTACATAGTATTTCTTCAAGTGAAATTTTTATGTTTTCACACAGAATGATAAGCTCGCTAATTAATATCAGAGGTAAAGATGGAACTGGATCAAGTAGGTAATACTAAACTTGTTCAACTCTCTGCACTTGAGGTTAACAGTAATAAGTTATTTGCTAAGTGTGAGTTTCAAAACCCTACAGGTAGTCACAAAGACAGAACTTTTTTGCATATAATAAATTCACTTGAAGAAGAGGGTAAAATCAAGCCTGGCATGACTCTGGTGGACTGTTCAACCGGAAATGGTGGTGCTGCCTTAGCGTGGATAGGGAGGGAAAAGGGTTATAAAATAAAAATCTTCATGCCTGAAGGGATGACTGAAGAAAGAATTGAACAGATCAAAAAATACGGTGCAGAACTTGTTGAGACACCCAAAGAAACTTTTCTGAATGGCTCGGTGCTTGCTGCAAAAGAGTACACTGAACAAAATAATAACACTTTCTATTTAAACCAAGCCAGTAGTGTCCTAAATATGGAAGCATGGTTTGAATGTGGTCATGAAATTGTAAGGGATTTAAACAGTAAACAGTTAACACCTGATTATTTTGTATGCTCTATAGGCACTGGTGGAACGTTTTCAGGAATAGCAAAAGTATTAAAAGATAATTATCCAAATTTGAAAACTATTGGTATTGAAGTAAATAAATCAGCTCCAGTTTTTTCAAAAAGAAATGGAATTGAATTCAAGCATCAACCTCATAACCTAATGGGGTTGGGGGCTGGTGTTTTATCTGACAATACAGATCTTTCTTTGATAGATGAAATAAAAATTGTTGATGGTGATTTAGCTTGGGAAAGGATGAAATCTTTTATTGAAACCGAAGGGTTGGGTATAGGCCCTACTTGCGGTTCTAACATCATGATTAGCGAGCAATTAATGTTAGAGGTCAAAGATAAAGTCATAGTGACTCTATTTTTTGATAGTGCGTGGAAATATGAGAGTCGGTGGAATGGAATTTATCCAGAATATAGCCTAAAAGGAAAGTAATTATGTTGCTAAAGCAAATATATGAAAATGCGAAAGTTGTTAATTCTGGTAAGACATTAACTACGGTAAATGAATTTACAGATCAACTTCCAGCATTAAGGCCAGAAGTGCTGATTGAAGTTGCTTATAAAATAATGAATAATATCGATTGCGCATTTGATAAAATTGTTACAGAAGAGGATAAAGGTGCACCTCTTGCAACAGCACTTTCTCTTTTAACTGGTAAACCTTTGGCAATGGCTAGGTGGTATCCATACAGT
>MIEI01000099.1 GCA_002095305.1 Pantoea brenneri
ACAAGGCATGCAGCAACGCTTGCAAAATATCCATCAATCTTTCCTGAACATCATTGTTAAACATGTCCCACGGGACTTGAGCACAGACTGGCAGTTAGTTGTAAATTTTAGGCGCGCAGCCTGGGCAGGATTTTCCGGATCCTTCCAGAATTGATCGTTAAATCAGCGACTTTATAAACCCCTGTCGCAAAGGGTAAGAAAAGGGCGATAACTGTAACAAAAATCACCCATCCGAAACAGGAAAACTGATCGGTGAACAGGAGTTTTACCTTGTGAAACGGTGTGTAAAAAGGAGCTTTACATGACCTGACACTATTGCAGATTAACTGACCATGCTGAACGCTTTTCAAACCCGTTAGCGGGCGTTATTTGACCCGTCTGGCAGGATGACCGGATTTTCCCCGAACATGTAACGGTCCACGTTAAATTCGAAATCATCCGCCGTGGCATTGAACAGCATCTGTTTAGTATTTTCCAGATGTTGCCACATCGCCAGTTTACTGGCGGCCGGATCTTTGCGCATCAGGGCTTTAAGGATCTGATCATGGTCATCGCACCAGCTGAGGATGCTGCGCTGGTCGATGTGCTCGTGGAGTTTGAGCCAGTAAGGATTGTGCAGGCGATGCAGCCACATTTTTTCAACGATGGCAGCTAACGCGCTGTTCTGGGTGGACTGGGCAATACGAACGTGGAACTGCATATCCCATTCGGAATCACGGAAATGATCTTCCTGACGGGCTTTTTCCTGAATCGCCATCAGGTCGATAATATCCTGGCGGGTCACCTGCGTGGCGGCGAACTCGGCCACGTTACTTTCGATCAGCTGACGTGCCTGTAATAACTCGAACGGGCCAAAAGTGGCGAACTCCAGCTGACTGCTGGTCGGTGCAATGCGGTTCTGCTGCTGGCTGGCCATTACGTGGATACCCGAGCCCTTGCGTACCTCAACATAGCCTTCGACTTCCAGCATGATGATCGCTTCACGGACTACGGTGCGACTCACTTCCATCTCTTCAGCAATCAGGCGCTCGGCCGGCAGTTTCTCGCCGATCGGGTAGATTCCGGCTTCAATGCGGCGTTTCAGCTCGCTGGCCAGCTGTTGATAGAGTCGACGGGATTCAGTGAGGTCCATAGCACAGTCCAGGTAGCAAACAGAGAGTTGTTATACCACTTTGCGTCGTGCGAGGAAATGGGCTGGCCTACGCCAGCCCGGAAGACTAACTGCGAGCCACTGCGGCCTGCGGTGCGGTTACGGTTGGCGTAAGCTCTGAAATCGGTTTGTTTTTCAATACCGTCCAGATCACTACGGCACCCAGCAGGTCGAATACCGCCAGCGCGGCAAACAGCGGACTGAAGCCCAGCGTATCGGCCAGTGCACCCACCACCAGCGCAAACATGGTGCTGGCTGTCCAGGCTGCCATGCCGGTTAAGCCGTTAGCGGTCGCCACTTCATTGCGGCCGAAGACGTCAGAGGAGAGGGTGATCAGGGCGCCAGAAAGTGCCTGATGAGCAAAACCACCGACGCACAGCAGGGCGATGGCCACGTACGGCTGGTAAACAGGCCGATTGTACCCGGCGCAATCATCAGCACCGCACCCATGGTGACCACCAGTTTACGTGAGACGATCAGATTGACGCCAAACCAGCGCTGAAACAGCGGCGGCAGATATCCGCCAATAATACAGCCAAAGTCGGCGAACAGCATCGGCATCCAGGCAAACAGCGCAATCTCTTTCAGATTGAAGCCGTAAACCTTAAACATGAACAGCGGGATCCAGGCGTTGAAGGTCCCCCAGGCCGGTTCAGCCAGAAAACGCGGCAGCGCAATGCCCCAGAACTGACGATTGCGGATAATTTCCAGCGCCGACATTTTGCGGGTGTTACCGGTCTGATGCTGCGCTTCCTGACCGGAAATGATGTAGTCGCGCTCTTCATCACTGAGTTTAGTCTGCTGTTTCGGGTGTTTGTAAAACACCAGCCAGCACAGGGCCCACGCCATGCTCAGCACGCCGGTAATGATAAACGCCATCTGCCAGCTGTGGGCCATAATCGCCCACACCACCAGCGGCGGTGCCAGCATCGCCCCGATTGACGAGCCGACGTTGAAATAGCCGACCGCCACCGAGCGTTCTTTGGCCGGGAACCATTCGCTACTGGCTTTCAGACCCGCCGGGATCATCGCCGCTTCTGCCGCACCCACCGCACCGCGAGCCAGCGCAAAACCGCCCCAGCTACCGGCCATCGCAGTGGCGGCGCAGAAGATAGCCCACAACACAGCAAACACTGCATAACCGACTTTGGTGCCCAGCAGATCGAGCACATAGCCCGCCACAGGCTGCATCAGCGTATAACAGGCTGAATAGGCTGCGACGATGTAGGAGTACTGCTGCGTGGTGATATGCAGTTCAGTTTGTAAGGTGGGGGCCGCCACCGCGATGGTGTTGCGGGTCAGATACCCTAACACCGTGCCGAGAGTCACCAGTCCAATCATGTACCAGCGTAACCCTTTGATTTTACGCATCCTCTACCTCTTCCAGTTCTGTATGCGGTCATGCCGCTGTTGTTATCTGGAGCGGGACAGCTCGTGATGCAGCTCTGCTCACGCCCGCAGGTCCTGTCTGAGCGACCGTTACTGACCTTGCCGTTTGTGAGTCAAAACACCCTCACGATGGAGCGAGAGCCTAACTTGTTATACAACTTTAAAAGTTGAGAGCCATCACAAAAACCCTTTCTGCGCTGTGGGATACTGGAAACCTGCGAAATGACAGCCATTTAGCACGCTACAGGCGACAAAAGTGTCCATAACCGCCGGCAGACAACGTCGTTTATGTGAGCAGGATCGCAAATAAATCCGCAGCGCGCTGAAATTGGTATGATAACTTTGAGCCATTAGCGGTTCAGTTGATGAGGAAGTTTCTATGTCGCGTTTTATGACCGAGGATTTTTTGCTGGATAACGAGTTCGCCCGTCGTCTCTATCACGACTATGCGAAGGATCAGCCGATTTTCGACTATCACTGCCATTTGCCGCCGCAGCAGATTGCCGAAAATTATCGCTTCGCTAACCTTTACGATATCTGGCTGAAAGGCGATCACTACAAGTGGCGGGCGATGCGCGCCAACGGTGTACCGGAGGCGCTCTGTACCGGCGACGCCAGCGATCGTGAAAAGTTTGATGCCTGGGCGCGTACCGTGCCGCATACCATCGGCAACCCGCTCTATCACTGGACTCATCTGGAATTACGCCGGCCTTTCGGGATTACCGATACGCTGCTGTCGGAAAAAACCGCGGATAGCATCTGGCATCGCTGCAACGAACTGCTGGCGCAGGACAGCTTTACCGCGCGCGGCATCATGCAGCAGATGAAGGTGAAAATGGTCGGTACCACCGACGATCCGCTGGACGATCTGCGTCATCATCACGCACTGGCGCAGGACAGCAGCTTTACTGTCAAAGTGCTGCCGAGCTGGCGGCCGGACAAAGCATTCAATATTGAAGCGGAAACCTTCCTGCCGTGGATTGAGACGCTGGAGCAGCTGACCGACATCAGCGTGCAGCGTTTTGACGATCTGCGCAGCGCGCTCTATCAGCGGCTGGATCACTTTGCGGCGCACGGCTGTAAAGTCTCCGATCACGCGCTGGACGTGGTCTGTTATGCCGAAGCGGATGACGCTACGCTGGATGGGATTCTGGCGCGCCGCCGCAGCGGCACGGCACCCAATCCGCAGGAGACCGCCCAGTTCAAAACCGCGGTGCTGGTGTGGCTGGGCAGTGAATATGCCCGTCGCGGCTGGGTGCAGCAGTATCACATTGGCGCGTTACGCAACACCAACCCGCGTCAGTATCAGCTGTTAGGGCCGGATGTGGGCTTCGACTCGATTAACGATCAGCCGCTGGCTGAACCGCTGGCCCGGCTGCTGGGCGCGCAGAATCTCAATAATGCGCTGCCAAAAACCATTCTCTACTGCCTTAATCCGCGCGATAACGAAGTGCTGGCGACCATGGCCGGTAACTTCCAGGGTGAAGGTCAGGCCGGCAAGATGCAATTTGGTTCCGCCTGGTGGTTCAACGATCAGCTTGATGGCATGCAGCGGCAGATGACCCAGCTGGCGCAGATTGGTTTGCTGAGTCGCTTCGTCGGGATGCTGACCGACAGCCGCAGCTTCCTCTCTTACACCCGCCACGAATATTTCCGCCGTCTGCTGTGCCAGATGATCGGTCGCTGGGTGGAGCAGGGCGAAGCGCCAGCGGATGAAGCGCTGTTAGGCGAGATGGTGCAAAACATCTGTTTCAACAATGCCCGTGATTATTTCGGCATTGAGCTGGGAGCTTGATAATGAAAAGGCTCAATCGGCACGACTTCCCGGGTGCGGTTTATCGCGATCGGGTGATCCAGTTTGGTGAAGGAAACTTTCTGCGGGCGTTTATCGACTGGCAGATTGACTGGCTTAACCAGCACCAGGGCACCGATGCCGGGATCGTGGTGGTGCGGCCGCGTAACCGTGAGGTCAGTGACAGCCTGAATCAGCAGGACGGGCTTTACACTACGCTGATTCGTGGCCTGAACGATCAGGGCGAGTCGGTGAGCGAAACCCGGCTGATTCGCAGCCTGAACCGCGAGATCCAGCCTTATCAGCAGTTCGGCGATTTTATGGCGCTGGCGCACAATCCCGATTTGCGCATGGTGTTTTCGAATACCACCGAGGCAGGTATCGTTTTTGACAGCAGCGATCGGCTCACCGACCAGCCTGCCAACAGCTTCCCCGGTAAACTGACCCAGCTGCTGTGGGCGCGCTATTGCCACTTCGAAGGCGCCAGTGATAAAGGCTGGCTGGTGGTGCCGTGCGAACTGATTGACCACAACGGCGATACGCTGCGCGATAGGGTGCTGCGCTACGCTGAGCACTGGCAGCTGCCCGCCGAATTTAACCGCTGGATTAACCAGCATTGCGCCTTCTATAACACGCTGGTGGATCGCATCGTCACCGGCTTCCCGGCTGAAAGCGCGCAGATTGAGGCGGAGCTGGGCTATCAGGATCGCTATCTGGTGGCGGGCGAAGTCTACTATCAGTTTGTGATTCAGGGACCGTCGGCGCTGTTTAGCGAGCTGAAACTGGACGCGCTGGCACCCCAGGTGCGGCACGTCGATGACATTACGCCGTATAAAGCGCAGAAGGTGGCGATCCTCAACGGCGCGCACACCGCGATGGTGCCGGTGGCCTTTCTCGCCGGACTGGAGAACGTGGGCGAGGCGATGGACGATCCGGCGATTGCCGGCTTCGTGGATGCGTTGCTGCGCGACGAAGTGATCCCGACGCTCGATCTGCCCGCGAACGAACTGCACGCCTTTGCCGACGCGGTACAGCGTCGCTTCCGCAATCCGTTTATTCGCCATGCGCTGTTGTCGATTGCGCTGAACGGCATGACCAAATTCCGCACCCGTCTGCTGACGCCGATGCTGGCTGCACAGCAGCAGAGCGGCGAGTGGCCGACCCGCATCACTTTTGCACTGGCAGCGCTGATCGCTTTTTATCGCGGCGAATCGGCGGATAAAAGCTGGCCGTTGCAGGATGATGCACACTGGTTACAGCGCTACGCCGAAGGCTGGACGGCGCTGCAGGCCGATCAGATTTCGCCAGAGCAACTGGTGCGCAGCATCCTGAGTGATGCGCAGCACTGGGGCGAAGATTTAACCCAACGGCCCGATCTGGTGGCTGTGGTGACCCGACACCTGCAAAACATCATCGCCCACGGAATGCGTGAGGCGCTGAGTCAACTGAGATAACGCTATGCAAGACGCAATTAAAATACATTCCCGCGACAACGTCGCCGTGGCGTTGCGTGACTTAGACGCCGGCGTCACCACAGAGCTACTGGCGCATTCGGTGGCGCTGCAACAGGCTATCGGGCGCGGGCATAAGTTTGCCCTGCAGCCCATCGCTGAAGGCGAGCTGGTGATCAAATATGGTCTGCCGATCGCCCACGCCACTCAGCCGATTGCTGCCGGAGAGCTGATCCATTCACAGAACGCCCGCACTAACCTCAGCGATCTGGATCACTATCAGTATCAGCCGGACTTCGTGGCCATCCCGCCACAGCCGGGCGATCGTGAGGTGCAGATCTACCGTCGCCCTAACGGTGAGGTCGGTATCCGCAATGAATTATGGATCCTGCCGACCGTAGGCTGCGTTAACGGCATCGCACGGCAGATCCTGCAACGTTTCCTGAAGGAGACGCAGCAGGCGGAAGATATTGATGGCGTCTTCCTGTTCAGCCATACCTTTGGCTGCTCTCAGCTTGGCCAGGATCACGAAAACACCCGCACCATGCTGCAAAATATGGTGCGTCATCCGAATGCGGGTGCGGTGCTGGTGATTGGTCTGGGCTGTGAAAATAATCAGGTTGATGCATTCCGTGACACCCTCGGCGCGTTTGAAAGCGACCGGGTGGAGTTTATGGTCTGTCAGCAGCACGACGATGAAGTGGAAGCCGGGGTGGAACGTCTGCATGCGTTGTATGAAAAAATGCGGCATGACCAGCGTCAGCCTGGCAAGCTCAGCGAGCTGAAATTTGGTCTCGAGTGCGGCGGGTCGGATGGGTTTTCAGGTATTACCGCCAATCCGCTGCTGGGACGCTTCTCGGACCAGATGATCGCCAATGGCGGCACCACCGTGCTGACCGAGGTGCCGGAGATGTTTGGTGCCGAACGCATTCTGATGAGCCGCTGCCGTGACGAAGCGATTTTCGGCAAAACGGTGGCGATGATTAACGACTTCAAGCAGTACTTCATCGATCATCATCAGCCGATCTACGAGAATCCATCGCCGGGTAATAAAGCGGGCGGCATCACGACGCTGGAAGAGAAGTCGCTCGGCTGCACCCAGAAAGCCGGACAAAGCCAGGTGGTTGATGTGCTGAAGTATGGCGAACGGTTAAAAACGCCAGGCCTCAACCTGCTGAGTGCGCCGGGCAACGATGCGGTGGCAACCAGTGCGCTGGCGGGTGCCGGCTGTCACATGGTGCTGTTCAGTACCGGACGCGGCACGCCGTATGGCGGTTTTGTCCCGACGGTGAAGCTGGCGACCAACACGCCGCTGGCCGAGAAAAAACCACACTGGATCGATTTTGATGCCGGACGGCTGATTGATGGCATGAGCATGGATCAAATGCTGGAAGATTTTGTGGATACCATTGTGGCGATTGCCAATGGCAAACCGACCAACAACGAAAAGAATGACTTCCGCGAGCTGGCGATCTTTAAAAGCGGGGTGACGCTGTAAAAAAGCGATCTGCTAAAGTGCGGGTTGCTTGAGATCGTTGCTAAAGTCCGGCTCAGTGGCGGTGAGACTGAGCCTGCGTAGGGAACACGGTCCGATCGGAAAGTCGCAAAGGCCGTCATTCATGACACGTTCGGCCCGTGCGATTGCGCACCTCATCCCTGAGGTGCGCCCTGGCCGGGTTAGCGCTTTGCGTTGTTCAAAAACGCGCCCGGCGTTTTTATCCGGGCGGCGGGACGCTTTGCTCTTCGGACTCCGCCACCCGTTCTTTGAGCTATCAGAAAGATTAAGCCCGGCTGGTTTCGCGTTCGGCTTCGGCCTGACAGACCGCGGCAGTAAACAGGATGTCGGTCGAGGAGTTGAGTGCGGTTTCCGCCGAGTCCTGCAGCACGCCGATAATGAAGCCGACCGCGACTACCTGCATCGCCAGATCGTTGGGGATGCCAAACATATTACAGGCCACCGGGATCAGCAGCAGCGAACCGCCCGCCACGCCGGACGCGCCACAGGCACACAGTGAGGCGACCAGGCTGAGCAGAATCGCGGACGGGACGTCAATGTTGATCCCCAGCGTATGCACCGCCGCCAGCGTCAAGACCGTAATGGTGATTGATGCGCCCGCCATACTGATGGTCGCCCCCAGCGGAATGGAAACCGAATAGGTATCCTCATCCAGTCCCAGACGTTTCGCCAGCGCCATATTCACCGGAATATTGGCGGCTGAACTGCGGGTGAAGAAGGCGGTGACGCCGCTTTCGCGCAGGCAGGTAAACACCAGCGGATAGGGGTTACGGCGAATTTTAGAGAACACCAGCAGCGGGTTAACCACCAGCGCCATCAGCAACATGCAGCCGATTAACAGCGTCAGCAGATGGGCGTATTGCCACAGTGCGCCAAAGCCGGTAGAGGCAAGAATCGATGCCACCAGACCGAAAATACCGATCGGCGCACAGCGGATAACGCACCGCACCAGCCAGGTCACCGCGTGAGAGGCATCATTCAGTAAGTTGCGGGTAGAGTCACTGCTGTGACGAAACGCCAGTCCGAGACCAATCGCCCAGACCAGAATACCGATATAGTTGGCCTGCATCAGCGCGGTGATCGGGTTCGCCACCATGCTCATCAGCAGACCACGCAACACTTCGGTGATGCCGGACGGTGGCGTGATTTCGGTGCTGCCTACCGCCAGCGTCAGCGTCTGCGGCACCAGATGGCTGAACACCACGGCCACCACGGCGGCGAAAAAGGTACTCAGCAGATAGAGCATGATAATCGGCCGGATATTGCTTTTCTGGCCCTGCTGGTGATTAGCGATTGAGGCGATCACCAGCATCAGTACCAGCAGCGGTGCCACCGCTTTCAGCGCACTGACAAACAGTTCGCCCAGTAGTCCAACGGCCAGCGCCGCATCGCGAGAAATCCAGGCCAGCGCCACACCGGCAACCAGCCCAATCATGATTTGCTTCACCAGGCTGCCTGCGAACAGCGCGCCCAGACGTGAGGAGAGAGTTTTCTGCATAGTGTTTTCTATATTTTGTCGCGGATGTAGTTTTAGCGGCGATGTTTTGCATCGGCTAAAGCGGTTTGCCCGGCGGAGTATAAGGAAAAGATCGGATGAGAAAAGAGATAATTCTGCCAGTGTGGCCGCTGTCGGGTTTTTATTATGCTGGATATGGGAAGTGTGACAGAGGTATGAAATGTCGCTGCACGCAGCTGCAAAATAAAACAGGGGCATCGGCTGCCCCTGCAGGTAATTATGGCGCGATTTTTTTCTGGTCTCTTTTGCGGTTAACCCAGGCATTGATCAGCAGCGTTGACGCCAGGATCAGGCCGACGACGCTGAGCGAGATGCCAACCGGAATATGGTAGAGATCGACAATCAGCATCTTAAAGCCGATGAACACCAGCACGATCGCCAGGCCATATTTCAGCATCGAGAAGCGCTCGGCCACGTTTGCCAGCAGGAAGTACATGGCGCGCAGACCGAGAATTGCGAACAGGTTAGACGTCAGTACGATAAACGGATCCGTGGTTACCGCGAAGATGGCAGGAATACTGTCGACGGCGAAGATAACGTCGCTCAGTTCCACCATAATCAGCACCAGCAGCAGCGGTGTCGCAAACAGCACGCCATTTTTGCGGGTGAAGAACTTCTCACCTTCAAGTGCGTCGGTCATGCGCAGATGGTTGCGCAGCCAGCGCACTACCGGCTTGTCGCCGACCGCATGATCGTCCTCTTTCGCCAGCGCCATTTTTACGCCGGTAAACAGCAGGAACGCCCCGAAGACATAGAGGATCCAGCTAAACTGCGTCACCAGCCAGCTGCCCGCAAAGATCATGATGGTACGCAGCACGATGGCGCCTAATACCCCGTAGATCAATACGCGGCGTTGCAGGTTCGCCGGAATCGAGAAGTAGCTGAACAGCATCAGCCAGACGAAGACGTTATCCACCGCCAGCGCTTTTTCCAGCACGTAGCCGGTCAGAAAGGCGAGGGTCTGGGTGTTGGCGACCTCACGCCCGGCGCTGCCTTCCAGATACCACCAGAACGCGGCGCTGAACAGCAGTGAAACCGACACCCAGATCAGCGACCAGACGGCGGCCTGTTTGAAAGTCATGGTCTGCGCGCCGCGGCGTCCCTGCAACAGCAGATCGATGGCCAGCATGATCAGCACCACAACCGCAAAGCTGCCCCAGAGTAATGGCGTACCCACAGTTTGCATATTCGTATCCTGTCTGAAAAATAAAAAAAACGGCTGAAGTCAGAAGACGTCAGCCGCTTATTTTTGGTGTAAGCAAACCTCGCCTTCCGGCAAGGTCTCACTTACAACACAGAATAGATTCCGGGTTGCCTGATGACCGGATGCTTACGCAACGTAGTGACGATCGATCAGCTTACAAGTTACTCCCCTTTGCAGGAGCGTAAGTTACGGCTTAGCCGAACAGGAATCAATCGTTGTTGTTAATATTTAGAAATATTTACACTGCTGGCTGATCGGCCGGAAAAATCACCCCGGTCTGGCGGCGAATTTCGGTCAGCAGCGCGGCGGTAATACGTGAAACCTCCAGTGCCGGATGGTCCACCTGGCGCTGTTCAACCAGCCGGACAAAGGTTTCGGCTTCATACAGCATGGTATTGATATGCTGCGGCTGGCTCAGCGCCTGCTTTTCCGCACCGCGCGGAATAAAGGTCAGCTTCTGACACTCGGAGAGTTTCTCAATCACCAGCGCGCCCGCTTCGCCCTGAATTTCACTCGGAAGTGAGGAGTCACTCACCTTAGAGTGCAGGATCGTCACGTCAAAATCGCCGTAGCTCAGTACCACGACACCGTGCGCATCCACGCCGCTTTCCAGCAGGGTGGCGCTGGCCTGCACCCGCTGCGGCGCACCCCACAACGCAACCGCCGACGCCAGGCAGTAATAGCCAATGTCCATAATTGAGCCGTTGGACCAGCGCGGATCGAAGGTGTTGGGGTTCTCGCCGTTGAGATAGCGCGGATAACGTGAGGAGTACTGACAGTAGCTCAGCAACGCTTTACGCAGCCTGCCAACCTCAGGCAGCGCCTGTTGCAGCCGGAGGAAATTAGGCAGGCTGGCGGTTTTAAAGGCCTCAAACAGCACCACCTGATGCTGGCGGGCACAGGCGATCATCGCCTCCACCTCCTGCAGATTAGAGGCCAGCGGTTTCTCACAAATCACATGTTTGCCGTGCGATAAAAACAGCAACGCCTGCTGACAATGCAGGGCATTAGGGCTGGCAAGATAGACCGCATCAATCTGCGGACTGGCGGCCAGCGCCTCCAGCGAGGTAAAGGTCTGCTCGCAGGGATAATCGTGGCTGAACGCCTCGGCCTGCTGCTGACTGCGTGAATAGACCGCACACAGTTTCATCGCCCCGGTTTCATGGGCGGCATCAATAAACTGGCGTGTAATCCAATTTGTTCCCACAATGGCAAAACGAATCACGTCATCTCTCCGGCAGAAGTAAAGCGGCAGAGTAACATCTCTCCGGCCGGGTGCAATGGGGCCAGCCGGGCAGGCATTGATCCTGCGATCCGCATTCCAATAATATGATGACGCGATGATTTTCAGGGATAAACCAGGGAGCGCAGGTGAAAGCAAGTAAGCACGCATTAAACTGGACCACCTTACTGATTGCCATTCCGGTCGGATGCGCGGCCTCGCTGGTGACGCTGGCGTTTCGTGGCGTTATCGAACTTATTAACCATCTGCTGTTCGCCAGCGGCGGCGAAATCACCGAATCGGTACACTTCTGGCCGTGGATTTTCTGGCCGCTGCTGGTGGGCGGCGGCGGGGTGCTGGCGGGTTATTTTCTGCGCTACGCTGTAGCAATCGAGCAGCAACAGACGGTTAAAACCGACTACCTTGAGGTGATAAATGCCCGTCTCGATGCCGTTCCGACCAAAACCTCGCTTTTTCGCGCTTTATCTTCCATTGCCAGTATCGGCAGCGGCGCGTCGATAGGGAAAGAAGGGCCGATGGTGCAGCTATCGGCACTGTGCGGCAGCGCGATTGGCCGGCTGTTACCGGCGTCGCTTAACCTGAAAAACAGTGACGTGGTGGCCATGGCAGCGGCGGCAGGTCTGTCGTCGGTCTATCACGCGCCGCTGGCGTCAGCGATTTTTGTGGCGGAGATTGCCTTTGGTATTTCAGCGCTGCAGCGGCTGATACCGCTGATTATCGCCTCGGCCGTGGCGGTGATGACCATGTGGTCGCTGGGTTTTCGCAATGCGCTTTATCCGCTGGCAGAAGCCAGTTTCCAGATGGATCTCAGCAGCCTGTTGATGACGGTGGTGATCGGTCTGGTTGCCGGTCTGGCCGGCTGGCTGCTGATTAAGCTGATTGCCCGCAGCAAGCTGCTGTTCAGCCGGGTGGCGTCGCTGCCGCTGCGGCTCGGCGCGGGCGGCGTCGCGGTCGGTTTACTGGCGCTGATTTCCACCGACATTCTCGGTAACGGCTACGAGGTGATCGTTAAGGTGATGGCGGGCCACTATCTGCTGCCAGGCCTGCTGCTGTTGCTGGTGCTGAAGACGCTCGCCACCAGCCTGTCGGTCGGATCGAATGCGGTCGGCGGTCTGTTTACTCCGTCGTTGCTGATTGGCGCGCTGCTGGGGGTGATTATCGCCAGCGTCGGGGCGGCGCTGCATTTGCCGCTCGGCAATGCGCTGCTTTATGCCGCGATTGGCATGGCGGCGGTGCTGGCTGCCGTCAGTCAGGCACCGTTAATGGCGATGCTGATGGTGCTGGAGATGACGCTCAACAGCAGCCTGCTGTTCCCGCTGATGATCGCCTCGGTGCTGGCGTCGATGGTGGTCTACCGGCTGCAATCGACCAGCACCTACCCGGTAGTGAGTCATCACTTCAACCGGTCCGAAGCCAAATACGATTTCGATAATATGCGCATCGCTGAGCTGATCATTGCCGGTGCGGCGTTGCAGCCCCACGAGTCGGTCGGCCAGGCGCTGGCGGTCAGTTCGCTGAAGCGAGAACGCTACGTCTATGTGATCAATGACGTCGGGGCGTTTCTGGGCGTGGTATCGATCCATGAGATTTCACGGCGGGTACTGGCGCAGGAGATCACGCTCGACTCACCGGTGCAGTGCGTGATGGATGACGAGTTTCCGGTGGTTTATCAGAACCAGAGTATGCGTGAGGGCTGGGAAGCGTTTGCGGCGGTGACGCTGGAGCGGTTGCCGGTGCTGAACAATCCGCAGGAACGGCGCTTTCTCGGGGCGCTGACCAAAACCAGCCTGATCCAGAAAGCGCAGGAGTTTCTTTAAGCCGCGTTGCCGCGCATCGCCTGATCGGTCATCCACAGGCGGGCATCAAACTCAAGCTGGTGGTAATCCGGCTCCATATGGCAGCAGAGCTGGTAGAACGCTTTGTCGTGATCCTTCTCTTTCAGGTGCGCCAGCTCATGCACCACGATCATCCGCAGAAAGGGTTCCGGCGCGAGGCGGAAAAAGGTCGAAATACGGATTTCGGCCTTGGCCTTCAGGTTGCCGCCCTGCACCCGCGAAATGGCGGTATGCAAACCCAGCGCGTGCTTCATTACCTTAATCTTGTTATCCCAGATCACTTTACTGATCGGCGGCGCGTTGCGCATGTAGCGGTTTTTTAGCGCCAGCGTGTAGTCGTACAGCGCTTTATCGCTCATCACGTCGTGCGTGTCGGGATAACGTTGCTGCAGAAACGCGCCTAAACGCTGATGGGTGATCAACGTCTGAACCTGCTCAAGAATGGGGGCAGGATAACCCTGCAGGTAGATCAGTGAGGACATTAGGGATTCCCGGCGAAAGACAGTATACTGCGCCCCCTTTTTGGGGCGAAAATCAATCAAAGTGTACCACGCCGGAGAATTCATGAGCCAACTTGAACTGAACGATCGCACACTGATCCTGCATCGTTTCCCGCAGATGCGTGACGAAAGTCCATTACAAGCCTGGGATGCGGCTGATGAATATCTGTTGCAGCAGACGCTGCCCGATGGCCCGGTGCTGGTGGTTAACGACAGCTTTGGTGCGTTAACCTGCGCGCTCAATCCGCGTACCGTCTGGCACATCAGCGACTCCTGGCTGAGCCAGCAGGCGACACGTCAGAACCTGGCGTTAAACGCGCTGGATGACGGCGAAGTCCATTTCCTTGATAGCCTGGCTGCGCTGCCAGCCGCTCCGGCCGCGGTGCTGATCAAGGTGCCGAAAACGCTGGCGCTGCTGGAACATCAGCTGCGCGCGATCCGTCAGGTGGCGACGCCAGAGACGGTAATCCTGGCCGCGGCGCGTGCCAAAGAGATCCATAATTCGACGCTGCAGCTGTTTGAACAGATTATCGGTGAAACCCGCACTTCGCTGGCGTGGAAAAAAGCGCGGCTGATTTACAGCCAGTTCACCCAGCCCGCGCTGCGTGACGCTGAGCCAACGCTGGTCTGGCCGCTGGATGGCACGCCTTATCAGATTCACAACTACGCCAATGTGTTCTCACGTGCGTCGCTGGATATCGGTGCGCGACTGTTTGTGCAGCATCTGCCGGAAAATATTGAGGGCGAGATTGTCGATCTCGGCTGTGGCAACGGCGTGGTAGGGCTGGTGGCGCTGGAGCAGAACCCGCTGGCGAGGTGCATTTCCTTGATGAGTCCTACATGGCGGTCGCCTCCAGCCAGCGTAACGTTGAAGTTAACCGGCCTGAGGATGTGAGCCGCTGCCAGTTTCGCGTCAATAACGTGCTGAGTGGTTATCCTTCCGATCGTCTGCACGCGGTGCTGTGCAACCCGCCATTCCATCAGCAGCATGCGGTTACCGATCACCTGGCGTGGCAGATGTTCCGTGATGCAAAACGCTGCCTGCAATATGGCGGCGAGTTGCGCATTGTCGGCAACCGCCACCTCGATTATCACCACAAACTGAAAAAGCTGTTTGGCAACTGCACGCTGGTCGCCTCGAACCAGAAGTTCGTGGTGCTGCGTGCGGTGAAGATGCGCTAATCAGATGCTGAGCGCCAGCTGCGTCGCCTGCGCGATAGCGCGGCGCGCATCCAGTTCCTGCGCCACATCCGCACCGCCAATCAGCGTGACCGTTTGACCTCTTTCCCGCAGCGCAGCTTCCAGTTCGCGCTGCGGTTCCTGCCCGGCGCAGATAATCACGTTATCGACCGCTAGCAACAGCGTTTCGCCGTCGCGTCTCAGATGCAGCCCGGCATCATCAATCGCCAGATACTCTACGCCGCCCCACATCTGCACGCCGCGCGCCTGCAGGCTGGTGCGATGGATCCAGCCGGTGGTTTTAGCCAGCGACGCGCCCGGTTTACCGGCCCGGCGCTGCAACAGCCAGATCTGTCGGGCAGCGGCAGGCGGCTGCGGCGTTATCAGGCCGCCACGCTGGCTCAGGCTGCGATCGATGCCCCATTCGCGATAGAACGCGGCCAGCTCATCCTGATGCGGCGGCTGTGACAGATATTCCGCGGTGTCAAAACCAATTCCACCCGCGCCAATAATGGCGACGCGCGCGCCAACCGGGCGCTTATCGCGTAATACCTCGAGGTAGCTCAGCACGCAGGGATGGTCG
>MIEI01000100.1 GCA_002095305.1 Pantoea brenneri
GCGTCTTTTGCGTCTTTGCGAAAGGCGTATGCGCCCTGAGCCTGCGCACTAACCTCAACACGACGCCTTTAGTCCTGAGCCAGCGCACTAACCTCAACACGACGCCTTTAGCCCTGAGCCAGCGCATTAATCTCAACACGACGCCTTTAGGGCTGCGCATTAACCTGAGCCTTCAGCCTGCCGTTTTTCTACCTGATGATGCCAGCGCCAGGCGAGAGCCATAAAAAAACCCGGCGGCTGCCGGGTTTTTCACTGACCTTCATACAACGGGATTAGACGTCATACAGCGTCTGATTGCGCGTCTCTTTACAGGCGATCAACGCAATCAGCGTCAGCACCGCCATCGAAGCCAGATAGAACCCTACCGCCTGCAAACCGTAATTCGCATTCAGCCAGGTGGCGATATAGGGCGCGACAGAGGCACCGAGAATCGACGACAGGTTATAGGAAAACGATGCGCCGGTATAACGCACTTCAGTCGGGAACAGCTCCGGCAGCAGCGCGCCCATCGGACCAAAGGTCAGGCCCATAATGCTCAGACCCAGCAACAGAAACGCCATCACCAGCGCCTGCGATCCTGAACCGAGCATCGCCGGGAACAGAAACGAAAAGGCGATAATCATCAGCGTAATGGTGATCATCGTCTTACGGCGACCAAAACGGTCAGCCAGCAGCCCGGCAATCGGCACCATCACGCCAAAGCCAATCACGGCTAACATCAGCATCCACAGCATACTGTTACGCGGAATACCCAGTCCGGCCGGTGCCGGCGTGGTGCCATAACTCATCGAGTAGACGGTCATGATGTAGAACAGGGTATAGGTCGCCAGCATGATAAAAGTGCCGAGAATGGTGGCAGTCAGATGCTTATTCAGCAGCGCGGCAATCGGTACCCGCACCTGCTTTTTCTCTTTCTGCACTTTGGCAAACACCGGACTCTCATGCAGCGACACGCGCACATACAGGCCGATCAATACCAGCACCGCAGAGAGAATAAACGGCACGCGCCAGCCCCACTGCATGAACTGCTCATCGGTCAGCAGCCATGACAGCAGCAGGAAGGTACCGTTAGCGAAGAAGAAGCCAATCGGCGCGCCAAGCTGGGGGAACGACCCATACAGTGCACGCTTCTTCGCCGGGGCATTTTCGGTGGCCAGCAGCGCCGCGCCGCCCCATTCTCCGCCGAGCCCCAGACCCTGACCGAAACGTGCCAGCGCCAGCAGCAGCGGAGCCAGCACGCCAATGGTTTCATAACCCGGCAGCAGACCGATCACCACGGTCGAGATCCCCATGGTCAGCAGCGAGGCGACCAGGGTTGCTTTACGGCCAATGCGATCGCCAAAGTGACCAAACACGGCCGAACCAATCGGACGCGCAATAAACGCGATCGCAAAGGTCGCCAGTGACTGTAGCGTGGCGACGGTGGCGTCACCCTGCGGGAAAAAAATGTGCGGGAAAACGATCACCGCGGCAGTGGCATAAATATAAAAATCGAAGAACTCAATGGCCGTACCGACCAACGAGGCGATCACCACTTTGCTGCGCGAATTAACCGGCGTGGGGTCCTGTTGCTTGTCGAGTGTTTCTGAGATGGAGGCTTGCATAACTGTTTCTTATTTGTAAATACAGATAAAGAATCTTACGCACCTGCCAGACGTCATTCAATGCTGAAACCCGCGTCGTTACTGGCTTCGCCGGGCAAAGAGAGGATAATTTCTGTCGTCCGGGGAATGTCGGAGGATGCCGGGGTAAACCGGGCTAAATCTGGCGGGATACTCTACGAAAGGGCTAAATAAAAGTGACCCCTCAGCTATTCATCCTGTTATGTGGATAAAAAATAGCCTCGGGGTGATATTTTCCGCTGTTGTTAACCGCTGATGATTATTGCGGGTGAGAAGGGCGACCCGCCTGTGGCATTTGCGGATCGTCTTTATATTTTGCAGTAGCGATCCAGGCGGCACAGAACAGCGTCAGGCGGGCGAAGAAATAGAAGAACGCCATCAGACCGAGTACCGAGCCAAACGCCGCGCCAGACGGCGAGGTCGCCAGCTTCGGCAGCGTCAGCGTCATGACAAATTTGATCACTTCGAAACCGACCGCCGCCAGCAGCGTACCGCGGAACAGCGCTTTCTTGCGCGGCTTGTGACGCGGCAGGATCCAGAAAATCCAGAGGAACAGCAGGTAGTTAGCCAGCACTGAAATCGAGGTGGCGATAATGGTCATTGCCGGGCGGAGCCAGTCGATGCCGTCCAGTCCCAGTGCGCTGACAATCATCGCCTGTGCCGAACCGGCAACCGAGGTCAGCGACAGCGTAATCACCAGCGCCAGCATCAGGCCGGTCAGCGACAGGAAATCGCGGATATAGCGTTTCCAGATTTTCTCCTTATCGTCGGGTTTGCGCTCCCACACGTCGCGCGACTGGGCCCGGATCGCTTCCCGCAAATTCCCCATCCAGTTAAGTCCCGAATAGAGCGCCAGCAGTAACCCGGTAATACCGACGGTAGCGCGCTGCTGAATCGCGGTATTGACGGTATTTTTCAGGGTGGTAGCCAGCGTCGGATCGCTGATGCTGCTGACGATTTTGTTGATGATATCGGTCAGCAAATCCTGATTCGATGCCAGCACAAAACCCACGGCGGCAAACGAGACCATCAGAATCGGGATCAGCGATAAAAAGGAGAAGTAGGTAATCGCTGCGCCAAACTGGCTGCCGAGCCGATCGTTAAACCGTTCCAGCGCGCGGATAAAATGCGCCACCGCCGGAATCGCCTGAAACCAGGCGGCAAAACGCGAAACGCGCACAATCGATTGGTCAACAGAAGGGTTGCCGGTTTTAATATCGATCAGCGGTTTTGGCGGCTGCGTATCCTGTGGATTTTCCTGCTTGTCTGTCATAGACCTTCACTGTCCTGTTTATCATTAAAATCAAAGTATAGCCGCTCAGGTGACGTACTCCTGTAGTACCTGACTCAGCCACTCCATAAATACCCGCACCCGTCGGGCGACATTGCGCCGATGCGGATAGAGCAGGTGGATCGGCATCGGCCTGGCGGGAAAATGGTGCAGTACTTCAACCAGTTCACCCTGCTCCAGCAGCTTCTGAATGCCGATCGCCGGCACCTGAATAATGCCTAAGCCGGCCAGACAGGCGGCGCGGTAGGTCTCGGTGCTGTTCACCGTCACTACGCCACCGGTGTGCACATAGTGGCACTGCCTGCCGTCAAAATATTCAAACCCTGGCGACGGCTGACCCAGTTGCTGGCTGTAATGCACCATGGCGTGCTGCGACAACTCTTCCAGCCGGATCGGTCTGCCGAAGCGCGAAAGGTAGCCAGGGCTGGCGCAATTGATCAAGGTGTAAGTCCCAATTTTTCGTGCAATTAAACCTGAATCTTTCAGCTCGCCGACCCGAATCACGCAGTCAAATCCTTCGCGGATCACATCGACCTGACGATCGCTGCTGCTCAGTTCAATCTCCACGCCCGGATAGTGCTGTAAGAACTCCGGCAGTCGCGGCAGGATAAAGCCGGTCGCCATCGCCACTGACATATCGACCCGCAGTTTGCCGCTGAGCGTGGCGGGATCGTGCTGAAACAGGCTGTCCATATCGTCAATCATCGACAGCAAATCAAGACAGCGATCGTAATAGACCAGCCCATCCTGCGTCAGCTGCACCCGGCGGGTGGTGCGATGCAACAGGCGGGTCGCCATCTGATTTTCCAGCGCCTGAATCTGCCGCGACACGCTGCCTTTGGGTAAACCTAAACTTTCTGCGGCGCGGGTAAAACTGCCCATTTCGGCAACCCGAACAAACACCTGCATTGCGTGAATTTTATCCATGTTGTGCACCGATTGTTGTTCTTATTGAAACAGTGATCTCTATTTCGATCTGTTTATAGATCAATTATTCAGGAATATCTTTAAACCGTGTTCAATTTTCCAACAGGTGTGCAACATGAATCATAAAATTGCGTTGATTACCGGAGCAAACCGCGGTTTAGGCCGCAATGGAGCGTTAAAACTGGCTGCCAGAGGCGTTGATATCATTCTGACCTATCGCAGTCACGCTGACGAGGCACAGGCGGTGGTGAAAGAAATTGAAGCGCTGGGTGCCCGCGCAGTAGCGCTGGCGCTGGATGTCGGTGAAAGCAGCCGCTTTGATGCGTTTGTTGAGCAGGTCCGCCAGCAGCTTCAGCAGTACTGGCAGCGCGAGCAGTTTGACTATTTAGTGAACAACGCCGGTCATGGCCATTACAAAGCCTTCACCGACACCACCGAACAGGAGTTTGACGCGCTGGTTAACGTCCATTTTAAAGGACCTTACTTCCTGACGCAGAAGCTGCTGCCGCTGATTCAGGATGGCGGGCGCATCCTCAATATTTCCAGCGGCCTGACGCGGCTGGTGTATCCGGGTTCCAGCACCTACGCGGCGATGAAAGGAGCGATGGAGGTCCTGACGCGTTATCAGGCGAAAGAGCTGGGCGCGCGGCGGATCCGCGTCAATATCCTGGCACCTGGCGCGATTGAAACCGACTTCGGTGGCGGTCGGGTGCGTGATACCAAAGAGCTTAACCAACAGATCGCCGGCCTGACCGCGCTGGGTCGGGTGGGATTGCCGGATGACATCGGTGACGCCATCAGCGCCATTCTGAGTGACGAAACCGGCTGGATCACCGCCCAGCGTATCGAAGCGTCTGGCGGCCAGGGGATTTAATCGCCGGCGGCCTGGCGGACAGCAAATCCACCGGGCCGCGGCGTGTCAGAGTGAGATGGTGCCGTCAATCACCGTCACGGTATTACCGCCAATCCAGATTTCATCCCCGGCAAAAGTGACCTGCACCCGACCCGCGCGTTGCAGTACGGTGCCCTGACGCACCCGGTAATCCGTGGTCTGGCCGGCCGCCGCAAAGTAGCGGGCCAGACAGGCATTGGCGCTGCCGGTGATCGGATCTTCGGTCAGGCTGCCATATTCAACCAGCAGGCCGCGCACTTCATACTGCTCACTTTCGCCCTGCGGCAAACGGCCAAAGGGCATCACACCCGTCACGCCTGCGTGTTTAATCAGCCGCTGCAGATCGCTGACGTTGGGCTGAAGCGCCAGCACCGCGTCGGCGCTGACCATCGGCACCAGCAGCCAGCGAATCCCCATATCCACCACCGTCGGGCTTTGGGTCAGATCGAACGCGTCGCTGTTTAACGCATTGCCCATCAGGGCGTCCTGCCATGGCGTAATGGTGGCCGCCGGCGCGGCAAACGCCAGCGCGCCGTCTGCGGCAATCTTGATCCGCACGTTACCGACGCCGCACTCCTGCACAATTTCGCCCGGCGTCCGGGTTGGCCAGCCTGCTTCCAGCAGCGCATGCGCGGTGCCGAGCGTCGGATGACCGGCAAACGGCAGTTCACCCTCGACGGTAAAAATGCGCACCCGATAATCGGCCTGGGCATCCTGTGGCGGCAGCACAAAGGTGGTTTCCGACAGGTTGGTCCAGCGGGCGATGGCCGCCAGCTGGCTGTCGCTTAACCCCTGTGCATCCATGATCACCGCCAGCGGATTACCGTTAAAGGCGGATGAGGTAAACACATCGACTTGCTTAAACGCGACCTTCATTGTCACTCCTTGCTTATTGTGGTCAGAATGGCCTTTTCTCTGCCGGATGATTGCTTATAGCAGGTAACAGGACTATGAATAAGTTAAAGATTTCACTGGAGACTGTGAATGTTAACCATCCTCGGACGTACCTCTTCTATCAACGTGCGCAAAGTGTTGTGGCTCTGCGACGAGCTTGACCTCGATTACCTGCGGGAGGAGTGGGGCGATGGCTTCCAGTCAACCCACTCACCTGAATTTATGGCACTTAACCCGAATGCGATGGTGCCGGTGCTGAAAGATGACGATCTGGTCATCTGGGAATCCAACGCCATCCTGCGCTATCTGGCAAACGCCTATGGCGGCGAATGGCTCTACCCGATCCATCCGCAATCGCGGGCACCGATCGATCAGTGGATGGACTGGCAGTCTACCGAGCTCAACACCTCATGGCGCTACGCTTTTATGTCACTGGTGCGTCACTCGCCGGCCCATCAGGACCCACGCCTACTGGCGGCAGCCTGCAAAGGCTGGTCGCATACCATGAGCATTCTCAACCAGCAACTGGAAAAAACCGGCCGCTACGTCGCCGGACGTAACTTCACCCTGGCGGATATTCCGATTGGCCTGGCGGTGAACCGCTGGTTTGAAACGCCGCTCGACCATCCTGATTATCCGGCGGTGCGCCACTATTACGAGCGCCTGACCGAGCGCCACGGCTACACCGTCTGGGGCCGCAACGGCACGCCGTGATCCTCGCCAGCGGGCAGGCCGGCTAGCTCGCAGGCTATTTCACCGGCGCGGCGGATTGCCCAGCTGTAGCGATCGTCAAACGGATAGCAGCAGGAGAGACGCAGCGCGTGGTTGTAGCGTTCACTGAGCGAGTAAAGGGCACCAGGCGTGACGCAAATCTGCTCCTGCAACAGCCGGTCAAACATCTCGGTAGTATTGACGCCGCCCGGCAGTTCGACCCAGAAGACAAAGCCACCGCGCGGCAGCGTGGCGCGGGTGCCCTGCGGGAAGTGGCGGGCGATTAACCCGCGCGCCTGATCCAGATTGGCGGCATAGCGACGGCGCAGGGTGCGCAGATGGTGATCATAGCCACCGTTAGCCAGGAATTCCGCCAGCGTTTCTGACAGCAGCGCCGATTCCGCCATCGATGACACCGCTTTTAACCGGGCAATGGCGCTGTGGAAGCGTCCGGCGGCGATCCAGCCGATACGAAAATCGGGTGCCACGGTTTTGGTAAAGCTGGTGCAGTAGAGCACCCAGCCATCGCGATCAAAAGCTTTTACCGCCGGTGAAAGCGGCCAGTCGAACTGCAGTTCGTCATACAGTCCATCCTCAATCAGCGGAACGTGGTAAGTATTCACTAACTTCGCCAGCCGCTTCTTGTTTGCCAGCGACATGCAGTAGCCAAGCGGATTCTGGGCGCTCGGCATGGCGATTAACGCCTTAATACGCTGCTCCTGTAGCAACATCTCCAGCGCATCCAGCGACAGGCCATGCTGTGGATCGGTCGGGATTTCCAGCGCCTTCAGGCCCAGCGACGCCAGCAGCGGAAACAGAAAGAAGTAGGTCGGCGACTCCAGCCCGACGCAGTCACCGGGTTGCGTCACGGCACGCAGCGCCAGCTGCAACGCCTCCATGCAGCCGTGGGTCAGGGTGATCTCATCGGCGGTCAGTGTCTGTCCGGCGTGCAGCGCCCGCCGCGCGATCTCCTCCCGTAAGCGCTCACTACCGGGCGGAAGCGCATAGCGCCCAATCATATTGGGATGACGGCGCAGCAGCGCGGCGGTTATCCGGCCAATACGCGCCGCAGGAAACAGCTCACTATCCTGCGGGCAGGCCAGCGAAATATTGATGTAGTCGGGATGATTCTGGGCGGCAAACACCTTATCGATCAGGTCGAGTTTTTCACTGCTGGGATCGCGAACCCGGGCTTTATGCGGATCGTGCCGGGTCACCGCCGGCAGCACACCGCGCACGTAGTAGCCCGACTGTGGACGCGCCTCAATCAGGCCGCGATCTTCCAGCAGCTGCCAGGCATTCAGCACGGTATTGACGCTGACCTGATGCGATTGCGCCACGCGCCGGATGGCGGGCAGGCGTTTGCCGGGCTTCAGCGTGCCTGATGGATAGCCTCAGCGAAGTTGTCAGCCAGCTGCTGATAGAGACGCTGATCGGGTAAAGGAGCAAGGGACACAATAGCCTCCGGACGCGATGGGTACAATTGCTGTTAATCGAAACTGTAACCATCACAATAGTGATTTTGTGTCACTGTTACCATTCCTTTTCACGCCGTAGCATGAAGCTCTGTTGATAATCAGGAGTGCCATCATGCTTGATCCCTCTTTTTTCAGTTACGTGACCGTTATGTCCATTACGCCTGGCCCGAATAACCTGCTGCTGGCGACTTCAGGCGTCAATTTCGGCATGCGCCGCACGCTGCCGATGGTGTTTGGCATTCTGGTGGGTTGCGCGCTGCAAACGGTGATCGCCGGGGTCGCGCTGGAGGTATTACTGCACTGGATGGCGGCGATTCGCCTGCCGCTGACGCTGGCAGGCTGTGCCTATCTGTTGTGGCTGTCGTGGAAGATTTTTCGGGCTGCGGCACCTGAAGCGCGCAGCAAACCGCAGCCAATGACGTTACTGGGCGGCGCCTGTTTCCAGGCGATCAATCCCAAAGCCTGGCTGATGGCGACCAATGTGGCGTTGTTGTACAGCGCCAGCAGCGGCGTGCTGACGGTGATGCTCGGCTTTATGCTGCTGAATCTGCCCTGCATTTTGATCTGGGCTGCGCTCGGCGATCGCCTGCGCAGCCATCTGCAAATTGCCTGGAAGCGTCAGCTCTTTAACAGCCTGATGGCGCTGTCGCTGGTGGCGACCACCGTCTGGATGCTGACGGACGCATTGCAGGCCATTTAATCCGGTGCGCCGGGTGCCGTTGCCGAAGGCCATTTCCAGTTCTGCACCTCCGGCACATCTTCACCGTGTTCACGCACATAGCGATGATGTTCAGCGATGCGCTCCTGCAGATCGTCCAGCAGTTCAGGATGCGCATCGGCCAGCCCCGGCACGCGCAGGATCGCCTCCTGCGCCAGATGATAACGGTCAAGCTCATTCAGCACCGTCATATCAAAAGGCGTGGTGGTGGTTCCCTCTTCAATAAAGCCGCGCACATGGAAGTTACGGTGGTTATTGCGCTGATACGTCAGCCGATGCACCAGCGTCGGGTAGCCGTGGAAGGCAAAAATCACCGGTTTATCCACGGTAAACAACGCATCAAACTCCGGGTCTGACTTGCCATGCGGATGTTGATCCTGGGTCTGCAGCGCCATTAAATCGACCACGTTGACTACCCGGATTCGCAGCTCGGGCAGATAGTCACGCAGCAGGTCGACCGCCGCCAGCGTCTCCATGGTTGGCACATCGCCGGCACAGGCCATCACCACATCCGGTTCGGCATCATCCGGCGTGGTACCGGCCCAGCGCCACTCTCCCATACCCGCTTCGCAATGGCGAATGGCGCTCGCCATATCCAGCCACTGTGGCGCGGGCTGCTTACCGGCCACAATCACGTTGATCCGATCCCAGGTACGCAGGCAGTGATCGCCAACCCATAACAGCGTATTGGCATCGGGCGGCAGGTAGATGCGTACGATATCGGCTTTTTTGTTGGCAACATGATCGATAAAGCCTGGGTCCTGATGGCTGTAACCATTGTGATCCTGACGCCAGACGTGAGAAGAGAGCAGGTAGTTGAGCGATGAGACCGGTTTACGCCAGCCCAGTTTGCGCGTCACTTTGAGCCACTTGGCATGCTGGTTAAACATCGAATCGACGATATGAATAAAGGCTTCATAGCAGTTGAACAGGCCGTGACGGCCGGTCAGCAGATAGCCCTCCAGCCAGCCCTGACACTGGTGCTCGCTCAGGATCTCCATCACCCGGCCATCACGCGCCAGCTGCTCATCGTAAGGTTCTATTGCTTCCAGCCAGGTGCGGCTGGTGGCGTCAAACACCGGCGTCAGGCGGTTAGAGGCGGTTTCGTCCGGGCCAAACAGGCGGAAGTTATCGAGGTTACGCTCAAACAGGACCCGCAGGTAGCGGCCGAGCTGCTCGGTGGCCTGCGCCATCTGCGAGCCCGGCTCGCCGGTATCGAAGGCAAATTCGGCAATGTCCGGTGTATCCAGCTCGCGACGCAGCAGGCCGCCGTTGGCATATGGAGAGGCGCCCATGCGCTTATCGCCCTGCGGAGCCAGCGCCTGCAGCTCCGGTTTCAGCCGTCCCTGCTCGTCAAACAGATCGTCAGGCTGATAGCTTCGCATCCAGGCTTCGAGAATCTGACGATGGCCTTCATCCTCACGGCAGGCCGCGACCGGCACCTGATGCGCCCGCCAGAAACCTTCCACTTTTTTGCCATCCACGGTTTTGGGGCCGGTCCAGCCTTTCGGGCTGCGCAGCACAATCATTGGCCAGCGCGGTACGCCGCTGCTGGCTTTGCCAGTGCGCGCCTGCTGCTGGAAGGCGGCAATTTTACTGAAAGCGTTATCCAGTGCTTCCGCCATCAGTGGGTGCATTTTTTCAGGCTGATCGCCGCTGACGAACAGCGGCTCATAGCCGTAACCGCTGAACAACTGGCGCAGGTCTTCATCACTGCTGCGGCCGAGGATGGTCGGATTGGCAATCTTGTAACCGTTGAGATGCAGAATCGGCAGCACCGCACCGTCCCGCGCAGGATTGAGGAATTTAATACCGTGCCAGCTGGAGGCCAGCGGTCCGGTTTCCGCTTCGCCGTCGCCAATCACGCACGGCACAATCAGTTCCGGATGATCAAACGCTGCGCCAAACGCATGCGCCAGCGAGTAGCCCAGTTCGCCGCCTTCATTAATGGAGCCGGGCGTTTCCGGTGCCGCGTGGCTGGGAATACCGCCTGGAAAGGAGAACTGCTTAAACAGGCGTTGCATACCCGCTGCATCCTGACTGACATGCGGATAAATTTCGCTGTAGCTGCCTTCCAGCCAGGTATTGGCGACCATGCCGGGACCACCATGACCCGGTCCGCAGACATAGATCAGATTCAGATCGCGCTGGCGAATAATCCGGTTGAGGTGAGCATAAATAAAATTCAGACCGGGCGTGGTGCCCCAGTGACCCAGCAGGCGGGGTTTGATGTGCTCTGGTTTCAGCGGTTCGCGCAGCAGTGGATTGTCCATCAGGTAAATCTGCCCGACAGACAAATAGTTAGCCGCGCGCCAGTAGCGGTCAAGAAGCTCGAATTCCGGTGCAACGTTGGGTTGAGACATGCCGTTTCCTTCTGAAAGTTCAGCTAAAACATCTCTTAACCCTAATAGAGAATAGCGCAGTCAACCAGGCGAGCGGCAAACAAAAAGGCCCCACAGCGGGGGCCTTGAGAGAGCAGGGACTGAATTACTTACCGACAACAAAGGCGGTTTCGCGCCCTTCATCGTTGGCAGCCATCGGCGTTACCGGGGTGTAATCGAGCTGCAGAATACGGCTGGTTTCCGCCAGCACCTTCTCGGTCAGCGCCACGTCACCGTTCAGCTTGCGTCCCCATGACGGAATAACGGCGCGGATTTTATTCTGCCATTCTGGCGATGCCATCTGCTCAGGGTAGACCTTGTGCAGCAGCTCCAGCATGATCGGCGCAGCCGTTGAGGCTCCTGGCGAAGCACCCAGCAGCGCCGAAATCGAGCCATCCTGCGAGGCAACCACTTCGGTGCCAAGACGCAGTACCGCGCCCTCTTTCTCATCTTTTTTGATGATCTGCACGCGCTGACCGGCGGTGACTAAACGCCAGTCTTCCTGCTTCGCCTGTGGCACATAGGCGCGCAGGGCATCCATCCGATCGCGATCGCTTTGCAGCACCTGATCCATCAGATATTTCACCAGATCAAAGCTTTTCAGCCCCACTTTAACCATCGGCAGCATATTGCTGCTGTTCAGCGAGGTGAACATATCCAGCAATGAACCCTGCTTCAGGAACTTGGTGGAGAAGGTGGCAAACGGCCCGAACAGCAGCACCTGCTTGCCATCCAGCACGCGGGTATCGACATGCGGTACCGACATCGGCGGTGCGCCGACGCTGGCTTTGCCGTAGACCTTGGCCATGTGCTGCGCCACCACCTGCGGATTTTCAGTCACCAGGAATGAGCCGCCTACCGGGAAACCGGCATAGCCGTTGGCTTCCGGTACGCCGGCTTTCTGCAACAGCGGCAGCGCCGCGCCGCCAGCACCGATAAAGATATTTCTGGCGGTCAGCGTGCGGCGGGTGCCGCTCGCCAGACACTGCAGCGTAACCTGCCAGCGACCATCGCTCAGGCGAGTCAGTTCACGCACTTCCTGACGCAGACGCAGGCGGAAATTGGCCTTCTTCTGTAAGGAGGCGATCAGCTGGCGCGTCACTTCACCGAAATTGACGTCGGTTCCCATTTCGGTCCAGGTGGCCGCCACTTTCTGACTGCGATCACGGCCTTTCATCACCAGCGGGATCCAGCCAGCAATCTGCTGCGGATCTTCGGAGTAGGCCATGCCACGGAACAGAGTGCTTTTCTGCAGCGCCTGGAAGCGTTTGCGCAGGAACTCGACATTGTCGTCGCCCCAGACAAAACTCATGTGCGGCGTGCTGTGGATAAAGCTTTTTGGAATGCGCAGGTTGCCCTTCTGCACCTGTGAGGCCCAGAACTGACGGGAAATCATGAACGATTCGTTGATCGTCACCGCTTTAGAGATGTCGATGCTGCCATCGGCACGCTGTGGCGTATAGTTCAGCTCGGCCAGCGCGGCATGGCCGGTGCCTGCATTGTTCCAGCCATTGGATGACTCTTCTGCCACGCTGTCCAGCCGCTCTACCATTTCGATAGACCAGTCCGGTTCCAGATCCTGCAGCCATGCGCCCAGGGTGGCGCTCATCACGCCCGCGCCAATCAGCAACACGTCAACGTCTTTGCGCTCCTGCGCGGTAGTGGTGTCCTTTGCCATGGCGCTCATCGCGAGCGCAAGGTTTACTGCTGAATTGCACATGAGGCGACATCTCCTCTTCTGTTGACCTGAAGCTCAACAGTTTTGCAGGCGAAATAGTCACGCTTCTTTCGAGCGCGTTGCGCTATTTCTCAAAGGTTAAGACTCAGGTATAGGTTAAAGCGGTGATAACGGGTTAACTGCACGTTATGCTTTGTCATGCGAATATAACATTCTCGCATCTGAATTAAACATTTGTTTATTTTTTAAATGCAGAAATGATTCAGCATAAGAATTAATCATGGCGGCAGAGGCAGTATAAGTGATTTTTTATTGAGAACTCAGTAGCTTAAGAGAGTTGGTTGTTGCAGGAACGCGCCATCATGGTGCAGCGCCCGCTGAGTGGGTTACAGAGAGGAATTATTTAATTCACTGAATTTCAGGCAGTTATCGGTGAGTAAGGAATAGTCTAAAAGTGCATCAGCGCCGGTTTCAGGCGGTCAGTGTAAAAATAATGTTACATTTTTGTGAGGATGAAATGCGCGCGCCACGGCGCACGCATCGGACTGCCTCACTGACCTGACACAGACGCCGGTAGCTTTTTCAGACTGATTGCCATGCGGTTGTAGGTGTTCATCAGACCGATGGCGATATTCAAATCGACAATCTCTTTGTCGCTAAAGCAGGCCTGCAGTGCGGCATAATCCTCATCGGGTGCGCCCGCGCTGGCGATCAGCGTCAGGCACTCTGCCCAGCGCAGGGCCGCCTTCTCGCGATCGCTGAATAAATTCCCCGATTCATTCCACACCGCGGTCAGCACAATTTTATCCCAGCTCACATTGGCTTTATGCAATGCTTTGCTGTGCATGTCGATGCAGTAGGCGCAGCCGTTAATTTGCGAGATGCGCAGGAACACCAGTTCCAACAGGGGTAACGGCAAATCGGTTTGTGTCAGATAGTGGTAAACACCGCCGAGCGCTTTCATCCCGGCTGGGGCGACTTGATTAAAATCGATACGTTCACTCATTTTTTTGCCTCATTGATGTGGGTTGAGGCAATTGTCGGCTTTTCCATGGAACAGCAAAAGTGCCAAAAAATGACGATTTAATGGGCCCATCGCTTTTCGCCACGCTGACGCTTAAACGCGGCCAGGCGCGGGGTCTGAGCGAGCAGCTGCGGCAGCAGATTGAACAGGCGATCATCGACCAGCGCTTGCCACCCGGCGCACGGCTTCCTTCCTGCCGTGATTTAGCGGCCCAGCTCGGCGTCGCTCGCGGTACGGTGCGCGCCAGCTATGACATGCTGGTGGATCGCCAGTTTTTGCATACCCGGGGCGCGGCCGGTACCTTTGTGAATCCACTGCCGGTGCTGAGCGAAGCCGCTGGCGCCCAGGCTGTGGTGCCGCTGTCACTGCGTGAGGGCGGAGAGGATTACGACTCGCCGCCCCTGACGTTCCAGATGGGCATCCCCGCCAGCGATAGCTTTCCGGCCAAAGTCTGGCTGCGCATCCTGCAACGTCAGACGCGGGCACTGGTCGGGAAACCGGCCAGTTACCCCGATCCGCGCGGCACGCCGGCACTGCGTCAGGCACTGGTAGCCTGGCTGGCGGTCGCGCGCGGGGTGCGCTGTCATGCCGATCAAATTTTTATCACCAATGGCTATGCCGGAGCGATGGGGCTGATTGGCCTGGCAATGGATTTTCAGGGGAAGCAGGCCTGGCTGGAAGATCCGGGCTTTATGGTCGCCCGGCAGGCGGTAGAAACCCTGCGGGTAAGGCCGGTTGCGGTGCCAGTCGATGCCGAAGGTCTGCAGGTTGAGGAAGGTCTGGCGCGGGCACCGGATGCGGCGTTTGCGCTGGTC
>MIEI01000101.1 GCA_002095305.1 Pantoea brenneri
TTGGTGGAGGTGAACAGCTTCGGGTGCTGGCAGCGGGACCTCAACGCTGCAATCAACGCCAGACCGATCCCCCTGCGGCGGTAATGTTCCCCTACCATCAGCATTTCAATAAAGCCGCAGCCGAAGAAATGATAGTTCAGCACGCCATATCCCATCGCTATCCCCTGCTGTTCGGCAATATAACAGACAGACTGGGCACACCAGCTGCGGATTTTCGCCGCACGTTTTGGCTGGTGCTGGGCAACAGAGTCGATAGTAATCAGGGATATAGCATCGTTTTCAGTGGCCAGGCGAACACGCATATTCAGTCTCCCTCTCTTTAATTGGCTGCAGTGCAGCCTTAATAAAACGGCAATCCCGAACAGATTTTTAATTTCATACGGGATTTTACAATCCCATAAGATGGTTCGTTAACCCTATTCATCCCACAGAGGCAGGGTTCATTTTCTGAAAGTTATCGTTAATCGGATAATGGGCCACCCTATCTCCACCTCATAAACCCATCATATTTGCCAAATTTAGTTATATGCAGGGTGACAGCATGTTCGCTTCACGCTCGTTGCTGCCGGATGAAGCTGTTGCAACTGCTTTTTCACAGCGACCTGTATTGACGCTTTGGGCAAACATCTGCGGCGGGTTAAAAAACTCTGTGCGGTGCACGGGGGACGCTTCGCCTGCCGATCGTCGTTTGACTCATTATGCTATATCAATCACTTTTTAATAACGGCGTACAGCAACGGCTCGGTTTGCTGTCAGTGGTAATACCCTCTGTATGTTGCTGCTAAAACGGGTTATATGAAACAAAACGGAGAAATGTATGAATGATAAGCACGTATTGCTGGTCGGTGCTGCCGGCGTAGTGGGCTTTGCCGCTCATGATTCCTTCCATAACGCGGGCTGGCAAATCACTACCCTTGGGCGTTCGCCGCACAGCCCTCACCCTTCTCCTCATATCAGCGCTGACCTGACCTCTTCCGAAAATCTTAATCAACACCGGGAAGCGTTTGAAACGGTGACGCACATTTTTTATGCGGCATTGCGCCAGGATCCCAATCCAGGCGTGGAGGCGGATATCAATGCGCTGATGTTTGAAAATCTCATCGGCGCGGTACGCTCGTCAGGCAATTCGCTGAAACATATTATCTTTATTCAGGGCGGAAAGGTTTATGGTGCCCATCTGGGCGTTTACCGCACCCCGGCGCGGGAAGAGGACAGCCGTCATTTTCCGCCGAACCTCTATTTCCGGCATGAGGACTATGCGAGAAAGATTGGCGATGAAGGCATCGGCTGGACTGCACTGCGCCCGGATATTGTCATCGGTCACTCATTCGGATCGCCGATGAACCTGGGAAATTTAATCGGCGTGTACGGTACAATCTGCCGCGAAACGGCAACCGCCCTGCATTTTCCCGGCCCGGATGACGCTTATCGCAATACTCTGGTGAACATCACTGACAGCCGCATCCTCGGTGAAAGCGCTGTCTGGGCCACCGAAAATGCCAGATTCGGCGCGTTCAATATCACCAATGGCGACGTGTTTCGCTGGTGTCACGTCTGGCCGAAACTGGCTGACTGGTTTGGCGTTCCGGTTGGCGAGGCGCAGCCTGTTTCGCTTAGCGAACGTCTCAGCGCGCTTAAGCCTCTCTGGTCATCCATCGCCGACAAGGCGCATCTGCAGGAGCGAGATATCGACAAACTGGCGTTAGGTGGATTTGGTGACTTTATCTTCCATGTTAAGAAAGACGCCATCTTTGACGTCACCAAAGCGCGTCAGGCAGGGTTTGACGCCATGATCAAGCGCTCTGATGAGGTGTTGATTGAACATCTGGACGCGATGCGAAGCAGCAAACTTATTCCCTGATTTCTCATGCAGCCTGTCGTCTGGCAGGCTGCCGGCCTGCTCTCCAGGCCCGTTTGGATACGGCGGAAGATTACACCAACCCATGGTTCCGGAAGCCAGGCGCACAGGGATGCGGTCCACCTGACAGCTACGCCGGATAAATGTTCGCTCTGTGCCGGAAGCGGACACGAATGTTTGCCTTAATCGATGTGAACTGATTTCACGCCAGCGCCGAAAGGTATTCCGGCGTGATTTGAGAAATGCGTCGGTGGCCATGCTGTCAAATGAAAATTTGAGGGAGTAAAACGCTTAGTCAAAGATGGAAATAATGAGTCTGAATCCGCGGATTACTCACTGAGTTTTCTTATCTGCATTGTTGATTGGCGTATCCTGGTTGACCCAATCTATCATCTACGGAGCCCAGCGTTCGCCCTCAACTGAAATAAGGCCGTTGCGCTTTCGATCTTCGTTAATACCCTTTGCGTCAGCTTCACCTGGGTTGCAGTGATATTCTCTGCCAGCCTGGTAGCAGAGGGGGGGTCCATGTTAAATAGAGATTTACCGTGCTCACCAATAAATGCATCAAGGTAAACCAGGGATCTGATTTGTCGGGAATGGCATCCGCCACCGCCGTGATAATGAGTCCTCCATACGAATGGTCAACCAGTACGAGGTCACCTAATCCTTCAAAAGCAATAACGTTAAGCACACCCCTTATAGGAGTGGATCTATTTATGGCGGGTGAAGCCAGATGTGAGCGCTCCCCCGATCCTGTTAAAGTGGGTGTGAATACGTCATGCCCTGTTGCGCGCTAAATTCGGGCGACGCGTGAATAGCCTCAGCCACCGTGCAGTATATAAATGTTGTGCTTATCACTGAGCGTCTCCATTTACCGCTGCAGACGTCATGAACGCTGACAAATCGCGATTAAAGCGTGGCGCTTCTTCCAGAAATGGAGCATGTCCGGAGTTTGCATAAAGTTTCGTCTGGACGTGGTCATTAAGTTCGCGTGCGCGGGCGATGCTCGGTTGTACCTTCACAAGTTGATCCTTGCCGCCATAAATCATCAAAACGGGAACTCTCGCCTTAGGCAAACCTTCAGCAGCAGCGACGGTCATTGATGGCGTTGTGCGTGTCATAACCCAGGAAGCCATAGCGGCACTGGAAAGCAATAACTCACGGGTCACAGCGTCAGGCTGAGTATGGAAACATAAACTCAGGAAAGCCCTCTCGGCTTCAAGATGCGTACGGACGTCGTCAGAGGCCAGACCTGCATAGACCTCCGGATGCGGTGTAATCAGTGCTGCGTTCAGCTCAATCACCCCATCCACGTACATGACACCACTGATACCTGCGTCGCCATAAGCTGCGAGATAGTTTGACATGACAACGCCACCCAGTGACCAGCCAACCAGTACCGGACGACGGGCTCCCGTTGATTTGAGGACGGCAGCCAAATCGTCAGCATAGTGACGTCCATTCCTGTAAGCCTCGGCATCTTCTGGTTTACCTGACATCCCGTGCCCACGCAGATCATAAGTGATCATTCGGTAGTTTTGCAGTTCAGGGCTATTGACCTGTTTTTCCCAGTTGAGACGACTGCCTAATAATCCGTGAATAAAAATAATGGCAGGCCCGGTTGGATTACCCGATTCCTGCACGGCGATTTTTACGCCATCGGGCGCGGTGACCGTATAGTGTTTTTCACTGGCGCTGGCCAGTGAAGATAGCGTTGTCAGCAGTAGAATTAGTAAGGCAGTTCCCCACGTCCTGAATCGGTAAGGTTTGTTCATTTATTCACTCCGTTAAGTTAAAAACGAAGTGTAGGACGCCGGTATTGGACATACTATGATATGTTGTCCATATAATTTGATTAATCGTCCAAAAAAGATAAATGGCAACTTCTCAGAATGGTCGCTCAAGTGAATTAATCAGCCAGTTACTCCATGACATGCACCTTAAGGGCGTGCAGTTCAGCAAAATAAATGTCCCTGAGTCTAAAGGAATAGGTTTTACCAACGTCACCGGAAGAGGACAGTTCCATTTTGTAGGCTACGGCCCTGTCTGGTTGAGCAGCCCGGGGGGCGAGATCTATAAGCTAGACACCGGTGATGCTGTTCTGCTTCCTCATGGAGGGCCACATGCCGTGTTTGAATCCTCTGACATTGCCAGGTGCAGGGTGCTGTATTTTGATCCGGCAAACAAACCCGACAAAGATGCTTTAGTCGCAGAGGATGCAAAACCGGTGATGTTCAGCTGCTGTATGGATTTCGATCTTGGTGGCATGCAGCCCCTGATGTCTGCGATGCCAGAGCTTTTGCTGGTCAGTATGCTGACGGAAAAGTCCCCTGAGCTCCAGCCAATGCTTGATGCCATGGAACGCGAAACAATGAGCGAACAGGCCGGGAGTGCCGGAATACTTGCACGGCTGGCTGAGGTTGTAGCGGCTCTTATCGTTCGCGGATGGGTGGCTGGCGGGTGTGACGACGCAACGGGATGGGTAGGAGCCATGAACGATCCCCGACTCAGCCGTGCTATTTTTATGATGCACAAAAATCCGGGTAAAAACTGGACTACCGCTGAACTTGCTAAGGAGGCTGGCCAGTCACGCTCAGGTTTCAGTCAGCATTTTCTGGCAGCAACGGGCACTTCACCGCTTAGATATCTTACTGATCTCAGAATGCGCTTAGCCATGCATTGCCTCCGTCGTGAACATACACCCGTTGAGGTCGTGGCTGCCAACATGGGGTATGGCTCACTGGCGGCTTTCAGCCGCGCCTTCAAACGCACCACGGGAGTATCACCTGGCGCAGTCAGAGGTTCTTTTTCCAGCGACAATAGTTGAGTTCACGATAAGAGAATAACGCGCGTACTAAGGCATCGGGGCAGCGTTTCGGTCGTCCGCCTGCGCCGGATTACGAACAAAAGAAAGAGGTCTTGCTGCGGCTTAGTGAAAGGAAAAGCATCCGTTCGATCGCCCGCAAATTCAACCCTACACGGCAGGCCATTCTCAGAGTAAAAGCGGCAATGGAAGGCGCTGATGCTCGCTCGTGAGCGACTGTTACAGTGCACGTCCGCTTTGTGCCAGCAGCGGACGTTGATACAGTTTGATTGCCCGTCAAAGAAGAAACGTGCATGGTGGTAAAACAGCCGCATCAAGTATGCTAAAACCAGGAGAAGTGATGACTGTTCAGCAAGCGCCTCGACTTGAAACAGAACGATTGATTTTAAAACAATTTACGCTCGATGAGTTTCCAACGCTTATGGCGTGCTGGAGCACTCCTGAAATGGCTAAAATTAATGGCGGTGAAAATCCAACAGCAGAAATGGTTTGGACCCGCTTATTACGTTATATCGGGCACTGGCATGCGTTAGGGTATGGCTATTGGGCAGTGTTTGAGAAAACAACAGGTCGTTATGCTGGTTCGTTTGGTTTCCAGGATGCTCATCGTGATATCACACCTGAGTTAAAATACCCTGAAGCTGGATGGACGTTGGTTCCTGAGGTTCGTGGCAAAGGTTATGCGTCTGAAGCACTGGCCGCAGTTTTACTATGGGCCGACCAGACATTTTCATCCCCAGTATGTTGTATCATTGACGAAGAAAATAAACGTTCAAATTATCTGGCTGAGCGTTTTGGTTTCCAGTTTCAAGATTATGTTAACTATCGCGGCAAGCAGGTACGCATGCTTATACGCCAGTAAGTAATCAATCCATAAATACAATTTTTTAGCAGGTCATTTGAGGAATTAGCCATTAAAGATCTTCGTCGCTTCTGATTAGTAAGAATCTGATTGGCCCTTTCATTCCGATGCGCTCTTGACCCCTGTTGCAAACGGAATGTCCGCTTCTCGCTCAGAGCGGACTACGCCGCGCAAGCATGTCCGCTCTGTGCCAGAAGCGGCACCTCACAAAGCTGAGTCTTTTCCTGAGATGGAGTCAGTCAAAAATAGCGCTGAAACGGCGGTAAAATAAGTTGTGATTAAGTGGCAGTTATTTACTCAATTTTTTATTGAAAAAAAAGCAGCATGTCGAAAAAAACTGATTCAAACGTTTTATGAAGCGCTGAACGGCAGGGTGTTAAAAAATGTATCATTTTTAGTTTTAAAAGAAATTTATCTAAACCAGCTAAAAGATTTAATTTAAATTTTGCGTCATATTAATGCCGGTAATATGAAAGCCATTGTTATGATACAGTGCTTTGGCTGAGGCATTGTTCGGGGCTACTCTAAGTCCGACGTCATTGATGCCCATTTCTTTCAGCACTGTTTTCATTACGTTCAAGGCCAAACCGCCGAATCCACGACTGCGCCAGTCGGGATAAATGTAGAAATCACTTATCCACGCTGATGACCCGGTGAGGGACAGCCACAGAATGCCAATAATCTCTTCTGGTTCATCAAGCTGTTGAATACACCACAGCTGATTAGCTGGAGTCGCAACGCCTTTAGTTAACACGGCATCAATAGATTCTATGGCTTTGGCTCGTGCTTTTTCAGGGCGATATTCCCGATTTCTTTGTAGATCCTGCGCATATTCATTGATGAAAAGAGAACGATAACTTTCGAATTCTTCTTCATTCATATCCCTCAGAGTAATCATGCTCTCTTCCTGATTAGGTAATTATGCACTGAAGATATCACCTGAAAGCGGGTTTTCAAGCGTCTCTGTTAAAAGAATTTTTTCTACCAATATCGACCACCGCTGATAATGTTGATATTTCAGAATAACCAGCAAAACTACACCAACTCATCATTACTAAGGTCCGCCCTTCGCTTATATCAGGCCGCTTTGTGCAACAAGAAAACGTTGTCTACGGAACGGTAGCATTTCGATTATTCAGCTCATTAACGTGCGAACCGGCGCGAACCGATGACGCTGAGAATGATCCCCAGCGTCACCAGCAGCATCAAAGGACTCACCGTTTCCGAAAGCAGTAAGGCGGAAAGCCCGAGGCCAAAAAACGGCTGCAGCAACTGCAACTGACTTACAGCCGTAATGCCACCGGTAGCTAATCCTTTGTACCAGAAAATGAAGCCGATCAGCATGCTGAAAAGGGAGACATAGCCCAGCGCCAGCCAGCTCTCGATGGTTATGGCATTGATATTTTCTGGCATTGTTACGCAGGCAGCCATCAGCATCAGCGGCAGAGAAATAATCAGTGCCCAACAGATGACCTGCCATCCACCAAGCTCACGTGAAAGCCGGGCACCCTCAGCATAACCCAGCCCGCAGACGAGCACGGAAGCCAGCATCAGCAGGTCACCGAACAGCGAAACCGAAGCATTTTGCGACAGAGCATATCCGCCCACTAACAGACTGCCCAATGCGGAAAATATCCAGAATGGCAGTCGTGGTCGTTCTCCTGCTCTGATCACGCCAAAAACAGCCGTCGCCAACGGCAGCAGTCCGAGAAATACAACTGAATGGGAGGAGGTTATATGCTGCAGTGCTATAGCTGTCAGCAGCGGAAAACCGATCACTACACCAGCCGCAACAATTATTAATGAGAACACCTGATTGCGCTGAGGAGGTTTCTGCCTGAAGAGCAAAAGCAGTGCAATCGCCAATACGCCGGCAACAGAGGCCCGCATGAAAGTCAGAAAAAAAGGACTCATATCCTGAACGGCCAGGCGTGTAGCCGGAAGTGATCCGCTGAATATCAGCACACCCAGAAAACCATTAATCCAGCCGGACAGCGAACCAGAATTAGCGTTATTTAAATCATTTGTCGCCACGACATCCCTCTCCTCAAGTGCTTATATCATCAGCCCGACTGTAAATTGACAGTTCCTATGCTAAGCCCCATGATTCATGACAATCAAAAAATTGTCATAGGTACAATTCATGAGGGTGCGCTATAAAGCTGTCGTGGATGAATATGCCGCTGCGATCCGAAACGGCAGCCTTCCTGCCGGTGCACGGCTTCCAACCCACAGGCACTCTCAGTGGATAAAGGCATCTCCCTTGCCACTGCAACCCGCGTTTACGCAGAGCTGGAAGCTATTGGTCTGGTGCGGGGAGAAACAGGCCGTGGCACCTTTGTCCGGGATATCTCGTTACCTGCCGGCCAGGGTATTGATCAGCTGGCATTGGCTGCTGATGTGCTGGATCTCAACTTTAACTACCCTTCCCTGCCAGACCAGAAGGAGCAACTGCGCGATTCAATGCGCCAGCTGGCCGCCACTGGCGATCTCGAATCGTTGCTGCGTTATCACCCTCACGCCGGAAGAAAAACCGATCGGGATATCATCGCGACATGGCTGGCAACCGCCGGTATTGCGGCATCTGCGGATGACTTGCTGATTGTGAACGGTGCACAGCACGGTCTTACCGTCGCAGTGATGGGTTTGCTGAAACCCGGTGATGTGGTCGCTGTGGATGCACTGACCTATCCTGGTTTTAAAGCACTGGCCACGCTTTATCATCTGGAGCTTGTGCCCATACCCACCGGCGTGAGCGGCCCTGACCTGACCGCACTCCGGCAAATCTGCCAAAGCAGGCGCGTCCGGGCGATCTACACAATGCCCACGCTGCATAACCCCCTGGGCTGGGTGCTGAGCCACGCCCAGCGTAGTGAGCTCGCCCGTATTACCCGGGAATTTGATTTACTTGTGATAGAGGACGCGGCCTACGCTTTTCTGGTCAGTCGCCCACCACCCCCGCTGGCCTGTTATGCGCCTGAAAGGACGGTCTACGTTACCGGCTTTGCTAAAAATATTGCCACCGGCCTGCGTGTCGGCGTGGTGGTCTCTCCGGCTGGAATGCGACAACCTCTCGAACGCGCTATCCGGGCCACGACATGGAATACACCCGCCCTTATGGTTGCGATGGTTTGTGGCTGGATTAAGGATGGAACGATAAGAAAACTGGAATCAATGAAGCGGCGCGATGCCCGACAGCGTCAGGCCATTGCGCGCGAGATAATGGGTGACGGCCAGTGGATAAGCCATGCCAGCGCTTATTTCATCTGGCTGCCCTTACCCGCAGAGGTCAGGGCTGAACGAATTTTGCATCGATTAATGGACCAGCAGATATCAGTTTCAACCGCCGAGCCATTCAGTACATCATCAAATGTGCCGCACGCCATACGCCTCGCGCTCGGCTCGGTCAGCCTGGACAGGCTCCGGCTTGCCCTCACTGCGGTGAAGGAAACCATCAATTATGAAAAAGACATCTAGATAATGTTAAAAGGCTGCCTCAGCCAAATGACTGTGCTTTTTAAAATTAACAATGTGCGCCTTTCGCTTATTTCGGATATGGGCACAGGCATCGTCAGTCCGCTTTGCGCGTGCCGGCCAGGTACGTCGCGCTGTGCCTGGTGACAGTCGATACTGCGCCAACATCAGACGTTGCCTGGGTCACGGTTTATTCAGCTATGTCGAACAGACCTTAATGCGATGAAACAAATACCGACGCTTGCTGTACGGGCGGAACGGCGAAGTGACGCTGCATGCGTTTTATCTCCTCAGCCGGCGGCAGCCCAAACAGGCGTTTGAACTCGCGATTAAATTGCGACGGACTTTCGTAGCCGACGGCATAACTCGCGGCGGCGGCAGTGACCTGCTGACGCACCATCAACATCCGCGCCTGATGCAGGCGTACCGATTTCACATACTGCATCGGCGGCATCCGGGTTATCGCTTTGAAATGGCTATGAAATGTCGGCACACTCATGCCGGCGTCCATCGCCAGTTGTGTCAGTGTTAACGGCTCAGCATAGGTCGCATGGATGCGCTGCAGCACTTTACCTATTTTGCCAAACTGTCCCTGCAGGGCCAGTGCGGCGCGCATTGCATTGCCCTGTGCGCCCGTCAATACGCGGTAATAAAGCTCACGCACCCGCGCAGGGCCGAGGATCGCCGCATCAAGCGGATTGTTCAGGACTTCAAGCAAGCGCAGCACGGCCGTTTTTACCGCGTCGTCCATCGGGCTAGACATCATGCTTTGCGGCGCGACGGGAGGATGCGGGACATCATGTTGTTCAATCTGCAGCATCAGTTCCGCGGCCAGTTGAAAATCCAGATGCATATAAATCGCCAGCAACGGATGTTCTGCTGACGCCTCGGTTTCCATCACAAACGGCACCGGCACCGAAACTGCAAGATAATGCTGTTCATCATATAAATAAGTCTGCTGACCAAAATAGCCGCGCTTGCTGCCCTGGCAGACAATCACGATCCCTGGATCGTAAAGCACAGGCGTTCGGGCAAGCGGGCGATCGGCACGCAAAATTCTCACGTCAGGCAACGCAGTAAGGTTATACCCCTCCTGCGCCGCCAGTGCTTTCACTAAGGTCATCATCCCCGGCATCACAGCACCTCATAAAATCAGGCAAGAAAAAGAGAAGATACGGCCTGAAAATGCAGCAGAACATAAAATACTATGCAACTTCCAAAGTTCAGGGGAGTTTTTTTATGACATCTGTAAAAACGATTTTAATCACCGGCGTCAGCAGCGGCTTTGGTCAGGCGCTGGCACAGGAAGCCCTCGCCGCAGGTCATCGGGTGGTGGGTACCGTTCGCACCCGCGAAGCACAGCAGGCTTTCGAGGCGCTCAATGTGCAGCGGGCTTTTGGCCGTCTGCTTGATGTCACCGACTTTGAGCGTATTGATAAGGTCGTTGGCGAGATTGAGTCTGACGTCGGTCCGATTGATGTGCTGGTAAACAATGCCGGTTACGGCCATGAAGGCATAATGGAAGAATCATCAATCACAGAGATGCGCCGCCAGTTTGACGTGAACGTGTTTGGCGCAGTGGCGATGATCAAAGCCGTGCTACCAGATATGCGCCAGCGCCGTCGTGGCCATATTATTAATATCACCTCAATGGGCGGTTTCATTACCCTGCCCGGCATCAGTTATTACTGCGGCAGCAAATTTGCACTGGAAGGAATATCTGAAACGTTAAGCAAAGAGCTTGCCCCGTTCAACATACAGGTGACAGCCGTGGCACCTGGCTCGTTTCGCACCGACTGGGCCGGGCGATCAATGGTTCGCAGCGTTCGCAGCATTCCGGACTACGACGCGTTGTTTGATCCTATTCGCCAGGCTCGTGAGGAAAAAAGCGGTAAGCAACCTGGCGATCCTGTAAAGGCAGCCCGCGCCATACTGGCAATCATTGAGAGCCAGACCCCGCCAGTGCATTTATTGTTAGGCAGTGATGCATTACGTTTAGTGCGGCAAAAGCTCACGGCTTTAGGCAAGGAAATGGAACAGTGGGAAGCAATAACACGTTCAACGGATGGTTAATCCGCGACTGAAACAGTGAGTACGCTGGAACACGTTATATGGCCGGTCGCACTGACGGCCATTTCGCGCGGGCCACAGTGCTGATGCTTTTGCAGCACGGACTTCGCTTCGTGCGATTGCGTCCGCCCTGCGCTCAACGCCGACTGTAACCCAACGGCAGAAGCTGAACTTACCGTATACAATCTGACGCCTGGCAATCCTGTCGGTTAGTGCCCCCAACCGGCGTCCTTTTATGGCCTGCCGCCGCACCGAAAAAGATTTTAAACTATTAATATTGTTACCCTTAGTTGTTTTTTTCCGGGAACGTTGAAGGACTGATTTATGAATACATCGTTATCACTGGAAGAACTGGGCCCACGCATCTGTATTATGGGACCCTCAAACAGCGGTAAATCAACGCTGGCTGATGCGATAGCGCGTAAAACATCTTTGCCTTTAATCCATCTGGATCAACTGCATCATCTGCCGGATTCAAAATGGGTCCCCCGGAAACCAGAGGATTTTTATCGGTTACATGCTGAGGCGGTGCAAAAGGAAAAATGGGTGATGGAGGGCAACTATACAAAATGCATACATCCACGACTCGAACGTGCCACTGGGCTAATCCTGCTTGATGTACCGGTGCCAATAGCGTTGCTGCGCTATATTCGCAGATGTTACTCATCAAAACCCAGAATCGGCGGGCTCAAAACCGGCAGGGAGAATGTTAGCTGGGAGATGCTCAAATACATTGCGCTTATTGCGCCTGCAAACCGCCTTCGCTACAGGACGCTATTTGAGCAGATTACGATCCCCCGGCTAATGCTGACGTTACCCCGCGAGATTAACGCCTGCTATCAACGCTGGGATCTCAACAAATAGATGTTTCAGTAGTTGATGAGACTGAGCCGGTAAGGTCATTGGGTAATCACCAGAGAAGCCGGGCTTTGTGGTCATGCGATGGATGTCCTGTTTAAGAATCCAGTCCTGCGGCCAGCCTGATGGGTGCCTGCATCAGCGCAGTGTCTGCCCCACTTCAACGCGCGCTTTATAGATGAAAACCGGTTTGCTGATATGCGGTGGTTCTTACGCCGGTCTGAACAGCCGCCGTTGAATCATCCGGATGGGGTGAAGGCGGGATGTTTCCTCATTAACCTTGTTACTTCAGGTTGCTCTTCAGCATAAGCGGGCGGATGCCCGCCGGTAGCAACCCAGGTCGTCAGACGTAACCCATCATTTTCAGCAGCGATTGCACCTGATTCATCGCCTCCGTACGATGCGTCACGCCCAGCTTCTGGTAGAGATTGCGGATATGCGTTTTGATGGTGGTGGACGCCACCGCCAGCTCGCCAGCAATTTGATCGTTGCTGTAGCCCGAATAGATCAAGCCCAGCACCTGCCATTCACGCTGCGTCAGCGGACTGGTGCGGATCAATTCCGGCACGTCAGGATGGTTGAGTAACCGGCTGACAAATCCCTCATCAAAATGGGCGAACTTGTGACGGTGGTATTTGTTGATCTCCAGCAGGATCCGCCGGGCACGGTGATTGTCCAGCTCATTCAGGGTATTCAGCTGGATCAGCTGGCGCAGCTGCTGAGCCATCATCTCGCCTTCAATGACAAAATGACTGATAAAGCCGGTACTGCGCGCCAGTTTCAGCGCCTCGATCAGCGTGCGCTGCGCGTCGGCTTTGCGATCGGTTTGCCAGTAAATCTGATTAAGCAGCAGCAGGTTACGATTCAAATCGCTCATCAACCGCAGGGCGCGAGCATTTTCATTCAGCTCCTCCAGCACCACTTCCGCCTGGCTGACATCGCCGAGTAAAATCTGCGCCCGGGCGATGTTGCGCCACTGTCCCTGCAGGAAATGGTTATTGGCGAAAGCCGGTTTCGGCGTTTGCCGCATCCAGTTGCTGGCGCTCTCGTTGTCGCCGGTCATCTGCCAGTAGATCACCCGCACTTTATCGGCGTTAGCGATCCAGTCGCTGTGCCAGTTGCCGTTATTCAGCAGGTTTTCCAGCCGATTGAGGTAGCTACGCGCATTATCCAGATTGCCACGCGCCAGCGAGCACTGCACCAGCAGCCCCAGACACTGGATCTGCTGTTGCGGCTGAAAGCCGGTCAGTACTTTGATGCCTTCGCGTGCCGCCTGCTCTGCTTCCTCCAGCCGTCCCCACGCCCACAGCAGCTGAGCGCGGATCCGCAGCAGAAATTCATGCAGCGGAAACTGCGCCATGTGCTGCTCGTCGACCAGCACAAACGCCCGGCTCTGGATCTCATAGGCCGCCTGTAAAAAGCCCTGAGCAAACAGGATTTCACTCTGCTGAATCAGGCTCCACAGCGCGTAGTGCCAGACTTCATCACGGCGCGCCATCTGTTCAGTCTGGCGCATCAGGTTAAGGGAATTGTCTAAGTCGCCTTTGCAATGCATCACCTCACCGTGCACCGAGGTCGCCACAATGCGGCTGTAGTGACGGCTGGCGGGCAGGATATCCAGTGCCTCTTTCGCCAGTCGCTCCGCCTCATCGGTGTTGCCATCATTGATCGCCACCTGAGCGCGCAGCGCATTAAATTCGCCGCGCAGCGCGTCGTCAATCTCGCAGCGGCTGGCCTGTTCAAAGCGGGCCAGCAAACTGTCCACTTCGGAAAAGCGATGCTGACTCTGCATCAGCCACGCCTGCAGCAGCACCAGCATCGGATTTTCCAGCATCATCTCCCACGGCAGCGCTTTCAGGGAGTTTTCCAGCAGCGGCAGTTCGCTCTGATTAAACAGCGTCCAGGCGTGCTTCTGCAGCACGTCGCGCAGCATGCTGGCATCGCCGGAGGCCAGCGCATGATGGATCGCCTCGCCGGGAAAGCCCTGCGCCATCCAGCTTTCCGCTGCGGCCCGATGCAGTGCCGGCAACTCCGCCGCCAGTTCCCACTGACAGCGCTGGCGCAGAAAATTGCCAAACAGCGGATGGTAGCTGAACCAGCAACCGGAATCGTCCATCCGCTGTAAAAACAGCCCCTGACGCTCAATCTCTTCCAGCCGCATCTGGCCGTTCTCTTCGCGGGTGACACCGGCGATCAGCTCATCGTTCATTGAGCGCAGCAGCGCGGTTTTGAGTAAAAAATGGCGGGTCGGCAGGTCGACATTATCCAGCACCTCTTCCACCAGATAATCGGAGAGATGGCTGGCATTGATGCCGGAAAGGCGCCGCGCCGAGTCATGTGCCGCGCTGGCACCCTGGCGCGCCGACAGCACGATC
>MIEI01000102.1 GCA_002095305.1 Pantoea brenneri
TACCTTTCGACATGTTTTTACATATTTCTTACGTTAGTTAAAATCCCGTTGATTTTATGTTTTCTAATTTGATTTTCTACCGCCGCTAATGACCCGAGGATGGATCATGATTAACAAAATTACCAGTGTAATCATGGCGATATTTGCTATCGCCCTGATTTACATGGGAGGACAACTCCTGCTGGTGGGAGGCAGTGCATTCTATGCGCTAATCGGCGTGGGCGTTCTGCTCAGCGCTATCCTGCTGTTTATGAACAAGCGCAGCGCGCTGACGCTCTATGCGCTGCTGATGTGGATCACCCTGTTCTGGATTATCTGGGAAGTGGGCTTCGATAAGTGGCAGTGGATCCCGCGCGGCGACCTGTTTGGCGTGCTGGGCGTCTGGCTGGCACTACCGTGGGTGGTCCGTTCGCTCTATCAGGGACAGCGTCGTTTCCATCCGTTTTTGGGTGGTACGGTTATCCTGATGGTGCTGCTGGTGATCGGTCTGTGCTTCTACGATCCGGTTCCGCAGCACGGCACTATCAGCAACGCACGCACGCCATCAGCCACTAACGGTGCTGCCGATGAGTGGAGTGCCTACGGCGGGACCACTGACGGCCAGCGCTTCTCGGCGCTGAATCAGATCACTAAAGACAACGTGAAAGATCTGGAAGTCGCGTGGACCTATCATACCGGCGATCTGCGTCAGGGTGATGATGCCACCGAGTACACTTTTGAAGCGACGCCGCTGAAAGCCAACGGCATGCTTTACTTCTGTACTCCGCATAACGAAGTCCACGCGCTCGACCCGGAAACCGGTGCGGTGAAGTGGAAGACTGCGCCGGATAAAAACCGCTCTTATCTGCAGCAGCACCAGACCTGTCGCGGCGTCAGCTACTTCGACGCGGGCCAGTCAGCGCAGCCGCAGAGCAGCGCACAGCCGGCCCTGTGCCGCAAGCGTATCTTCAACGCCACCACCGATGCCCGCCTGATTGCGCTGGATGCCGATACCGGTAAAGCCTGCGCCGACTTCGGTGATAACGGTGTGGTGAACCTGCGCGCTAACATGGGCGATGTACGTCCTCATGCGCTGATGCAGACCGCTGCGCCACTGGTTGCTGGCAATCTGGTGATTGTCGGTGGCTCCGTGATGGATAACGGTTTCAACACCGGTAACCCGTCTGGCGTGATCCGTGCTTACGATGCGATCACCGGTCGTCTGGTGTGGAACTTCGATCCGGCCAATCCGGAGAAGACCGCGCCGGTAGAAGCCGCCGCCACCTATCCGCAGGATACCCCGGTTGCCTGGGCGACCCTGAGCGCTGACCTGAAAAATGGCCTGGTGTACGTGCCGTTTGGCAACGCCTCGCCGGATGAAGTTGGCATTGAGCGTGACCCAAACAGCAACACCGAGAAGTTCCGCGATGCGCTGGTGGCACTGGATCTGAAAACCGGTGCCTTCAAATGGCGTTATCAGAGTTCAAACCACGATCTGTGGGACCGTGACAATCCGTCACAGCCTTCGCTGATTGATATCGACTATCAGGCAAGTCACAACCGGCGGTGATCCTGCCGACCAAAACCGGCAACCTGTTTGTGCTGAACCGTCTGACCGGCGAACCGGTGTATCCGGTGGAGCAGGTTAAGGTCTCGACTGATGGCATCAAAGGCGAACAGTATGCCGCCACTCAGCCGGTTTCCAGCCTTAACTTCATTCCACAGCCGCTGACTGAAAAGTCGATGTGGGGCATCACGCCGTTTGACCAGATGAGCTGCCGGGCCGATTTCCGTGAGCTGCGTTACGACGGTAATCCGTGGACGCCGCCAACCGAGAAAGGCTCGCTGATCTTCCCGGGCAACATCGGGGTGTTCAACTGGGGCTCGGTGGCCGTTGACCCGCAGCGTCAGATGCTGATTGCTGCGCCAGTCCGTCTGGCCTACAAATACAATCTGATCAAGCGCACGCCGGAAACCGAAACCCAGCGTACCTTCACCAAAGATGGTGCGCCGTACTGGAATGAAAACTTCCACGGCGACTATGCGATTCACATCCAGCAGCTGGCCTCTGGCCTCGGCATTCCGTGCATCGCGCCACCGTGGGGACGCATGGTCGGTGTCGATCTGAAAACCGGCAAAACCGAATGGCTGCGTCGGTTGGTAACACCAAAAACCTGAAAACCAGCTTCCTGCCGGGCCGTTTCCCAATCGGCTTCCCGATGGGGATGGTGGCACACGGTGGTCCGTTACTGACCGCTGGCGATCTGGTGTTCCACGGTGCGACGGCAGATAACTTCTTCCGTGCCTATGACAGCACCACCGGCGAGCTGCTGTGGCAGACCGAACTGAGCGCTGGCGCGCAGGCCACGCCATCCACCTTTATGGGTAAAGATGGTAAGCAGTACGTGGTCATTGCAGCCGGCGGACACGGTTCGCTCGGCACCACGGCGGGCGACAGCGTCGTCGCTTTCCGCTTGAAGTAACCTGACAGGCTGAGCGCCGCTGGCTGGCGCTCAGCTTTTTTCCTTCCTGATCCCGCACCGTTTTTTTCATCTTCATCCCGTCAGCCCCTTTCCAGATGTAAGCCCTTGTTGTGGTTGTTTTTCCGCTACCTGTTCCGGCGCGTTATCTAATCACCCTGTGAAACTATTTCGTGATGGCTCTCTCAGTTCAGAGATTCAGCACCGCTGCGACGCTTGCGCAGCCGGGCACAGAGAGTAGATTAATGCATAACTTCACAAATAATCGTGAATATGAAAAGTACATCACAAGTCGCTATCTGAAGGATTGATCCCCATGTCCGAACTGAAATTCGCCACCCGTCTTAACTCCTTCGCCTCGGGCGCTCATCTCTACTGGCCCGATTTACCGGGCAAGCCGTCGGTGCTGCAGATGATTGCCCGTGCGGGTAAGGTGAAGGGCTTAACCCATCTCGATCTCAATTACCCACAGCACCTCACCAGTGACATCCCGACGCTGCGTCAGGCGATTGCCGACGCCGGTCTGGCCGTTAACGGCATGCAGATGCGCTGGGATGCGCCGCAGTTCAAAATCGGCGCCTTTACCCATCCGGATGCGAAGATACGCCGTGAAGCGATTGAGCTGACCAAGCGCGGCATTGATACCGGGCGGGAATTTGGCTCACGGCTGATGACGCTGTGGATGGGGCAGGATGGTTTCGATTACTGCTTCCAGGCGGATTACAAGAAGATCTGGGAAGACGCGGTCAGCGCGGTACGTGAAGTGGCGGAATATGCGCCGGACGTTGACGTCAGCATTGAATACAAACCCAACGAGCCTCGGGCGTACAGCATTTTCCCTAACGCCACCACCTGCCTGCTGGCGGTGGAAGAGGCGGGCTGCCCGAACCTTGGCATTACGCTCGATTTCGCCCACGTGCTGTTTGCCAATGAGATCCCGGCTTACGCTGCGGCAATGGTGGCACGCCGTTCCCGCCTGCTGGGGCTCGACCTGAACGACGGCTGGGGCAAACGCGATGACGGACTGATGGTGGGTTCGGTCAATCCACGCGCCACGCTGGAATTTCTCTGGCAGATGCAGCGTGACGGATACAGCGGAGCCTACTACTTCGATACCTTCCCGGATGCCAGCGGCCTTGACCCGATTCGTGAAGCGGAAAGCAATATCGCCACCGTCACCCGCTTACTGAGATTGTGTCAGCAGCTGGATGATAACGCGGCATTACAGGCGGCAATCGATCGCCAGGATGCAGTCGCGTCACAGCAGATCGTCAATGACATCATGCTGGCGCGCTAACGGCTTCAGCGCCGATAAAACAAAAAACCTCTACCCAACACCCGAGAAGAAAAGGCCATTGTATGAAGAAACTCCTGCTCGCCGTCATCGCTTCCTCACTGCTGTGCAGCACCGTCTATGCGGCGGAACTGGCTCCGCTGCAGTCCGACACTGAACCGGATCGCACTGACTGGACCCAGCTCGATACCAAATATGGCGCTCTGCCCAAAGCGGACAAATCGCTGAAAATTGGTGGGGTATCGAAAACCCTGACCAATGAATACTGGCGCTCGCTCGGCCAGGGTTATCAGAACGTGGCGAAAAAATATGGCTTCACCGTTGCCTATCAGGCGGCAGCCAATGAAGACGATCAGCTCGGCCAGCTGTCGATCGCCGAGACCCTGATCTCGCAGGGTTTTAACGGCCTGCTGGTCTCGCCGCAGACCGACATCAACCTCGAACCGGCACTGGAGACCGCCAACAGCAAACATATCCCGGTGGTTAACGTTAACGATGCGGTGATGCCCAATGCGCAGTATTACGTGGGTAACGTGCAGAAAGACAACGGCGTGCGGGTAGCCAAATGGTTTATTGAGCATCATCCGCAGGGCGGCAAAGTGGCGGTGATTGAAGGGCAGCCGGGCGTCTACGCCGCCGGACAGCGTACCCGTGGTTTCAAAGAGACGTTGCAGGCCAACGGCAAATTCACCCTTGCCGCCAGCGTACCGGCCAACTGGAGTCGCGAGCAGGCGTTTAACGCCGCCTCGACCATTCTGCAACAGCACCCGGATCTGATCGGGTTCTACGCCAACAACGACACCATGGCGCTTGGCGTGGTGGAAGCGGTACGGGCGCAGAACAAAGCGGCGCAGGTAGCGATTTTTGGTACCGACGGTATCTCTGACGCCTACGCCTCGATCAAGCGCGGCGAACTGACCGGCACGGTGGACAGTTTCCCGGTGCTGACCGGCGAAGTGGCGATGGATGTGATGATTCGCCTGATCAACGGCCAGAAACTTTCACGGGTGATTTCAACTCCGCAGGCGCTGATCACTAAAGAGAACGTCGAGGCCTTTTCGACCAAAGACAACACCCGGTTACGTCAGCTGCTGACTCAGCAGTAAGCCAGGCGGAGCGCCCATGGAACAGAATCGTTTAATGATGCGTGGCATCAGTAAAACCTACGGCAACGCCGCCGCACTGCAGAACGTTGATTTTTCAGTGCGGCCCGGCGAAGTGCATGCCCTGATTGGTGAGAACGGGGCCGGCAAATCAACGCTGCTCAACATTCTCTCCGGCGTGCGGGCGGCGGACAGTGGCGAAATCAGCGTCAACGGGCAGGCGGTGCAGATGAAGAATCCGCTCAGCGCCCGCCACGCCGGTATCGCGATGATTCATCAGGAGCTGCAGCACGTTCCGGAACTTTCGGTGGCGCAGAATATGTTTCTCGGTCGTCCGCTGACCCGAGCCGGCGGCTGCTGGGTGGATAAAAGCGCCCAGCTGGCACGAGCGACGCTGATCCTGAAAACGCTGGACCCGAGCATCGATCCCAGCACGCCGATTAAGAATCTCAAGGTGTCGCAGCAGCAGATCGTTGAAATTGCCCGCGCGCTGCTCGATGACGCCAAAATCATCGCCATGGATGAGCCGACCTCCAGCCTGACGCCGACCGAGTTTGACCGGCTGGCCGAGCTGATTGCCGACCTCAAGTCGACCGGCGTCTCCCTGATCTACGTGTCACACAAGATGAATGAGATTTTCCGGGTCTGCGATCGGGCCACCATCATGCGTGATGGCAGGCAGGTTGGGGTGGTCAATATCTGTGATGAGGATGAAGAGAGCATCGTTGCCAAAATGGTCGGGCGTAAGATCGACAAGCTCGATCACCAGGCGTTCGTCAGCGACCGCGAAGTGCTGCGGGTGGAGAACCTCGGACGCGGCAATCAGGTAGTGGCGGCGAACTTCAGCGTGCGGGCCGGTGAAGTACTGGGCATTGCCGGGCTGGTCGGCGCTGGCCGTACTGAGCTGCTGAAGCTGATTGCCGGCATCGACAAACGCACCAGCGGTACGGTGAGCGTGAACGGCAATCCGGTAAAGAACCATAACGTGCGTGCCGCCATCAAAGCCGGCATCGGTCTGGTGCCGGAAGACCGCAAAAAAGAGGGCATCATTAAAGAGCGGGCGGTGAAGATGAATATGGCGCTGCCCTCGATGCACCATTTCACCGTCGGCGGCTTGCTCAGCCAGGCGCGGCTGAACCGCAAAGCGCAGACGGTGATGGGCGATCTGAAACTGCGACCGCTGGATATCGGGAAAAGCATCGGCACGCTGAGCGGCGGTAATCAGCAAAAAGTGATTATTGGTCGCTGGGTGGCGGCGGATGCCAGCGTGTTTTTATTTGATGAACCGACCCGCGGTATTGATATCGGTGCCAAGTCCGAAATTTACCATTTAATTGAAAAACTGGCTCAGGCGGGCAAAGCCATTGTGGTGGTCTCGTCTGAAATGACCGAAATCATGCGGATCGCCGACCGGGTGCTGGTGATGCGTGAAGGGCGGATTACCCAGCAATTAACCGGCAGCGCGATCACCGAAGAGAATATTGCCCGCTTTGCCATTAAACAGATTTAACCGACTGCCTGACCTCTTATCGGACCCTATTGAAGGTTATAACTATGATGACTCAGACGACTCCCCAGGCGGGTGTGCGCATGCCCGCACTGCTGAAATTTAATCTGCGTGACGCCGGTACCTTAATTGGATTATTAATTATCGTGGTGACATTTTCCTTTCTGTCGCCGGTATTTTTTACCCTGCCTAACCTGCTGAATATTTTGCAGCAGTCCTCGATTAACGCCTTAATCGCGCTGGGGATGACGCTGGTGATTATCTCCGGCGGTATCGACCTCTCGGTCGGTCCGACCGCGGCGCTGTCGGCGGTGCTGGGCGCGACCCTGATGGTGGCGGGTGTGCCGGTGCCGCTGGCGATCCTCGCTACGCTGGGCGTCGGGGCGCTGTGTGGCCTGTTCAGCGGCACGCTGATTGCCTATGCCGGTCTGCAACCCTTTATCGTCACGCTTGGCGGACTGTCGCTGTTCCGGGCCATCGCGCTGATTTACACCGGCGGCAATCCGATCTTCGGGATTCCACTGTCGTTTCGCAGCGTGGTTAACAGCACCCTGTTCGGGGTTCCGATGCCGATTGTGGTGGTGGCGGTGATTGCGCTGCTGCTGTGGACGGTGATGAACAAAACTCCGCTGGGCGAATACATTCTGGCCATCGGTGGCAACGAAGAGGCGGCGCGGGTCGCCGGGTGCCGGTGAAGCGCACCAAAGTCACGGTCTATATCTTCTCTGGTCTGCTGGCCTCACTGGCGTCGCTGATCCTGATTGGCCGACTGGGCGCGGCGGAGCCCACCATCGGTAACCTGTGGGAGCTGGATGCTATCGCGGCGGCGGCGATTGGCGGTGCCTCGCTAATGGGCGGTAAAGGCAGCGTGTTTGGTACCCTGATTGGCGTGATTATCCTCGGCGTGTTACGTAATGGCTTGACCTTACTGAACATTCAGGCCTTTTATCAATTGCTCGCTACCGGCCTTATTATTATCATAGCGATGTTGATTGACCGGGCGACCCGAGGCAAGTAATGAAGCAAGATCCGCGAGCCATTGGTGCTCAGATTCGTATGCGTTTGCCCCAGCTGACGCCGCTAGAACGCCGTGTTGCTGAAGCGATTATCGCCAGAACTGATATTACCGAGCAGTCGTCATTAAAAGAGATTGCCGGTGAGAATAATGTCTCTGAGGCGATGATCGTTAAGATCACTAAAAAGCTTAACTTCACCGGCTTCCGGCATTTCAGAAGCAGCCTGATTTATTACAATCAGTCTGAGGTGGCGGGACTGCATGCGGAAATTGAGCCGGATGACTCGTCGGAACAATTGCTGGCAAAAGTATTCAGAACCTCTATTCAGGCAATCGAAGAAACGCTGTCGATTCTGGATGTCTCTGAATTTAATCGCGCGGCAGACATTATCTTTAAAGCGCGTCATATCGATCTGTATGCGGTGGGAGGATCGGCGGCGGTTGCGCGCGATCTCTCACACAAGATGCTGAAGATAGGCATTAAGTCGACCGCCTATGATGACGCCCACATTATGCTGATGTCCGCCGCGGTGTTATCTGATGACGATGTGGTTATCGCCATCAGTCATTCGGGTGCCACGCGTGCCGTGAACGATCCGGTGAAACTGGCGGGACGGAATGGCGCGAAGGTGATCGCCATTACCAATTATGCCGAATCACCGATTGCCCGCAGCGCGCACGTGGTCCTCAATTCAACGTCTCAGGGATCGCATCTGTTAGGTGAAAACGCCGCGTCACGCATCGCCCAGCTGAATATTCTGGATGCGCTGTTTGTCGCTATCGCGAAAAAAGATTTAAAGCGGGCGGAGAAAAACCTGATGAAAACCCAGCATGCGGTTCAGGATCTGCGGGAATTCTAGCTATGAGCAAAATTGCAGTCACCGGCAGTCTTCATTACGACATTATGCTGGACGCGCCACATCGTCCGGAGAAAGGCGAAACGGTGATGGGCAGCGCCTGTCACTATAAGTTTGGCGGCAAGGGCGGGAATCAGGCGGTAGCGGCAGCCCGCGCTGGCGCAGCGGTGCGCTTTGCCGGAGCGGTAGGCAGCGATCCGCAGGGCCGCTTTCTGCTTGAGCAGCTGCTTCAGGCGGGCGTGGATTGCGCCGCGGTTACCACCCTCGATCATCTGCCGTCGGGCATGAGCGTGGCGATTACCGATGCCGAAGGTGACTATGGCGCGGTGGTGGTCTCTAACGCCAATCAGCACATTGCGCTGTCGGCGTTTGACCAGCCGGACTTCTGGCAGGATGTGACGATGCTGGTGCTGCAAAATGAAGTGCCGGAATCGGTCAATCTGCGGGCGGCGCAGGCGGCCCGATCGCGTGGCATTGCGGTGTGCGTCAATGCTGCGCCGGCCAGAACGCTGTCGGCGGAGTTTGAACGCTGTATCGATCTGCTGGTGGTGAATGCGATTGAAGCGCGCGATATGTGTCAGATCGGCGTGCAGGATCTGGCTTCGGCGCGGGCCGCAGCCGAGGCGCTGGGCAGACGTTTTGCGCGGGTGGTGGTCACCGCTGGTGAACATGGCGTGGCGTATAGCGAGGCGGGCCACAGCGCGAGTCTGGCGGCGCAGAAAGTGACGCTGGTCAGCACGCATGGCGCGGGCGATTGCTTTGTCGGGGTGTTGTGTCAGCGCTTAAGCGACGGGGCAACGCTGTCGGCGGCGGTTCATGAGGCGAACCAGGCGGCGGCAGAGCACGTTTCGCGACTGCCGCACTGATTAGCCAGCGTGCAACGTCAGTGACGCTGCACGCTTTACCTTACGACGCGACTTTTACCACCGTTTTACCGAAGTTTTTGCCGTTCAGCATATCGATAAACGCCTGTGGCGCCTTCTCCAGTCCCTCAATCAGATGCTCGCGATAGTGGATTTTTTTGCTTTCCACCAGCGGACGCATCGCCTCAAGGAATTCCGGATAACGATCGCCGTAATCCTGGAAGATGATAAAGCCCTGCATGCGGATCCGGCGTTTAAGAATGCCCGCCATGATCAGCGAAGTGCGGTCCGGGCCGGGCGGCAGCTCACGCTGGCTGTAGGCAGAGACCAGACCACAGACCGGCACGCGCGCCGCCGTATTCAGCAGCGGGAACACCGCATCGAACACTTTGCCACCCACGTTCTCAAAGTAGATATCAATGCCGTCCGGACAGGCATTTTTCAGCTGCTGTTCAAAATCGGCGCTGTGGTGATCGAGACAGGCGTCAAAGCCCAGCGTTTCCACGGCGTAACGGCACTTCTCTTCGCCACCGGCAACCCCAACTACCCGGCAGCCTTGCTGTTTGCCTAACTGGCCAACCGTCGCCCCGACCGGTCCGGTCGCCGCTGCTACGACCAGGGTTTCACCGGCTTTTGGCTGACCGATATCCATCAGGCCCATGTAGGCGGTGAAGCCTGGCATCCCGAGAATGCCTAGCGCCCATGACGGGTGCGGCAGATCGTTGCCCAGCTTCGCAATCTCTTTGCCATCCGAGACCGCATATTCCTGCCAGCCGCTTTGTGCCAGCACCCAGTCACCGGTCTGGAAATCACTGTTTTTTGATTCGGCAACCTGACAAACGGTCCCGCCAACCATCGGCTGATCCAGCTCGGCCGGCGCGGCGTAGGATTTACCGTCATCCATGCGGCCCCGCATGTAAGGGTCGAGCGACAGGTAAACGGTGCGCAGCAGCACTTCACCGTCTTTCAGCTGCGGGATTGGCTGCGCCACATAGCGGAAATTCTCTTTGGTCGGCTCGCCGTGGGGGCGAGAAGCCAGTAACCAGGCGTGATTCTGATTCGCGTGTTCAGTCATGCTGTCATCCTTTTATGGCTGGGCAATGCGCGTTGCATTGCCGGGTGAACGTCGACCAAGTGTAGATGACATCTGACGGGCTGCGTTTAGCGCTGTGGGCGGTAAGGGCGCTGGCTTCGGCAGCAGAATGCCCGCTGATGCTTGCCCGGCGCGGCGCGAACGGCGGCGGACCGATTGCATTAGCGACGGCAAAATGGTGTGATGAATCATCGTGACAGAGACAGCCGCTGGCAAAAAAGGGACGGCAGAATGGCGCTACATTCCTCAGCGTGGTTCAGTTTTAACGGCATTGAATGCTCGCAGGTCAGCGCCCGCGACGCGGTTTTTCCACGTCACCTGCATGATGAGTATGTGATCAGCGCCAACCTGACCGGCGTTGAGCAGATCTGGCTGGCAGGCAAAACCGCCGAGGTCAAGGCCGGGCAGGTCACCGTATACAATCCGGCCACGCTGCAGGCCTCGCGCTTTGATCGCCACGGAGTGAGCTTCATCAGTGTGCATCTGCCACAGTCGCTGCTTCAGAGCCTTGCCCGCGCGCACAACCTCAACAGTCACCAGCTGGCTCCGGCGTTACGTGAAGGGGTGCTGGATGAACCGCGTCTGTTTAACGCCTTATGTGCCTTCACCGGGGCGAGCCGGGAAGATGACCTGGCGGATCAGCAACAGCGGCTGTTGTCGCTGTGTGGTGAACTGCTGCAACCCGAACAGCCCGCTGATCCGGCGGAGCATCGGCTGGTGGCCGCGGTCAAAGCGCAACTGAATGCGGCGCTTGATAGCAAACCTTCGCTCGACCATCTGGCCCGCCAGGCGGGTGTGAGCAAGTATCACCTGGTACGCTGCTTTAGCCGCCATACCGGTCTGCCGCCGTTGCAATATCATATGCAGCTACGTCTGCACCGGGCCCGTCAGCTGCTGCGTAACCGGGTCCATCCGCTGGAGGCGGCGCTGGCGCTGGGCTTTTACGATCAGAGCCATTTCATCAATGCCTTCCGGAAAGTGATGGGCGTGACGCCGCACGACTACGCCCGGCACACCGCTTACGGCAGCATAAATTCCCGATAGCCAGAGACGATCACGTAGACAGCGAAATAGCTGAAGATGATGGCCGAGGCGATGGCGCAATATTTCAGTAAGCGCTGACCCAGTGCCCGGCCGCCCAGATGCCCGACCAGGCACAACGCGCAGGTCCAGAGTACGCCAGCGATGAAGAAGCCGCCGAGAAAAGCGGATGAGGTGGCCGCGCTCTGCTGACCGATGCGGGAAATCAGCGCACCGCCAACGGTGGCGAACCACAGAATTGCACTCGGCGAGGAGAGCGCCAGCAGCACGCCACGGGAAAATTCACGCTTCAGCGGACGCGGCGGCGCGGCCGTCTCCAGACCGACTGGCGCTGCGGGACGTGCGGCGGCAATCGCCATTTTGACCGCGAACCACAGCAGCATAGCGCTGCCGCCAATCCACAACACCCAGCGTACCGCACTGAACTGCAACAGCACCGCCATGCCGGAGAGCGCCAGCAGCGCATACACCAGATCGCCGACGCAGGTCCCGATGCCCAGCCAGAAACCCTGGAAATAGCCGCGCTGCATCGCCAGGGTAATCATCGCGATGTTCGCGATACCGATATCGAGGCACAGCGACAGGCTCAGCAGAAAGCCATTAGAAAACGGCATCATGCGGCACCGCCCGGCAGGGTGAATAGGGTGAGGAGTAAGGCTGGCATCAGGCTTCCTGTTAGCAGTAAAAAGGAAACCCGATTTCATCACCGGCGGGCGAGAGGCATATTGGAAAAAATTGCGGAAAAAATGGCGGATTCACTCCGGCCGGGCCAGCCACGCTGCGCGCGACAGCGCATAAAGCTGGCTCGGTGCAGCATTGGCGACGTCCTGAATCTCACTGACATAGCGCAGTCCGGCTTTCTCCAGCACCTTAATCGACGCCTGATGGTGTTTTCTGACCCGCGCTTCAATGGTACTTAACGCCAGCGCCGTAAAGCCATAACCGACGGTGAAGCAGGCGAATTCCGTGGCGTATCCCTGGCCCCAGGCGGCGGTTTCAAAGCGGTATCCGAGATTATTCATCCGCCGTTCATCCTGCAGGTGCACGCTCAGGCCGCCAAAACCAATCGGCTTATCGGGATGTGCCTGACGGGCAATCGCCCAGCGGCCGAAGCCGTCATCCTGCCAGCCCTGTAGCCATGCCTGTAGTACGTCATGGGCCTGCTGGCGATCGCGCAACGGACCGGCCGGATTAAAGGTGTTGGTGGCCGGATCGCCATAGATTCGCCACAGGTCGGCTTCATCTTCTGGCCGGACCGGCCGTAGCAGTAAACGTTCAGTGTGCAGCATGTTATCAGCCTCGGCGGGATGCGGTTGCGCACCCGGCGTAACGGGGAGATCAGGATGCTGTGATAAATAACAGTAAACCCGAAGGAGAGAAAGCGATGAATATTCAACAACTGCGTATCGCACGGCCGGTGGCCGATCTGAACCGAAGCAGCAGGATGTATTGTCACGGCCTGGCGCTCAGCCCGATTGGCGCGTTTGAACAGCATCAGGGATTCAGCGGCGTGATGCTGGGTCGGGTCGATTTAAACTGGCATCTGGAATTTACCCGCTGTGATGCGCATCCGCTGACGCCGCAGGTTTCCGACGACGACCTGCTGGTGCTCTATATTCCGGCCCGAGAACAGTGGCTGACCCACTGTCAGCGGATGGATCAGGCAGGATTCCAGCGGCGGCCGGCCTTTAATCCGTACTGGGATCGGCAGGGAGTAACCTTCCTGGATGCCGATGGCTATCGGGTGGTGTTGCAGCACGCCGCCTGGCAACCCTGACTACTCTGGCTGGCGCGTCTCGTGCAGGTGCCGCCACAGCAGCCGCTCACCCTGGAGCGTAAACAGCACGCTGGACCAGCGGACAATGGGCGTCTGGCCCGGCTGGTGGTGATGCTCACGGTATAACACCACCGCGCCCTGCGGCCATTCCGCCAGTAAGGTCAGCCGATCGAGCGTAATCTGCAGGCCTGGCCGGGCGCCGCGCTGGCTGCTGAACATCGCGCTCAGCGCGGCGTAATCAATGGCGGTGCCGCCGAGGGTAATCATAGAGAATTCAGCATCAAAACGGCTCAGCAGTGCGTCGCCGCTGCCTTCACTCAGCCAGGCTTCAATCGCCTGATGCGCGTCGATGACTTCACGAAAATAACGGTTCATACAGACTCCTTGTGGGGGGATAAACGCCGGACGATGGCACGGTTATCAAGGCCAAAGCTGGCCAGTATTGGCAACAGGCTGATCAGCGCGGCGCTGTAAAAGGTCAGCTGGTAGGCCAGAGATAACGCCAGATGGGCGGAGAGCAAATCAAGCAACAGGCTCAGCAGCGCCACGCCAAAGCAAAAGCTCAGCTGGCGGTTAACCGTCCACAGGGCGCTGGCGTGCGGCAGCGCGTCGTCGTCGGTCTCAAGAAATGCGCTGCTCTGAGCGGTGCTGCTGCACAGGCTGCCGCCAGCCCCCATCAGGCAAAGGCCAGCATCAGTCCGGGCAGCGGAACCGGGGCGGTGACCTGCGCCAGTACGCCTATTCCCAGCGCCTGAAGCAGACAGCCGGTGACGATCAGCGGGCGCGGGCCGATGTGATTGAATCGTTTACCGGTCAGCACGATCGCCAGTCCCGACGCCAGTGACCACGGTAGCATCAGCATGCCGCACGCCACCGGCGTCAACCCGAGCTGCGCCTGCAGATAGAACATGGCGATCAGGCTGATACCGATAAACATGCCCGGAACGCACTGATAGACCGTCATGGCGAAACGCATCAGCTGACCGGGATGCATCGGCAGCAGCGGATGGGCATGGCGACGGCTACTTCGGATAAACAGGGCAGCCAGCAGCCC
>MIEI01000103.1 GCA_002095305.1 Pantoea brenneri
CGGCTGGCGCGGCTGCGTTGTCCGATCGGCCTGCCGGATGTAAAAGGCAAGCTGCCGGCAGAGATTGCGGTGGCGATTGCCGGTGAAATAATCAGCGTTTATCAGCAGCATCTGACCTGAGTTGTTCAACCGCCGGCAACCTGCCAGGATAAGACTTTGCGATGCCCATCAGGAGCGAATCATGAACGCCCGTCAGAATCCTTTCTTTAGCGTCAGCACCTTGCCTTATCAGGCACCGCCGTTCGATCAGATCGAGGAGCAGGATTTCCTGCCCGCGTTACAGGCGGGCATTGAAGAGAAACGCCGCGAAGTCGAGGCGATTGCCACCAGCAGCGATGCGCCAACCTTTCTGAATACCTATGAGGCGCTGGAGAAGAGTGGGCAGTTGCTGAACCGGGTGAATCTGGTGTTCAGCGCTATGACGTCGGCGCACACCAGCCCGTATCTGCAGCAGGTCGATGAAGAGATCGCCCCGCAGCTTACCGCACTCAACGACGATATTATGCTCAACCGGCCGCTGTTCTCGCGGCTGGATGCGGTGTATCTGCAGCGCGCCCAGCTCGACGCTGAATCAAAACGGCTGGTCGAGGTGATCTGGCAGCGTTTTCAGCTGGCGGGTGCCAATCTGCCGGAAACGCAGAAACACCAGCTCAAAGCTCTGAATCAGGAGGCGGCGCGCCTCAGCACCCGCTTCACCAATAAGCTGCTGGCGGCCACCAAGGCGGGCGGTCTGGTGGTGGATGAGGCTCAGAAACTGGCGGGCCTCGCGGCGGCCGATTTAGCGGTCGCTCAGGCAGAAGCCCGCGCGCGCGGCCTGGAAAATGCCTGGCTGCTGGTGCTGCAAAACACCACTCAGCAACCGGCGCTGCAGAGTCTGAGCGATCGCCAGACCCGCGAAGCGCTGTTCCATGCTGGCATGACCCGCACCGAAAAAGGCGATGAGAATGACACCCGCGAGCTGGTGCTGCGTCTGGCGCAGGTGCGGGCGGAGCAGGCCCGGCTGCTGGGCTTTACGAGTTATGCCGACTGGAAGCTGCAGGATCAGATGGCAAAAACCCCGGATGCTGCTTTTGCTTTTATGCGCAATATCGTGCCTGCTGCACGGGCGCGGGCTGAACGGGAAGCGGCGGCCATCCAGCAGACCATCGATCGCCAGCAGGGCAATTTCACCCTGCGCGCCTGGGACTGGAACTTCTATGCCGAACAGGTGCGCCATGCGCAGTACGATCTGGATGAGAGTCAGATCAAACCTTACTTTGAACTGAACAGCGTGCTGCAGAATGGGGTGTTCTGGGCGGCGACTCAGCTCTACGGCATTCAGTTTACGCCACGCCAGGATCTGCCGGTTTACCATCCCGACGTGCAGGTATATGAGATTTTTGATGCCGACCAGACGCCGCTGGCGCTGTTCTACACCGACTTCTTCAAGCGTGACAGCAAAGGCGGTGGCGCGTGGATGAGCAACTTCGTCAACCAGTCGACGCTGCTTGAGAGTAAGCCGGTGATCTATAACGTCTGCAACTTCACCAAACCGCCGGCCGGTGAGCCTGCCTTGCTGAGCTGGGATGAGGTCATCACCGTGTTTCACGAGTTTGGTCACGCGCTGCACGGCCTGTTTGCCAGCCAGCGCTATCCGAGCCTGTCAGGCACCGAAACTCCGCGTGATTTTGTGGAGTTTCCGTCGCAGATCAACGAGCACTGGGCCAGTGAGCCGCAGGTGTTCCGCCAGTTCGCCCGCCATTATCAGAGCGGAGAGCCGATGCCCGCCACGCTGCATGAAAAGATTGTCCGCGCCGGTAAATTCAACAAAGGCTATGAGATGAGTGAGCTGCTGGCTGCGGCGTTACTGGATCTGCACTGGCACAGCCTGACCGGCGATCAGGCTCCGCAAAGCGTCGACGGCTTTGAACAGCAGGCCCTGCAGAGCGACAACCTGGCGTTAGCGGCGGTGCCGCCGCGCTATCGCTCCAGCTATTTCCAGCACATCTGGGGCGGAGGCTATGCCGCCGGTTACTACGCCTATATCTGGACCCAGATGCTGGCCGATGATGGCTACCAGTGGTTTGTCGAACAGGGCGGCCTGACGCGGGAGAATGGCGATATTTTCCGTCAGAAAATTCTGTCGCGCGGTAACAGCAGCGATCTGAAAACCCTGTATGAAAGCTGGCGCGGCGGTCCGCCGCAGCTGGAGCCGATGCTGAAGAATCGCGGTCTGGCGGAGTAATGCACTCAGCGGGCGGCCATGTCGCCCGCTGGATGAAGAGGGGCGGCCGGACTAACCCAGCGGGCCACCTTCAATGGTTTCACACATTCCGGCCAGCACCCGCTCGCCGGTTTCGCTTTTCAGTGAACGATACCATTCCTCGGTCACCGCCGGATCTTTGGCGTGGGTGACGTCACAACGCTTACGCGCTTTCAGCACCAGATCCCTGACCCGCTCAACCCGGCGCGCCTGATAGCGCAGCAGGGCATCCTCAATACCCAGCGAATGCGATGCCAGCGTCGAAGCCAGCACAATAGCGTCTTCCATTGCCGCGCAGCCGCCCTGGCCGATATCCGGTGTGGTGCTGTGGGCCGCATCACCGAGCAGCGCAACGCGTCCTTTAACAAAGCGGCTGAACGGTTCAATATCGTGTATCTCAACCCGATTGGTGGTCTCGGGATTGATCGCCGCAATCAGCTGCTGCACCGGTGCGGCCCAGCCAGCAAAATAGCCGCTCAGATCGGCTTTGACCGTGGTGCGATCCTGCGGCAATCCTTTCGGCAGCGGCACGTCGAAGAAGAAGTAGAAGCGGTTGTCGCTTACCGGCATCAGCGATACGCGCTTGCCGTCACCAACGAACGTGGTCCACTGATCGGCGGGCGCGATGCTCTCATCAATCTCCACCAGACCGTTCCAGTTGACGTAACCGGCATAACGCCGCTCCAGCGCCTGTTCCAGCACATATTCACGGATCACCGAATGGGTGCCGTCAGCCGCAATCAGAAAGTCACCGCTCGCCTGGCTGTTATCGGCAAAGGTGGCAATCACGCCGTTATCACTCTGTTCAACCTGAATGACCCGCTTACCGAAATTGACCCGCTGGCGGCCAAAAGTATCAATCAGCATCGCCTGCAGTTCGGCGCGCGCCACCGGATAGGGAAACTCACCGACCTGCTGCACCAGCGGCGCCATACTGAAACGGGTTAGCGCGGCACCGGTCACTGCATCGTGATAAGCCATATAGGCCATGTTGCCACCCAGTACACGCAGCGCTGCCTCATGCCGAGGGCATTCAGGCATTTAACGCCGTTCGGCCAGATTGAAATCGCCGCTCCGACCGGCTTCATCTCCTTCACCGCTTCGAACACCTCAACCTCAATACCCGCTTTTTCCAGCGCAATGGCGCTGCTCATCCCGCCAATGCCGCCACCAATAACGATCGCTTTCATGTTTATCTCCTGTCTGCCTGATGCTGTTGTTGCAACTTTTGTACCAGTGCGCAGTTCAGCGGGCGACGCGTTGCTGTTTACAGTAGAATCAGTTAGTTATGAAGCTAACAGGCACGGCGGGGCGAACGGGAGACGGCGTAGATGCACGGTTATGTTGCAGACTGGTGCGCTAAAACAGTGCATTACCGGCGCTAAAAATCCGCCGCTGTATCATTAGTTTCACCAGCAGGCCTGGCTGTTGAACGCCCGGATTAAGATTATCTGCACGCTTCTCAGTACGTCAGCCTTCAGGTCAGTGTAATAAAACTGATTAGTTGAATTGTTATCAACTAATTGCTGACAGGCTGGCATGGTTTATTTTTAACAAATATTTAAACTTACACATAATTATTGGCGCGCCGGTTGTTGTCAGATCATTCTTCATCGGGAATCAGTGGGTTACAGCCGGAAGAAAAGACACGGATGTAAATAATCTGCATTAATTTTTTAGCTGGCCGGGCAAACCAGGAATAAACCGCCCTGGGCAATGATAAATATTTCTGCCAGCGGGCGGTGAAAACGGTTTTTAGGATATTACGCAGGCGCAGCTTGTCAGATCGCATGATATAGATTATCCGGGACTCAAGGACTCTGGAATACGATCATGAAAATCGGAATCACTAATAACCACTATCCGGAGCAGCGCAATATTTTGGTTAATCCGGAAAACGAATATATTAATCTCAAAAAGTACAATCTGTTTTACTTTATTAACCCATTACGGACGCGCTTACTCAAAAAAAATAAAGCTTTTGTTTTTCTGCCCGTGCCATTTTCACCCGCATCGCGGCCCGACATCCTGCATCTGTTTAATGAAGTCGCCATAACCCGTCAGAAATGGGTTGCCTCGTTTGAAACTGAATTACCCCGGGTGTTGCCGGTGCCGGGCGTGGCGAAGCAGGATAATCCCGAACTGCAGCGGCTGATCCCCCATCTGCTGAAAGATAACTGCCTCGGGCTGATTGCCATTTCAGACGCGACGCTGAATATTCAGATGAAACTGTTCCCCTCCGGGGGCGGCGTTGCGCAGCAAATCAGACGTAAAACGGTGGTATTGCATCCGCCACAAACCCTGTTCACAGCGCATAAAGCGCCACGTCAGCCGGGCGTGTTCCGCCTGGTGTTCGCCGGCAATGAGTTCTACCGTAAAGGCGGCGCCGAAGTGGTGCTGGCCGTGAGCGAGCTGATTGAAGAACGAAAGCTGGATGAGTCGCAGCTGGAGGTGCAGTTAATTGGCGATCTCACCAAACGTCACAACGTGGCACACCGGCAACATCAGGATGACGAGGCGTTCTATCGGTCAATTGAGAGCCGCATTGGCCGCTATCGCTGCTTCACGCATCTGGCGCGGCTGGAAAACGCGGCGCTGCTGCAGCTGTTCCGCCGCAGCGATGTCGGCTTACTGCCGACCTGGCAGGAGACGTACGGCTTTTCAGTACTGGAAATGCAGGCCAGCGGCTGCCCGGTGATTACCAGCAACGTGCGCGCCTTACCGGAAATTAATCCGGCCAGCGCTGGCTGGGTGATTGGCGGTACGTTGAATGGCGATCGTGAATACAGCATCACTACGCCACAGCAGAAAGCGCAGCTGCGCCAGGCGCTGGTGGACGGGCTGAAGCAGACGCTGCTCGCCATCGTTGAACGGCCAGAAATGCTGCATGAGAAAGGGGAGGCGGCGATCCTGCGCATTAAAGATCAGCACGATCCGCAGCGCTATATTGTCCGGCTGCATGATATTTATCGCCGCGGCGTGATCAACGTCACTCAACACCCACCTGTCCTGCCAATTTGATAAGATTTCTCAGACGACGCGTGCCAGAGTAGTCATACTTAGGGCAGCGTTCATCTGGAGATCAATCATGAAAATACTCATCAGCCTGCTGCTGTCCGGACTGTTGGGCAGCAGCGCCTTCGCTCAACCGGCACCCCAGTTTCCGGCGCGTGCGCCGCTGCCTCAGCTGACGCCTGCCGCCGCGCGATGCGACGTCTCCGCCTGTCAGACCAACTGTTATGTCGAACGATCCCATTGTAATACCCGTGATACCGGGGCGTGCAGCTCACAAGCGCAGATCTGTGTGCAAGCCTGCGCCGATCAGTGCAAATAAATCGATTCAGTGAAGAAACCGTTAATTGCCAATGAAAAAGTCTTTGTCTTACCTTGTTTTGTGGTCCCTTTCTGCCAGCTGTGTTGCCGCCGATCTTAGCTCACAGCAGGTCACTTCTCTGGTTAAAGCCGCTATCGAACCGCTGATGGAGCAGCAGGAAATTCCCGGTATGTCGGTGGCGATACTCTATAAAGGCCGGGCCCAGTTCATTAACGCCGGTGTGGCTGATCTGGCGTCCGGCCGCCGCGTCACCGAAAACACCCTGTTTGAACTCGGCTCGGTCAGTAAAACCTTCACCGGCGTGCTGGCCGGGGTGATGATCCGTAACGGTGACATCGCCCTCAACGATCCGGTGCAGAAGTACTGGCCGCAGCTGACCGGCACGCAGTGGCATCACATCCGGATGCTGCATCTGGCGACCTACACCGCAGGTGGCCTGCCGCTGCAGTTGCCGGATGAGGTGACCGATCAGGCTTCGCTGCTCAACTATTATCAGCAGTGGCAACCCCAGGCTGCGCCGGGCACGCTGCGTCAGTACTCCAATGCCAGTATCGGTCTGTTTGGCGCGCTGATGGTGAAGGGCGATTACCAGCAGGCGATGGAGAAAAACGTGTTTCAGCCGCTGCGTCTGACGCGCACTTACATCACCGTGCCGCCCTCAATGATGCTGGACTACGCCTGGGGTTATAAAAACGGGCAGCCGGTGCGGGTGTCGCCCGGCATGCTGGATGCGGAAGCGTATGGGGTGAAATCTACCGCCCGCGATATGCTGACCTTTATGCAGGCCAATGCCGATCCTAACCGCTTATCGTCAGGCAATACCGTGCTGCGCAATGCGATTCGTACCGCCCAGTCACGCTATTTCAAAGTGCGTGATTTCTATCAGGGGCTGGGCTGGGAGATTTACGACTGGCCGGCCAGTGCCGCCGCGATAATCGCTGACAGCGAAAGCAGCGTCGCGCTTAAACCTCAGCCGGCGACGCTACTGAATCCCGCCGTGCCATCGCAACGCGCCAGCTGGGTGCATAAAACTGGTGCCACCAACGGCTTTGGTGCCTACGTTGCGTTTATTCCCGAGCAGAACACCGGCATTGTGATGCTTGCGAACAAGAACTACCCCAATCCGCTACGGATAAAAACCGCCTGGAAAATCCTGGAAGCGTTGCAGTAATCCGGGACGCCACCGCCCGCTGGCCTTGCCATCTCAGGGTCAGCGGAAAGGGCGGATCACCTCGCAGCCGTTGAGCGGCGCAAAGTCGGGCTGTTGCTCTTTGATCGCCTCACCGGGCTGACGCCAGCGCGCAATCGCCAGGGGTAAAGCTGGCGCACCATGTTCATTTGCGCTAAAATAAAAATCAAATGAACAGAGGGCCGTGCTATGTCAATTGCCATTTATACGCCCGCCAGCAGTCGCCGCAACAGCTCGCTGTTGCATGCGCTGAACCTGCCGGAAACCCTGCCGGATGCGCATCAGCGGATTGCCGTCGGCTTCAGCAGCGGGGTGCTGAAACGCACCGCGTCGTTATCCGCCTTCGATGAAATCTGGCTCTGCCGCCTGGCAGGCATCGATCGCAGTACCTACAACCGCAAAGTCAAAGATCCTCAGCAGACCTTTTCGCCCGATCAGAGCGGACGGATTTACATGCTGATCCGCGTCCTGTCCGCTGCCAGCACGCTGCTGCGTGACGATCCGGCGCGGCTGGTGCAGTGGCTGGAGACCCCAGCCAAGGCGCTGGGTGGCAGGAAACCGGCAGAGATGACCACCACCGTTGCCGGGGCGGAAGCGGTGCTCAACCTGATTGGTCAGCTTGAACATGGCGTGATCACCTGATGGCGGCGGTGCGCTTTTTCCGGCTGGTGAAAAGCGAATATGCGATGACCGCCTTTGACGGTTTTGGTGCCCGCACCTACGGCGGCCGCTGGAATTCAGTCGGTATCGGCTGTGTCTATCTCGGATCAAGCCGGGCGCTGTGCGTGCTGGAGGCGCTGGTGCATCTCAGCATTCAGGATCTGGCGCACGACTATTCGATGCTGTCGATCAGCGTTCCTGAAACGCTGATCACCGAGCTGTCGCTGGCGGCGCTCCCCGCCGACTGGCAGACCGATCCCGCACCGCCATCGACCCGGGAGATTGGGGATGGCTGGCTCGCCAGCGCCGATCACGGCCTGATCCTCAAGGTTCCGAGTACCCTGACCGGAGAGTGGAACGCGCTATTTAATCCCGCGCATCCGGCCGCCGCTGCGATTATCAGCAACGTGGTGGTCGAGCCTTTTTTCTTTGATCCACGCTTCAGGCTGCAATAGCTGCTGGCCCGACAGCGGCCCAGGTCAGCCGGCAGCCTTCGATTCTGAAATAGCCTGTGCCGCACAAATCAGTGCCAGATGACTGAGGCCCTGCGGCATATTCCCGCGCCAGCTCTGACTGCGGACATCAAACATTTCGTTAAAAATATCCACGTTGCCGTGCTGATCGAGCGTCGCGAGGATCTGCTGCATCGTCTGTTCCGCCTGGTCGACGTCGCCCATTTCCGCCCAGGCTTCTGCCAGCCAGAACGCGCAGGCGAGGAAGGTACTCTCTTCAACCTCGACGCCACTGTAGCGATAGAGCATGGCGCTGCCGTTGCCCAGCGCCTGATGAATAGCGCGATAGGTTGACAGCATCCGCTGTGGATTGACCGCGTTGCCGTAGCTGTGGACCAGCGCCAGCGAGGCGTCGAGACGGTCCTCACTGCCGACATAAAACAGATAAGCCTGTTTCTGTTCGGACCAGCAGTGCGTCTCAATCCAGTCACGAATGCGGTCACGTTCCCGTTGCCAGCGGCCGAGCCAGGTAGGTTCGATGTGCTGGTTTTCGGCCAGCGCGACCGCCCTGTCCAGCGCCACCCAGCAGGCCATTTTAGAATGGGTATAGTGCTGCAGGTCCGGCAACTCCCAGATACCGCAATCCTTTTGCCGCCAGTGATCGGCACAGCAGTTAGCCAGCTCACCCAGCATGCGCGAGGTGGTGATATCCAGCACGTGGCCGGCCTCGATAAACAGCTGCGCGGTGGCCAGCATATCGCCATACATGCTGAGCTGTATCTGATCACGGGCATTATTGCCGACCCGCACCGGCTGGGAATCCTGATAGCCGCTTAACGGCGGAAAACGTTCTTCCGGCACTTCATCGCCATTCAGCGCATAGCAGGCGCGCAGCCTGACGCCGTGCCGCAGGATGGTCTGCGACAACCACGAAAAGGCCGCTTTACAATCTTCCAGTGCCCCGAGATAGACGAAGGCTTTAATGATCAGGCAGGCGTCCCGCACCCAGGCGTAGCGATAATCATAATTCTTCTCGCCGCCGATCCCTTCCGGCAGCGAGGTGGTGGCTGCGGCCGCCAGCGCACCGGTCGGTGAGTACCAGAGAAACTTCAGTGACAGGGCAGAGCGCTTTACCAGCGCCGGATAGCTGCCGTCATAGCTCAGGCTCTCCACCCAGCTGGTCCAGCCGGTGTGGCTGGTTTCGATTCGCTGATCGATGGCGGACAGCTCAGGGACAGCCAGCGGCTCGTTCTCGGTGATCAGCAGTGCGCAGAGTGAGCGCGAACCGGCCGAAGTCCGCAGCGTGGCGCAGACCTGCTCATCATCCAGCAGCGTGATGTGGATATCGTCGCTGGTACGGAACATCGCCATCACGTCGGCGATGTGGAACACCTTGCCTTTTTCGGTGTCGGCAATCCACGGCGAACGGGTTTCAGCGGCGGTGCCGAATCGCAGGATAATCTGCAACTCCACTTCGCCGCTGACTCCTTCAATCCGGCGCGCCAGTTCGCCCCACGGCAATCTTCCCGCCAGCGTACTGTTGATCGATTCGGTCAGCAGCACGCTGCCGCTGTCGGTGTCAAAACGGGTTTCCAGCACGTTGCTGTTATCGCGATAGCGCCGCGTCACCCGATAGGGATCGCGCGGCACGATTTGAAAGAAGCCGCCGATACCGGCATCCAGCAGGCGGTCAAACAGCGGTTTAGCATCCAGGTTCGGGGCGCACCACCAGTCGATCGCGCCATCCGGCGCAATCAGCGCCACTGAACGCCCCTCGCCAATGGCGGCATAATCACCCAGACCCGCAAAGCCATTGTCTCGGGCAGGCTGATGGAAGATCTGGTTTTCCATGGTTTTCTTCCTTGTTTCACTGTGACGACTGACAAATCGGGCGCAGGCAGGACAAAAAAGTGGCCGCATTATGCGGCCACCGGGGAAGGTGATTACAGGGTGCCGGTGCCGCCATCGGAGCACCAGACCTGACCGGAGGAGTAACTGCTCTCCGTCGAGGCCAGCGTGACGTAGAGCGGAGCGATTTCGACCGGCTGGCCAGGGCGGCCCATCGGTGAATCGGCACCAAACTGCTTCACTTTTTCCTGTGGCTGGCCGCCGCTGGATTGCAGCACGGTCCAGTATGGGCCAGGCGCGACCGCGTTAACCCGGATGCCTTCGCCGCCCAGCTGTTTCGCCAGTGACTTGGTAAAGGCAACAATCGCCGCTTTGGTCTGGGCATAATCCAGCAGAATATCGCTGGGTTTAAAGGCCTGCACCGACGAGGTATTAATAATCGACGCGCCGCGTGGCAGATATTCCAGCGCCGCTTTGGTGATCCAGAACATGGCATAAACGTTGGTTTTAAACGTCGCGTCAAAATCTTCGGTACTCAGGGTACGGATGGACTCATTAAACTGCTGGCGTCCGGCGTTATTAACCAGAATATCCAGGCCGCCTAATTTATCCACCGCCTGTTTCACCAGCTGCTGACAAAATTCTTCAGAACGAATATCACCCGGAATAGCGAAGACTTTACGGCCTTCCGCTTCGATTAATTTAATCACTTCATCGGCGTCGGGCTGTTCTTCTGGCAGATAGTTGATCACTACATCCGCACCTTCGCGGGCATAAGCGATGGCCACCGCACGGCCAATACCGGAATCGCCGCCGGTAATCAGCGCTTTACGTCCGGTCAGCCGGCCGGTACCGCGGTAGCTGGTTTCACCGTGATCGGGAACCGGGATCATTTTGCTGGCTAAGCCAGGTGCCTGTTGCGGTTGTTCCTCAAAAGGAGGCTTAGGAAATTGATCGAGATCGAGCGTCTTGTTCGTTGGTGTCGTCATTGTAAGCTCCTTGAACGTCATTATCTGAGTGATTAAGCCTGGCACAAATGTGATATTTGTCACATCTGACTGCTTATTCATTGAGCAGTGAAGCGCCGGACAAATTAATAATGCTGATCAAGGATAGACAGAAAATCGGGATGCTGCGCCGCCGCAGGGTGATAATTTGCGGCAATCAGTCGGCTTATTTAAAGCGAAGCGTAAAGCAGGGAAAGGACTATTTTAGTGGCACAAACGCAGCGGCGATAAAATTAAATCGGGCGGTTTACCCGCCGCGTACTGAACCCCGCCAGACCACATCAGCCTGATATATCCGCCGATCGCTTTGCTGTTCGGCGGCGGGCTGTAATTCATCCTGCTGCGCCTCGGTTTCGGTCAGCCAGCGTATCGCGTCACGGGCAAACTGTTCCACCGGCTGGGCAAAAGTGGTGAGGTTGTAGGAGGACCAGCCCGATTGCGGAATATTGTCGTGGCCGACGATGCACAGATCCTCCGGAATGCGCAGCGCAAAGCGGTGGCGTGCCTCATCCATAAAGCCACACGCCAGTAAATCGGTGGCGCAGAACACCGCGTCAGGCCGGATTTTGCGGGTCAGCAGCCGCTGCGCCAGGATCTGACCGCTTTCATAGGAGGTCGAGCCAAAGTGCTCAACCTGAACGCTGACTCCGGCTCTCTCCGCCGCCGCCAGAAAATCCCGCTCGCGTTTCAGCAGGCTCGGGGTGCCGGCCAGTGAATTAACAAACGCGATGCGCTGACAGCCGGCACGGACAAAGGCATTGACCGCCATCTCGGCTGCCGGACGCGAGTCGAGATTAATGCTGAGGGAGCCGGGCAGGGACTCATCACGGTTAATCAGCACCAGATGCTGGCCGTGTTTGTAACAGAGCCGGGTTATCGCGCTGTCAGGCATACCGGAGAGGATGATTGACGCATCGGCGCGGAAGTTAATCGCCTGCTGTAAGGCGGCAGAGACCCGTTCATCTGAGCGGTCGGTATTAATCAGCATCGCTACTTTTCCCGCTTCCTGCAGATACTGTGTCATCCAGCGAACCAGGCTGGCGCGGTAAGGCGTATCCACTTCAGAGGCGATCAGGCAGACAATGCCGCTGCGGTTGCGTACCAGCCCGCGCGCCAGATGATTAACGTGATAGCCCAGCTCTTCGGCGGCTTTCATCACCCGCGCCCGCGTGGCATCCGACACGCTGGCACCCGGCGTAAAGGTGCGCGATACCGCAGAGCGGGAGACGCCCGCCCGGTCAGCGACATCCTGCGCACTGACGACTGCCTTAAGTTGATGCATGGTTTTCTCCGCTGCTGCCGTTATCCGCTTTGAGTCTGCCTGAAGTTGCAAGGCTGTGCAAAAGGTATTGGCGATAAAATGTACCAAATTTGTGACCGCACCTTACAATTGCTTAACATGCTGATTGACACGTCCTGAGGGTCGCCTTACTACTTTGCACAGCAGTGCAAAAAAGCGCGAACAGGCGCAATCCCCGCCTTCAAGGAGAACACCATGCGTTACTCATCTCTGCTCGCTGCGGTTATCGTCAGTTGTCCGGCCTTACCGTTTGCGGCGGCTGCGGCCGGTAATCTCAACATGATCTGCTCTGCGGATGTGGTGGTCTGTGAACAGATGACCCGCCAGTTCAGCACGTCTCATCCCGACATCAATCTCAGCATGGTGCGGCTGTCAGCCGGGGAGGCCTATGCACGTATCCGCAGCGAGGCGCGCAATCCGCGGACCGATATCTGGTGGGCCGGCACCGGTGATCCGCATATGCAGGCCGCCGAAGAGGGCTTAACTCAGGTATATAAATCGCCGCTGCTCGACCAGCAGCAGCCGTGGTCGCAAAAAGTGGCGGAGATCTCCGGTTACCGTACCGTGGGCGTTTATGCCGGTGCGCTGGGCTGGGGTTACAACACCCGACTGCTGGCGGAGAAAAAGCTGAAGGTACCGGCCTGCTGGGCCGATCTGCTCGATCCGGGCTTTAAAGGTGAAATCCAGATTGCCAATCCGAACTCCTCCGGCACCGCCTATAACACCCTGGCGACGCTGGTGCAGATCATGGGTGAAGACCAGGCTTTTGATTACCTGAAAAAACTCAACGCCAACGTTTCGCAATACACCAAGTCGGGTTCAGCGCCGGTGAAAGCCGCTGCCCGCGGCGAAACCACCCTCGGCATCGTCTTTATGCACGATGCGGTTGCGATGGAGGTCGATGGCTTCCCGATCAAACCGGTCGCCCCCTGTGAAGGCACCGGCTATGAGATTGGTTCCATGTCGATCATTAAAGGGGCGCGTAACCTGGCGAATGCCAAAAGCTGGTACGACTGGGCGCTGAGTGCCGACGCGCAGTCGCACATGAAAGAGGCGAAATCGTTCCAGCTGCCGTCGAACCGCAAGGCGGAGATCTCCGAATACGCGCCACGCTTTGAGAATATCAAGCTGATCGATTACGACTTCAAAACCTACGGTGACGCGGCGAAACGCAAAGCGCTGCTCGGACGCTGGGATAAAGAGATCGGCGCCAGCGCACAATAAAACTGATTTCCGTCCGGCGCAGTGATGCCGGGTCCATGCTGAAACGCGGTGGCGCAAGCCTGGTGTCCGCAGCAGATCGAGGTGATTCATGAATGCGCACAATCGCCGCTTAACCGGCGCGTTAGTTGCCGGCGCGCTGGCCCTGATGGTGTTGCCCTGGTACAGCCTGGAGCAGGGGTTCTTCTCTGGCCACTGGCTGATCAGCTTATGGCAGGATGAGAATAGCGCGCCAGCACTGTGGCAACTGATGCAGCATGGCTGGCTGACTGTCGCCGTAGCGCTGTGGCTCGCTTCTGCCGCCTGCCTCTTCCTGCCGCCGGGGCGTATCCGTAGCGGCCTGCTGCTGCTGCTCAGCGTCTGCGGCATTCTGTTCCTGGTGCTGGAAGGGCATGCCATCGGGTTTAGCGGCTGGAACTGGCGGTGGCTGGAGAACCTGGCCGGCCCGCTCGCGCTGGGCCAGCCGGCGATGGGCGCGGGCGCGTTACTGCTGCTGACGGTTTTCCTGCTGATTTTTTCCTTTGCGCTGGCCGAACGCGGCGTGCTGAAAGGCGATGCGTTTGTGGTGTCGGCGATCGTACTGCTGGTAGCGCTGGTGACCACCTTTGTGCTCTATCCGGTACTGAGCCTGTTTGTCGCCTCGGTGCAGGACATCGATGGCAGCTTTAAGCCGGATGGCCTGATCGCCAATCTGCAGGACCCGGCTATCTGGAGCGTCGCCTGTGTGACCGGCGGCACCTGCGGGACGGCGTGGCGCACGCTGGGAC
>MIEI01000104.1 GCA_002095305.1 Pantoea brenneri
GAATCGGAATATGAAGTTGTCTTTCCAGGCCCGTCAAGAGGCAAGCACGGGCAGTGTGAAGCGGGTATCTGGCTAAAAGACCCGAACACCAGCAGATGGAAGCAGCTTTGTATCAATAAAGAGTATCTGCACAGCCACCGTAAGCAAGGAATGACAGGCGTATGGGTAACCGCTCGTGTGAATAATATTGGCTCTTACATCGTGAAATATGAATTTATCTACCGGTAAATTAAGCTGGCTGTAGTGATTCGCTGTAGTGATTCACCAACGTTATTCGCCAACGTATCGGCCGCTATCTTCTGTTCTGCCGACTGTAAAAATGAGTGATAGTCATTAACGTCCGCCCTTCACTGTTAGAAACATTCACCACCGCTGCACCGCAATCAAATACCTTCCCGGTTGAGCTCAAATGCAGCGAGCTCAACCGGGTTATCACGCGATGGCGGTCAGCTTTTGCCTGGCTGACGGCCAGCCACTCAGAAGGCCTGCCAGTTCTGGTTATCCGCCTGCGGGCTGACCGCAGCAGGACGCAGCTGACTCACGACCGGCTGGGCCGGAGCTGCGGAAAACGCCGCCTGCAGGCTGCCGGTTTTAAATACCGCCACCGTTTTACGCAGATAGCTGGCCTGCTCTTCCAGCGAAGCCGCCGCGCTGGCCGACTCTTCAACCAGGGCGGCGTTCTGCTGCGTCACGCCATCCATTTCAGAAACCGCGATGCAAACCTGCTCAATGCCACGCGTCTGCTCAACTGATGATGAGGCAATCTCTTCGATCAGCTGGGTTACCCGACTGACCGACGTTACGATACTGTCCATCGCCTTACCGGCTTCAGAGGCATGGCCGGCCCCGGTTCTGATCCGTTCGGCGGAGCGATCGATCAGGCCGCGGATTTCCTGAGCGGCACTGGCGCTGCGGCCTGCCAGCGAACGTACCTCGCCCGCGACCACCGCAAATCCACGTCCCTGCTCACCGGCACGCGCGGCTTCTACCGCAGCGTTGAGCGCCAGAATATTGGTCTGGAAGGCAATGCTGTCGATAATCGCAATAATGCCGGCGATTTGCCCGGAGCTTTCACTGATCTGCTCCATGTTGGCGATGACCCGGGCCACCGTCTCGCCGCCCTGAGTGGCGGTGGTTGACGCCTGTTTCGATACGGCCGTTGCCTGCTGCGCATTGTCGGCATTGAGCTTAACGGTTGAGGTCAGCTGCTCCATGCTGGCCGCCGTTTGTTCCAGCGCCGCGGCCTGCTGTTCGGTGCGTGATGAAAGATCGGTGCTGCCGGCTGAAATTTCGGCAGCGCCGGTAAAGATAGAGCGGGTGGCGTCATCAACCGAAGTAATGGTGACCACCAGCGCATCGCGCATCTGCTGCAGTTCGGTAATCAGCAGCCCCATCTCATTACGGCCTTCATGCTGAATGTCTGAGGTCAGATCGCCGGCAGAAATCGCGCGGATATAGCCGGTCAGTCGGCTAAGCGGGCCGATAAGCCGTTTTTGTAACCCGACCCAGACTGCGAAAATGATCACCACGGTCACCAGGCCAAGCACCAGCAAGGTCCAGAGCGCATCGGTCAGGCTGCGCTGGTTCTGCTCAGAGGTGTTTTTCATTAGCTGAATGTTGACCGCGCGCCAGGCCTCATAAGCGCTGTCGAGCCGATCCTGCGCCGCCTGCGCTTCCAGATTGCCGTAGCCCTGATAGTTGCGCTGTTTCAGGAAAGTCACCGAGGCCAGCATGGTGTCGTGCATTTGCTGATAGGCAGCCTGCACCTCACCGGCCTGAGCTTCATCCTGCCCCGCTTTACGCGGCAACGCCTGCCAGGCGCGGAATTCAACATCGGCGGCGGCGGCTGACTGCTCAGCCTTATCCAGCAGCGACGCCATCGCAGCCAGTGAGGCCGGATCCTGCTGATTTTTAAGGAAGCGGATCGCCACCCGATTGATAGTGACGCGGGTTTTAATCAGGGTTTTCACCGCATCGCTCAGGTGCTGTTGCTGCAGGGTTAACTGCTCCGCCGCAACGAAGTTCTGGTCTGCTTTGGAGACGGCGTTATACAACAGAAAGCCGGTCAGACTCAGCAGTGCGGTAAAGATAAAAAGTACGGCGAGAATACTGTGGGTTATTTTGAGGTTTTTAAGCATGTCAGCAAACTCATGTCAGAGGAGATAGTGCTGTTATCGGCCAGCCTGGACTTTATCTGAGTGCCGGCAGGCGATGAGCTCGCGATAAGATAAATAACCGGGCAAATGGGCCTGGTTTTAGTCGCCTCTGCCGTCGGTCGGGGTTGACGCAGCCGAAGCGGCGGCAAAACCGGACCTCAGCCGCGCTAAACGCATTCGTCGCTCAACAACCCGCGCCGCAGTGTGGTTGAATTCGCCCCTTATCTAGCTCAGCACGTGGTTAACATGCATTACATTCATAGTTTAATGGATTTTATTGAGGGAAATGCGGTGCTGTCGGCCAGCTTCAGCGTGATCCTGTTGATCATGGCCGGGATGGTGGCTCACTTAATCTGTAAGTTTTTCGTGGTCAAAGTGATCAGAAAGGTCTTTTTCAGCAGCCATAAACAGGGCGTTCCGCTGGATAAAGATGTCCGCCTGTCTCAGAAGCTGTCGAATTTTGTGCCGGTGATTGTGGTCTACAATTTCCTGCAGTTTATGCCGGGCCTGCCTGATAATCTGAAAGTGGCGATTCAGACCATCTGCGGCATTCTGTTTTTTGTCTATCTATCGATCTTCTTCAATGAAGTGCTGGAGATTGTTAACAACTCCTATTCGCGCAAATCGAAGCGTAAGAATCACTCGATCAAGGGCTATATCCAGATTGGCAAAATTCTGGTGCATATTATCGCCGCGATCATGATTCTGGCGATTATGTCCAATAAGTCACCGGCGATTATTATCTCCTCGCTGGGTGCGGTTGCCGCGGTACTGATGCTGATCTTTCAGCACACGCTGCTGTCGCTGGTGGCGAATATTCAGCTCTCTTCCAACGATGTGCTGCAACTGGGCGACTGGATTGAGATGCCGGATAGAAATATCAGCGGCGAGGTGATCGATATTGCGCTACATACCATCACCATCCGCAACTGGGATAACACCATCTCGCGCATTCCGACCAAGAATTTCCTCACCGAGACCTACACCAACTGGCAGGCGATGTTCTCTTCAGGCGCACGGCGGATCATGCGCAGCTTTTATCTTGATCAGAAGTCGATCACCTTTGTGAATCAGGAGATGCTGCAGGCGATGAGTCAGATCCGCATCGCCAGCGAATCGATTACGGAACTGCTGGATGGACGTGATATCAGCGCGGTCGGCGACCGCTGGTTTATGGAGAACGGTATCACCAACCTGATGGTGTTCCGTAAATTCCTCACCGCCTGGCTGACGCAGCGCGAGGACATTAAGAAAGAGATGTATATCGTGGTGCGTCCGCTGAAGCCGTCGCCGGATGGCTTGCCGGTGGAGATCTACTGCTTCACCTCCTCTATTTTCTGGGCCGATTATGAGAATACCCAGTCAGCCATTTTTGAATACATTTACGCGATGGCCCGCTATTTTGATCTGCAGATTTATCAGCATCCGGCGGGTTCGGATTTCGCCCGGCTGGCCCAGCCACGTGCTGCGAGCGCTGATGCGCAGCAGAACGGTCCGCAGTAAGCCGATCGCCGCCGCACGCCCCCTGCTATGGCGCGGCGGCGTCAGCTTTTGCTCAGGGCAAAGTTCAGCACCCTGTCATTCTTCATCTGCACCGTCAGCGTCTGCCCTTCGGTGGTGTTAAGGGTGCGCGCCTCACTGTAGGTCCACTTCAGCAGACGCTGTCCATCCGGATACGGCGTCTCGCTGTCGGGCTGACCAAACAGCGAAATCAGCTGTGCCTGCGTAGTCTGGCCGGGATGGATATGCTGCAACCGCGCGGTATCCAGATTATGTCCGACGCGATTAGAGCAGCCGGATAACAGCATCATCAGCGCCACAAACAGGGCTTTCTTACTCACGTAACATCCTTTTGAAAAAATAATTTCGCGCTGCTGGATTGCCCGGCACGCCTGCGTTGGCAGGTCATCCAGCTTATACGCAATCGACCGCCGTCGGCAGGATTTTCTGCCGCCGTTCCGCCCGGACTGACCACGGCGAGGATGCGAATCCGCGCCACTAAGTCAAATTCCCGCCTCTCTATGGTCCGCTGCCCCGCGATTGCGACATCTTAGTCTATGATTATTCTTCGTATGCCGCGTGGAAACGGTCTCATCACCGGCTTTTCGCCGCATCACACTGTTTACCAGTCCAGGATCCTGCTGAAGAGACGCGCCAACCCATTTGGCATCCTGGTCTCGCTGACATGTTTATGTTTTTGAAGCTCGCATCATCGGCATCATTTCCGCGCGATGGCGATCATTGCGCATTTCCAGCTTAAACGAGGCAACTGAATGGAATCCAAATCATTTTTTAAAAGCTGGGGCGCCGAACGGGTGTCCAGCGATGAGGTCCGTTTCCGTCTCTGGGCAACGGGCCAGCAACGCGTCACCCTGCGGTTATCCGGCAAAGATATCGAGATGACCCGCCAGCCTGACGGCTGGTTCGAAACCCAGCTGAGCGGCGTCGCCCCCGGCGCCGAATACGATTTTGTGCTGGCGGACGGCACCGCAGTGCCCGATCCCGCCTCCCGCGGCCAGAAAGGTGAAGTCAACGGTCCATCACTGGTGATCGATCCTGAGGCTTACGTCTGGCAAAACACCGACTGGCAAGGCCGCCCATGGCAGGAATCGGTGGTGTATGAATTGCACATCGGCACCTTTACCCCACAGGGCACCTTTCAGGCCGCGATTGAAAAGCTGCCGTGGCTGGCGGAAAACGGTATCACCATGATTGAAGTGTTACCGGTTTCGCAGTTTGGTGGCAATCGCGGCTGGGGCTACGACGGCGTACTGTTGTATGCACCGCATTCCGCCTACGGCACGCCCGATGATTTCAAAGCGTTTGTCGACGCGGCGCACGGTCATGGCCTGTCGGTAGTGCTGGATATCGTGCTAAACCACTTTGGCCCGGAAGGTAACTATCTGCCGCTGCTGTCGCCGGACTTCTTCCATAAAGAACGGCAGACGCCGTGGGGCGCGGGTATCGCTTATGACGTTGACGCGGTGCGCCGTTACATCACCGAAGCGCCGCTCTACTGGCTGCAGGAGTTTAATCTCGATGGCCTGCGCTTTGATGCCATTGATCAGATTGAAGACCCGGCCGATAAACATGTGCTGATTGAGATTGCGGAGCGCATCCGGGCTGAAATTACCGATCGACCTATTCATCTGACCACCGAAGATTGCCGTAACGTCACCTTTCTGCATCCGCGCGATGAAAAAGGTCAGGCAACGCTGTTTACCGGCGAATGGAATGATGACTTCCACAACGCGGTCCACGTGCTGGCGACCGGCGAAAACCATGCCTATTACCAGGACTTCGCCGATCGACCGGAACAACGGGTTGCCCGGGCGCTGGCGGAAGGCTTCGTTTATCAGGGTGAGGTGTCGCAGCAGTCTGGCGAGCCGCGCGGTGTTGACAGCCGCGGTCAGCCGCCGGTGGCCTTTGTCGATTTCATCCAGAACCATGACCAGGTGGGTAACCGGGCCCAGGGCGAAAGGCTGGTGAGCCTGGCCGGCGTGGAACGTACCCAGCTGTTGCTGGCTACCTTACTGCTGTCGCCGCACATCCCGCTGCTGTTTATGGGCGAAGAGTATGGCGAAACCCAGCCGTTCCTGTTCTTCACCGATTTCCATGGCGACCTGGCCAAAGCGGTGCGTGAAGGCCGCGCCCGAGAGTTTGAAGGCCATGCCGGTCACGAAGGTGAAAGCGTGCCGGACCCGAACGATCCACAGACCTTTGAACGTTCGAAGCTGAACTGGGATAAGCCGCAAACGCCGGAAGGCCAGCAGTGGCTGGCGCTGACGCGCAGACTGCTACAGCTGCGCCAGCAACACATTGTGCCGCTGCTGCACACCGCCGGCGGCCACTGTGGTCGGGTGGTGAATACCGCGCCCGGTTTCCTGGCAGTGCGCTGGGACTTCCCGCAGGGCACGCTGTCACTGGCGCTGAACGTCGGCGACCAGCCGCAACCGATCGCCGATCTGCCGGGCGAGACCCTGTTTGCCTGGCCGCAGCAGACCCCCGAACTGGCACCGGAGGCGATCGTGGTTCGTCTGGATAAAGGAGCCGCACAATGAACATCCCAACCGCCACCTACCGTATTCAGTTCCGCAACGGCATGACCTTTGATCGTGCTGCGGCGCTGGTGCCTTACCTGAAGCAACTCGGTATCAGCCACCTTTACGCTTCGCCGATCTTCAGTGCTACTGCGGAATCGACCCACGGTTATGACGTCACCGACGTTAACCAGATCGAACCGTCGATTGGTGGTCGTGCAGGTTTTGACCGCATGGCTGCGGCGCTGAAAGCGGCCGGACTCGGGCTGATCCTCGATATCGTCCCCAACCATATGGCGGCCTCGCTGGAGAATCCGTGGTGGCGCGACGTCATCGAGAACGGTGAGCAGAGCCGTTATGCCCACTACTTTGACATTGACTGGTCACGTCGCCTGACGCTGCCGTTCCTTGGCGACAGCTTTGAGACAGTGCTGGCCAACGGCGAGATCAGCGTGCAGCGCGATCCGCAAAGCGGCAAACCGGCGCTGGCCTACTTCGATAACTATTACCCGCTGGCGCCACACACCTGGCAGGGCCGTGAGGAAGAGGTGCTCGGCCTGCGCGAGCCGGACCAGATTGCCGCGCTGCATGATCAGCAGCCGTGGCGCCTGATGTCGTGGCGTGATGCACCCAACGACCTCTCCTACCGCCGCTTCTTTGAAGTGACCGGGCTGGTAGGCGTGCGGGTCGAAGATAAAGCGGTGTTCGACGCTGCACACCAGCTGATCCTCGAACTGGTGCACAGCGGCGCGGTGCAGGGATTGCGCGTCGACCACGTCGATGGACTGGCCGATCCGCGTGGCTATCTTGAGCAGTTACGCCAGGCCGCAGGCCCTGATTGCTACCTCACGGTCGAGAAGATCCTCGGTGAGAACGAGCAGTTACCGGATGCGTGGCCGGTCTCCGGCACCACCGGTTACGAATTTATGGCCGCGCTGTCGAACGTGCTGGTGGACGGTAATCACCTTGGTGCGCTGCGTAAGGCTTATCAGGCGGTGATTGGCAAAACGGTCGACATGAAGGCCGAACTGCGCGCCGCCAAACTCCTGATGGCCAATCGCAACTTCGCGGGCGAGTTTAACCGCCTGCTGCAACTGGCTCTCGGTATCGCCAGCCACGATGGCGCGCCACAGCCGGAAGCCAAACTGAAAAATGCGCTGCGCGAGCTGCTGGTGGCGTTTCCGGTCTACCGCACCTACGGCACGCCGCAGGGCCTGACGCCGGCCGATACCGCCCTGCTGCAACAGGTGGTGAGCCAGGTAAAAGCCAGCACCAGTGCACCGGATGAGCAGGCACTTGACCTGCTGGTCCGGATTCTGCGCGGCGACGTCGCAGCCGCTGCCGCTGAAGATGCCAGCCAGTTTCGCACCCGCTTTCAGCAGCTGACCGGGCCACTGATGGCGAAATCCGTTGAAGACACGCTGTTTTTCCGTCAGCACATGGCGCTGGCGTTAAACGAAGTCGGTGCCGAGCCGCTGGCGCGCCACTTTTCGCCGGATCAGTTCCACGCCGAAATGCAGGCACGACGTGAGCATCAGCCGGATGCGCTGTCGGGTACCTCAACCCACGATACCAAGCGCGGCGAAGACGCCCGCGCCCGCTTGTATACCCTGACCGAAGCGCCAGACCGCTGGGCAGAATGTGTCGCCCGCTGGCGGGAGATGAACCACGGGCAGGTGATCGCGCTGAAAGATGGTCCGGCACCGGAACCGGCGGTGGAGTGGATGCTGTATGAAGCGCTGGCCGGTGTCTGGCCGCCGTCCCTGCAGCCAGAGGACGCCGACGGTCTGGCGGCACTGGAAGCGCGCTTTGTGGTTTACGTCGAGAAAGCGCTGCGCGAAGCCAAATTACGCACCGACTGGGCAGACAATAACGATGCCTACGAACAGGCGGTACTCGACTATGCCCGTCATCTGCTGGCACCGGCCAATATCACCTTCCTGCGCGATTTCTGCTCCGCCCTGCGCCCATTTGTGCGTGCCGGACTGGTTAACAGCCTGACCCAGACGGTGGTGAAACTCACCGCGCCAGGCGTGCCGGACATTTACCAGGGCAGTGAAGCGCTGGACTTCAGCCTGGTCGATCCGGATAACCGGCGCGAGCCTGACTTTGCTGCACTGGCCGCAATGCTGGACCAGCCGCAGCATGACGAGGGCGACGGCCACTGGCTGCGCGGTCAGGTGAATCAGCAGGCCATTGCCCGCCTGCTGGCGGTGCGTCAGCAACATCCGTCGCTGTTCCGCCACGGTGACTATCTGCCGCTGCCGGTGCACGGTGAGCATCAGGATCGGCTGCTGGCATTTGCCCGTTGCGAACCGGATCAGGCATTGATTGTGGTGGTTCCGCGGCTGGTGCTGAGCAACCTGCCGGCGACGCTCGATCAGCCACCGGCAGACCGCTGGGCCGCTACCGCGATCGCCCTGCCGCCTTCACTCAGCCAGCGCCGCTACCGTGATGTACTGAGCGGGAAAGAGATTGCGCCTGGCGAACAGCTGCAACTGGATAGCATCGCATCAGGCTGGTGTGCAGTGCTGCTGGCACAGTGATCGTCCGCTTTCAGGACGTTTTTTTAACGCGTCAATCTGGTCATTGAATAACGAGGCATAAATGTCAAACAGTAAGCGTTTTGAAATCACGGCGGGCTACAGCCATCTGCTTGGGGCTAATTTTGATGGTCAGGGCGTTAACTTCGCTCTGTTCAGTGCGCATGCCGAGCGGGTGGAGCTGTGCCTTTATGATCCGAGTGGCAAGACTGAAATCGCCCGGCTGGAACTGCCGGAGTTTACCCATGAAGTGTGGCACGGCTACGTGCCAGGACTGCAACCGGGCGCGCTGTATGGCTATCGCGTCTACGGTCCTTACGACCCGGAAAATGGCCATCGTTTTAACCCGAATAAATTACTGCTCGATCCCTACGCCCGTGAACTGGCTGGCGATATTGAGTGGAATGAGGCGCACTTTGCCTATGACCTTTATCACGAAGACAAAGACCTGACCTTTGACAGCCGTGACAGCGCGCCGTTTACCCCAAAATGCCGGGTCATCGATCCGGATGAGTTCGACTGGCAGGACAAGAACCGTCCCAACGTGCCGTGGCCGAAGACGGTGATTTATGAAACCCACGTTAAGGGTTTCACCCAGCTCAATACGGCGCTGCCACCAGAACTGCGCGGCACCTTTGACGGCATGAGCCACAAATCTACCGTCGACTACATCAAAAGTCTGGGGATTACCTCGGTTGAGCTGTTGCCGGTGCACTGGTTCCCGGATGACCAGCATCTGCTGGACAAGGGGTTGAAAAACTTCTGGGGTTACAACACGCTGGGCTTCTTTGCGCCCGCCACGCGCTACTTTGGTCCGCGCGGTATTCAGGGCTTCCGTGACATGGTGCGGGCGTTTCACGATGCCGGTATCGAGGTGATCCTTGACGTGGTGTATAACCACACCGCCGAGGGCAACGAGCTGGGCCCAACGCTGTCGTTTAAAGGCATCGATAACTTCTCTTATTACCGTACCCTGCCCGATCAGCATCGTTACTACATCAACGATACCGGTACCGGCAACACGGTTAATACCTCGCATCCGCGGGTGCTGCAGATGGTAATGGATTCGCTGCGTTACTGGTCTGAATCGATGCATATCGACGGTTTCCGCTTCGATCTCGGCACCATTCTCGGCCGTGAGCCTGAAGGGTTCGATCCGCGCGGCGGCTTCTTTGACGCAGTGATGCAGGACCCGGTCCTGTCGCAGAAAAAACTGATTGGTGAGCCGTGGGATATTGGTCCGGGCGGCTATCAGGTTGGCGGCTTCCCGCCGGGCTGGGCGGAGTGGAACGACCAGTACCGCGACACGGTGCGCGATTACTGGAAAGGCAACAACGTCTCAACCGACTTTGCGGCTCGCCTGCTGGGTTCGGGCGATCTTTACGATCAGCGCGGCCGTCGTCCGTGGGCCAGCGTCAACTTCATCACTGCCCACGATGGCTTCACCCTCAACGATCTGGTGTCGTATAACGACAAGCACAACGATGACAATGGCGAGGATAACAACGACGGGCACAACGATAACCGCTCTTACAACTACGGAGCGGAAGGCCCGACCGATGATGAGAACATTAACGCGGTGCGCGAGCGTCAGAAACGCAACTTCCTCGCGACGATGATCTTCTCACATGGCACCCCGATGCTGCTGGCGGGTGACGAGTTTGGCCGGAGCCAGTTGGGCAACAACAACGGCTACTGTCAGGACAGTGAGATCTCCTGGGTGCACTGGGATAACCTGCCGGAATCCGCCGAGGCGCTGCGCGAATTTACCCGTCAGATCCTCAAGCTGCGTGCTGACCAGCCGCTGCTGCGGCGCGAAAACTGGCGCGACGGCATGGATATCAAGTGGTTCAACGCCGGTGGCGGTTTCCAGCAGGCGGAACAGTGGGATGAAGGTTCGACGCTGGGTGTCTATATCGGGCGACCGGATCTGCAGACTGAGGAAGGCATCTGGCACGACGTGCTGATGCTGTTCAATCCGTTTGAAGGCAACGTGCCGTTCCGTATTCCGCAGTTTGGTGAAGGTGGCTGGGTGCTGGAGCTGACCACCAGCGACACGGCGAAGCGCGGTCTGGTGATCACCAAAGAGAAAGATTTCGAGCTGGAGGGACGCAGCTTCGCCCTGTTCAGACGTCCCTAGCCGTTAAGCAAGGCAGCCAGGCGCAGCGCATTTCGCGCTGCGCTTGAGTTTCTGACCATGGCTGCCAGGCTTGACCGGTTATTAACACGCAATATTGATGCTGACAAGGAGGCATAATGTCGAGATTTACGCAGAAGGTTGTGGTTGTGACAGGTGCCGGTTCTGGTATTGGTGAAGCGGCGGCTAAACGCTTTGCTGAAGAAGGCGCATCGGTGGTGCTGGTGGGAAGAACCCGCGAAAAACTGGAAAAAACCTGGCCGGGCTGGCTGCGGGCGATCATCTGGTCGCTGCCTGTGACGTCTCTGACGCTGACCAGGTGAAGCAACTGTCAGAAACGGTACAGGATAAATATGGCCGGGTTGACGTGCTGGTCAACAACGCCGGGGTGATCGTGCAGGGCCGGATCCATGAGGTCGAGCTTGATGACTGGAAAACGCTGATGAAAACCGACCTGGATGGGGTTTTCCATGGCGTACACTACTTCATGCCCGCCCTGCTGCGCAGCAAAGGTAACGTGGTGAACATCTCTTCCGTTTCCGGCTTAGGCGGCGACTGGGGCATGAGCATCTATAACGCCGCTAAAGGCGCCATCACTAACTTCACCCGTGCGCTGGCGATGGATTACGGTGCTGACGGCGTGCGGGTGAACGCCATCTGTCCGGGCTTCACCTTTACCGATTTGACTGAAGATATGAAAGATAACCCCGAACTGCTGGAGCGCTTTTACGACCGTATTCCGTTACGGCGCGCCGGGGAAGCGGACGATATTGCCCGCGCGATTGTCTTTATTGCCAGCGAGGATGCTGCTTATATTACCGGGGTCAACCTGCCGGTAGATGGCGGTATTACCGCGTCAAACGGTCAGCCAAAACAGGCTTAATGAGCTGACAGATATCCTGACGGAGATAATCAAAAGGGCAGCGTAAATACGCTGCCCTTTTTCTTTTATCACTGCAGCGCTTCACCGCGCTTTTTATTATCTGCAGGGTCCAGGCCGTCAATAATCAGCGACAGCGGGATTAATGTCTGGGTGTATGACGGGTTGGCGTAGCGGCACGCGCCGGCTTAATTGCCGTACTGCTGGTGGTCGGGCAGATAAAATTATTCAGGCAAACACTACACATGGTGGCATTAGCGTGATGTATTTTCGCAACGGTTAATGCCTGCTGACGGGTATAAAGCGAGCCTATAAACACGCGCTTATCGCTTTTTAACAGATTAACGCAACCTTCTTTGTGTAAAATCCATCCACCCATGGGACGTGGGCACAGATAATAATAACTGGCTTTGAGCATGGTATTCATCCTAATAGTTGCTGTATGTATCTTAAAAAAACCGACAAAATTCGTAAGGGCTTATGTTTTTATCTGAAGCTTTATTAAACTAACTGAGAGTTATGCTTAAAACCACTTTATTGTACCGGTTAAACTGACTTTGGGATTTAGCCGTTTTCAGACGCCTGAGTCGCTTTAGTCCTCCAGTAAGAGTTAATTCCCTCTATGCCCCACCGTCGCCAGTTTCATTCAGCATGCTAATGATTTTAATCGATAGTCACTGATAAAATAATCTTTTAAAATCAAACTATTAAAAACAACGACTCGTTCAGCAATGCAGTGGGAGAGATCAGTTTGATTAAATCAGCTGTGGTAAAAAGCGTGCCTCTGGCTGGTAATTATGAGCATTGATGAACTGAAGCAAAATCATCCAGTCATTCAACTGCTGGCCTTAATCAGACTCAGCGGCAGTGCCGTCTGGCTTAGCGGTTAATCAGTTAAGGCGGACGCGATAAATCCGTTCTCGCCTTGAAAAAGTAAAACGATCGGTTTACTTTTAAACTATGAAAAAAAGAAACGATATTATTCAGGCGGCCGAGCGCTTGTTCTATGCCAGCGGCTTTCACGCCACCAGTACCGACCAGATATGCCGCGCGGCAGGTGTCTCGACGCGCACGCTTTATCATCACTTTAGTTCGCGGGAAGCGCTGACCGCTGCGGTGATGGATGCCCGTGAGCAGCGTTTTATGGCGGACCTGTGGATGCCACAACAGCCTGAAGCGATTGCCCGTCTGTTTCAGGTTCTGGGCGAGTGGACACAGGCGAACGGGGCAAAAGGCTGCTTTTTTCTTAAAGCCTGGGGCGAGTATGCCGAGCGGGATGCGGCGCTGGCTGCCCAGGCGCTGGCCTTTCGCGCCACGCTGCGTCGTTACATTAGCGACTGCGTCACCGTCGCGCGGGGAGAAGAACAGCCGCTGTTGAGCGACGCCATCTGGATGCTGTTTGAAGGTGCAATTACCTCGCGCTGGTGATCGGTCCCGCCGCGGCTCAGCAGGCCGGTACGGTCGCCAGTCAGCTGCTGCAACAGCACGGTGCAGCGCAATGAGATCGCCGGGCGCGCTGGCGCTGACCGGATTTAGCCTGATTGCGGTGACCTATGGCATGGCGAGATTTTCATGGGGGCTGATGCTGCCGGCTATTTCGGCTGATATTCCGTTCAGCCCGCAGCTGGCGGGCCTGCTCTCCGCCTGCAGCTTTGTCGCTTACTGCCTGACTATTCTGGCCGCCGCCTCGCTGGCGCAGCGGTTTGGCGCGCGTCGCGTCGCGCTGCTGGCGTCACTCTGCGCGGCGAGCGGTCTGGTACTGCTCGCCTGTGCCACTTCGCCGCTGTGGCTGGCGGCGGGCCTGTTTATCGCCGGCCTGAGTTCCGGCCTGGCGTCTCCGGCGCTGGCCGCCGCCGTCAGTCAGCGGCTGAGCGCCGCCCGGCAGTCGCCGGTTAATACCCTGATTAATGCGGGCACCAGCGCCGGAATTATCCTGACGGTGCCCATACTGAACATTTTACCGGGTGGCTGGCTGGCGGGCCGCCTGCCTGCTGTTCGCGCTGCTGGCGCTGAGCTGTATCGTGCCGGTGATGCGGGTTTTACCCGGTGACACTGAAGTCGATCACCGTTGCCGCCAGCCGTGGCATCAGCAACTGTTTCGCCGTTCAATGGCGCGCCTGATCGCCATCGCCTTCGTTTCCGGCCTGACGAGCGCCGCCTGGTGGAGCTTTGGCTCCGCCCTGCTGCGGCAGCATGTCGGCCTCGATCCCGCTGCCACCAGCCAGCTGTGGCTGGTGGCAGGCGGTGCGGG
>MIEI01000105.1 GCA_002095305.1 Pantoea brenneri
CTAGCCGTCAGGCACGAACCCGCCTGCGGGTTCGGCGGAGCTTAGCGGCTTTGCCGCTTAGCGGAGTGAGGCTTGACGACTGCCCGCAGGGCAGGAGCCGAAGGGGGCCATGTCCTGGCAGTAGCAGTAGCAGTAGCAGAATCAGCCCGGAGAGCAGAAACGGCAGGCTATCAGCAGGAGACGGGGCTGTCGTGTGAATGCGGACAGGTGAAAGGGGATAGCCGGTGCGTCAGCACCGGGTTTAACCTGCCCCGCAGGGGCTGGCGCTCTGGCAGTCAGCGCGGGGCAAAAGGGCAGCTTACGCTGCCTCTGGTTCCCTGCTGTTTTATCCGTGACCTACATTGCCCTGATAAAAGCCAGCATCGCTTTGATCCGGCGCTGGCTTTTGAGACGTTCTTCAAAATCATTGAGATAGTAAGCCGGTGTATAGCGCACCCGGTTAAACTCCAGCGTCAGCGTATTACCGGTGACAACCTCGGCTGCTATGCCGAGCAGCGAAAGCTGTATAAACGCCATATCCGCCGCGACAGGATCGATATCAATGCAACTGACGAACATCTGAACGGAAGGGTTTAACCCGGCTTCAATCAGGTACTCGGCGTAAGCGATAACCATTCCCCCGGCTCCGCAGGTCGGCTCTGACAGGGTAAACATCCCTTCCCGCCGGATGGTATCAATCACGCCTGGCATCATCAGGCGGGCCATCATTGACTGAACGCTGTAAGGCGTAAAATACTGCCCCCGGCGATCGTCGCCCAGCTCCAGCTCCATAAATACAGCGCCCAGAAAATCATGAAACTGAGCCTGAAGCGCACATACCATCAGCGCGAACAGTTCATGCATATTACGCATGTCGGCGGCGCTGTAGCGTTCGCTGATTTTCCGGCAGCGTTCAATGCTTTCCGGCGTTCTGATCCGGGCTATATCCAGCCCACTGGCTGCCAGGATAATAAAATCGCTGAACACCTCCCAGCGGCGCAGGTTATACCCGGTCTGCCGGAAGACGCTGATAAACTGTTTTCTGGCGGCGGCAAGGCTGAACACTGGCGCGGAAACCGCAGGCAGTCTTACAGGCAGTGCCGGTACAGGACGCTGAACAGCCGGTGCCGCGTCCTGTGCCTGGTCAAAAAATTCCGAAAAACTTATCTGAGACATCACTCTGTTCCTCTAACAGCCGCCCCGATCGGGGGCGGCTTTTCACATCACGCGAGGCCGAGTCCGGCATAAACCAGCGTCATAAACTGCTGCCAGTGCTCCAGGCGAATAGCCGGAACGCGCGCGCGTTTCCCTTTGCGAAGGGCATTTACAAATGCCTGTGCGTGTGACACGATTTGCGGGTCGAATTGCATGGGTTTATCTCCGTTAAGTTTGATAGCGCCGGAACGGTCGTTGGTAGCGTGGTTCCGGCGGTGAATGAGCAGGCTTATGCCTGCTTTTTTCATTTCTGGTTCAGTTCAAATGCCTCCTTAACGCTCGCTATGATTTGGGCGTGCCTCATGTGGGTGTAATTACGCAGGCGGAAGTAACGCACACCGATACGGGCATAAATGTCCGTTACCTCGCCGCAGTACATTTCTGCAAACATGAACGATTCACTGTCTCCGTTTTCACTGCACTCCCAGTTCAGCGGATAGAGCGTCCCCAGCGCATCGTGAAAGCGGTGTACGTCGATCTCCGCTGGCGCTTTTACCGCCGCCGCTTCGCGACTGAGCCAGTAATTCCGCGCTTCTTCGGCGTAACCGCCTGCGCTGATAAGACCATCGGCAAAGCGCAGATCTGAGCCGTTGATGTTTTGCCCTTCAGCCCAGGTTTCGGTGGTTTTGGTTGCGGCGGTTTTGACGTTCTGTGTGTTCATGCTGGTTCTCCTCTGATGGTTGCTAAAACCTTGTTTCGGTTGGTATGGCGCGGCGAAGGGCATAAGTAGCAACGGCAGGCGGGCGAACGCAGGGGCGTCACCGCAGGCCGCAGCGCAAGCGAGCCGGCCTTATGGCGAGTGCGAACGGGCGAGGAACGGCGAAGCGGACCCTTGCGGGCGAACGGATGACGGTGCTACGACCAGCCCTCCGCTCCGTACCAGCCGGAAAAGGGTGTCAGCGCAGGGGTGAGCATGAACACATTCGTCACGACGGAACGGCGTGACGCCCGAAAAGGCGCAGCGCGCCCGGTTGAAGCACCGGCGACAGCCGATTGCAGCCTTTGACCTCAGCCATCAGGCCCTATGTCCGAAACCCGAAGGGGTTCGGCGGAGCTTACCGGCAAAGCCGGTTAGCGCAGTAGGACTGACGACCCGGCAACGCCGGGGAGCCGAAGGGGGCCATGACTCCGTGCCGTTTTCAGTTCAGTGCTGTAATCGCCCTGGCTCATACCGCCACCGCCCTGAACATCAGCTTGTTTGGTACCATCCAGCATTCCAGCTCCTGCGTCATCGCGGTCGATTCTTCTGACAGTAACCGGGCCTCTGCTCCCAGTTTCCACAAAGGCTGACCTTCCATTTCCCAGCGATCCAGAGATTTCAGTGAAGGGAATCTCTCACTCCACCGATAAAACAAGATCTCCAGCTCTGTATGATGCAGTTGCGAGTCAGACCAGCGTGATATCCAGCTGCTGACACTGGCTGGCGTGTGGAATGCGAGGTCAATCTCAGCCTGCCCTTTTACCGCCTGATGAGTCCGCGTTTTCTCCTCTTGCTCCCGGCGGAACTGGCGGGAATACTTCTCATCGCGCAGCGCCGTTTTTCGCCGCTGCCGCTCTGCGCCCTGAAACCGCCATCCCGGAAACAGATCGTGAACGTCATAACTGCTCAACGGATGCGGGCAGTCCTCACCGGCACTGGCAATCATCCGGTCAATCGCTGCCAGCCATGACTGTCTGTTACCCCTGAATTCGGCCTCAGGCATCGAGGGACGGAAAAAGCGGATTTCTTTCAGGGTTACCCGCCTGCTGCCCCTGAGCAGGCGGAAAAAGGCGTGTGCATACGGATAGTCTGCACAGTACACGTTACGTTCATGCCTGTTTTCAACGAAGGCGATGGCCTGCATCGCTGCACGGCGTGCAGGTGAAAGCGGAACCAGTGAACGGCTGACCGGGATCATGCGAACTCTCCTTCTGCCAGATATTCCGCCATGCCGGCTGCGCAGTGTTCCAGCAGGGATGCCTGTGCCGCTGCAGCGATCAGGTCGCTGATGCGCTGCGGGTCGAACGGCGTCAGCTGAGCACCTCGCGCACGCAGTTACCCTCAGCTGACATGAGTACAATCAGCCACTCCCCGGACACGTCTCCCGGACTGCAAACGCAGAGACTAAAAGCCTCTCCGGGCGGCGTGTAGCGCAGCTGCACCGGAAAGAAGCCGCCAAATTCGGCTCGGTATTCCCCGTTGACATTCCAGCCTGCTGGCACGTGCAGCAGCTGCGCGACGGCACAGGTCAGAATATGGCGATCGTTCTCTCCTCTTTCGCGCCACTCCTCAAATTCGCAGGGGTGCATTCCGGTCAGCACGGTCAGATTCAGAGCATTGTTATTTTTCATGTTTATCTCCATGCCGCCCCGAAGGGCGGCGCTCCTTATCAGGCCGCGTGAGCGGGATCGTTGTTGTCAGTGTCGCTGTCAGCCTCAGCAGATCCGGCCCCGCCGGTCGTTTCAGGCTCCGGCCCTTTCATCCAGGCTGGCACCCAGCGCGTATCCCGCATTTTTCCCTCAGCCAGTTCAGCAGCATCCCCCTTCTTCATTTTCGCCGCGTCAGCAGCCGCGCCTGTAAACCCGGCCTCAGTCAGTGCATCGATAATCTGTGTATGCTTCAGGTCAGCGAAGAAATTCGCCTTTGTCGGTTGCCACCAGTCACGCATGTGGAAGCCAATGGCGTTTTCCAGTGAGTCCAGGCGGCTATCAGAGGTGCGCTGATATTCACGCGTCTGTACCCCGTCAACCGAACAGGCGACACAGAACGCCATCAGTGACATAAGCGTTTCACCGCTCAGATTGAAAAAGGCAGTGAAGTCTTTTTTCCACTCAGGCGGCAGCAGGGCTGCCAGACGGGCCTTTTCCTGCATCAGGGCAGTAAAGCCCGGGCCTTTGTCACCGGACGGGGCATTCTGCGTCAGGCTGTAGTGCGGTACGGTTACGCGGATGCCAAACGGGTTGCCATAATGTGAGCCGGAGGTGAATACGTCAGTGCAAAGCTGCCAGACCAGAAGGGAAACGGCCTTTTTCTGCTGCTGCATCAGCGCAGCCTGCACGGCAAGGGTGCGTTCAGAGGACATTTTGGTGAGCAGCGGCAGACTGATACCCTCAGCCGCATCCGGCTTTTTATCCATCCAAATCGGGCTGACTTCAGGGGCGGCAGACTGTGCGCCCTGCTCTGTTTCGCTGCTTTCTTCATCCTGCAGATCGGCAACCCGCACAACACCGCGCTGCACACAGAGTTCACCGTATTTATCGAACCCGGCCACCACGCCCGACATGGCGCGGATTTCCGGGGTCCAGGCGCGGATCAGCGCAGCTTTTTCGATAATGTCAATTTCATCACTGGCGGCGCTGTAGCCCTCGTCGTCGGCGCTTTGCGCACATTCGTCGGCCTTCTGATACAGATCATCGATGCGGCTTTCTTCATCACCGATGTACACAGGCTCTGGCTCGTCAGTCAGCTGATACGTCAGTGCATCCCTGTGCGGGTAAAGCGAACTCAGCTGGCCCATGCTCCATTTCCAGCCTTCGCTTTCCTGAATGTCCTGCGCCATTGCGGTCAGCTTCTGCACGGTCAGAATTTCCAGCAGCACCGAGTCAGCCGTTCCCTCACCCTCCTGCTGACTGAAGAGGTCTTCACGCACGACACCGCCTGCTGCCTCATACGCCTCACGACCTACGAAAAGAAAGCGCTTATCAGTGATCGAGATTTCTTTATCGGTAATGAGTTTTCGCAGCATGGTGACCGGCAGGTTAGGCCAGGAAGCTTTCACCTCTTCGTAGATACGCACCTGACGGGCCTGATCGTCTTCAAGGCAGAGCGTCTGGCACTGCTCAACAGTCAGCTGATCGTCTGCCAGCAGCTTAAGCAGTGATGGTGCAAGGTTTGCGAGTTTCAGCATGCGCTGAACATGGCGGGTGCTGTAGCCCATTTCGGCACCAATCTGCTCGGGGGTTTTACCCTGATAAGCGAGGGTAACGAAGCTGGCAATCTGTTCTGCAGCATGCATATCGCTGCGCTGCGCATTCTCGATGTAGGAAACCAGTACGGCCATCTCTGCGGAGACGCGCTTGAAAGGCACCGGGTAATCGGGGGTCAGAAACTGCTGTGAAAGCAGCAGATTCAGGGCGGTAAGGCGTTTGCCTCCTGCGGCCACCGCCAGTTCGCCGTCCGGCAGTTCATGGGCGACCAGATTCTGTAACAGGCCGACCGACTTAATGGTTGCCGCCATGCTTTCAACGCTTTCAGCTGAATAGGGGATGGTGCGGACATTAAGCAGCGACATCACAAACGCTGACAGGGGCGCGTGTTCAACCGGCGCGGCTTCAAGCGCCGCTTTTACTGCCGCCTGATCGGCCCCGGTCACTTTTGCGGTGCTGGTTTTCTTTGCTGCTTTTGATTTAGACTCTGTTACTGACATCGTTAGTTCCTCATTGGATTAATGGCTGTCACGCCCTGCGGAGTGACTGCTCCGCAGGGCACCTTTTAACTGCTTACTGCGCTTTGCGAATACCGTAATCACCGATATAACGGTTCAGCCAGTAACCCGCATTTGATTCAAAATTCCATGCCCGCCAGACCAAATCGCCGTCCCTGCGCACGACAAGGCGAAAATGCGTACCCTGATCGTCTTCGATAGCAACATTGGTGTACTGCGCGGCGACTGCCGTCGCCTGCTCACGCGTATAGGTGTCATCCGGTAAGCGCACAACTGCTGGCTGTTCCACTGAAATCTCCTGATTGTGTTTGCCCTTAAAACCCTCACCCGTTGAGTTGCCGGGGCCGCGGTCTTGACGTTTTGCGGGGAACTGCTGCTTTCTCCCCAGGTTGTAACCTTCACCCGTTTGAGAGCCGTTCGCCGCAAAGGGCGTAACGAGCACGGGCCGGTGCAGATGTCCGGGAGCGAGCGGAAAAATTTTTGGCCACATAAAAAATTTTCCGGCGAGAGGCTTCAGCCGTCCCTGGACAGCCAGGCGGTTTGTGCTTGTCTCAGCCCCGGCGAAAGGACTCAGACGGGCGAAACAACCCATGAGGAAAGCAGGAACCCGCCGCAACGGTGTGACGCGCGGGCGCGAAACAGCGTTGCCCCTTACATCCCGCCGTGTGTGGTGGCGGGATGCAGGGAGCGCCGTTTACGGCGAGACTGAGCGGCGCAGCCGGAACGGCTGCTGCGAGCGGAAGGTGTTGCGTCAGGATGGAAACCCGTTGCCCCGGAACGGGGCCGGGCAGAGACGGTTTGCCGGCTCTGTGCGAAGCATGACAGCCGACAGGACGCCCGGTGAGACAAAGAACTGTCTGCAAGTAACGGGTGAAACCAGAAGCACTGCGTGCAAACTATGCGGAAAAGTCCTGAAAAAATGGCAGTGAAAGCCGGTTTGATGAATCACGTAATCAAAGGCGGAGCGGTGGCTGCGCCGTCAGGCGCAGGTCCTGCCGCCCCGCCGCCGCAGGCGAAGGTTTTTCGGCGGGCTGACAGGCGGCCGGAACCGCCTGAATCTTTCGGCTGACCTCTACCCCCTCTGCAAAATAAAATGGCTGCCGAGATAAACAGCACTCTGACAGGTCATGAAATAACAAATTTCGTCTACGATCTCTTCCGTTCTTAGCTCTCTCTGGCCACTGCTACGGCGGCGGTCGTTAATCACGGCTTTATACTGGCGAAGGATGTCGCGGGTTTGCGGTGTCAGTTTCATTTTTTCTCCTTTACGGCAGGGCTATACCCTGCCGGCGTCATCAGTTGCTGAATACAAAGCCGTCGTGCAGCACATACCCGCTGCTGAACAGGTCACGGGCATAGGCCTCATAGTCGAAATAAAAGCGCAGCGGCTCCGGTACGTCATTCAGCAGGCCGCTATCTTCAATCTGCTCATATGCATAATCTTCCTCACTTTCCGCCCTCCCCCTGTACGCATCATCAAACGCGTCGAAATCGCACCCGCCGGAATAATCCGCCCAGGCAACAAAGGCGTCTTCCCTGCCCTCTTTTTTCGCCCGCTTCCACGCCGCGATGAAATCCCAGTCGATAAACGATTCAGACACGAATTTAGACGGAATACCCTCCCAGTCCTGAAACATAAATTCAGGATCTTCTTCAGAGGCGTGGAGTTCGCGACACGCGTCGTGAAACGCGTTCTTTTCCTCAAAGTCTGTGAGATCAAACCACTTCCCGAAAATGCTGCCGCAGTTGTATTTATGGTAAGTACCGACGTATACCGCTGGTCCGCTAAATGTCATAAGAAATCCTCCACAGTCAAAGTAATCACAGTTCCGGCCTGTGCCGTGCCTGCATGACAGCCCGGCGGACAGCGGAGTGTTCAGGAGCGACGCCGCAGGCCGCAGCGCAAGCGATCGGAGGCGGAATTACGCACGGCGGTGACGCGAAGAATGAGCGGAAGCGCGACGGAGAGAGTGCGAACGGGCGAGGACGGCGAGCGCAGCGATCTCTTGAACACGCAGCGGCCGGGCTAAAGTGAAGGCACGGCACTGGCCGTTACGCGCAAGGAGCCTTATCGTCCGCACGCCGCCGGCGTGCATAAACGGCGGAGCGCGGCGACATCATTATTCATTGGGCGGGTAAATTCCGGGCCGATCTGCCCGGACGGAACGGTTTATGCTGCGCGTGCCGGGCGCATTGCGCTTAATCTGCGTAACCCTGCCGCGTGGTACTCTTCGAGCAGCTCGATGCCTATCCATCGACGGCCGGATTCTTCTGCCGCGACACAGGTTGAGCCGCTGCCTGCAAAGGGATCAAGCACAATGGCGCGCGGCCGCGTGAATGATTCAATGAGCGGGCGGAGAATACTGACCGGCTTTTCGGTCGGATGATGACGGTTTCCCGTGTACTGCCAGGGTATAACATCGGATAACGGCTGTGCCGGCAGCTCGGGACGGCCTTTGGCCAGCAGATACGCATTTTCGTGCTGATAGCCCACGAACGCGGATTTGGACGAATAGGGTTTGGTAAATACAAGGTGCCCGACCACACGGAAGCCGGCCGCTTTCCATGCCGGCATAAATACATCCACGCGGTTCCAGCCGTAAAAGCTTACGGCCAGACTGTCATTTTTCAGTACCCGGTACATTTCGCGGCTTGCCGGCAGCACCCACTCGTCCGTTTTATCGTTGGCAATTGAGCGCCCTGACCGATCCTTAAACCCGACCAGGTATGGCGGATCGGTCAGGATAAAATCCACAGCACAGGAGGGGAAACCGGCCATTACTGTGGTGGAATCGCCCAGGATAAAACGTGACATATGCAGCTCCTCATCTGATGGAGGCGCCGGAAGTGGCGCCGTGGCCATCACACAGACGGGCGCAAAGCGTGACGGACACGGGCGGCAGCGGAAGCCGCACGCGCCGCCGGGGCGGGCTGAATGCCCCGCGCCCGGAGGGGAACGGGTGAGCATGCAGGCGTAGCGTTACCCTTGACCGGCGCGCAGCCCGGCTACAGTGAGGACACGGCGGGGATTTCAATCGTGTACGCCCGGAGAGCGGACACGGTAAAAGCTGAGCGCAGCGAAAACCTTATTGAGTGTGCATAACGACGTCCGGCCTCATCTAAGTGGGCCGATTTGGCCGACAATGATTTTACCGAATGCCCGGAGAAGGGCGTAAAAAAACCGCCTTGCGGCGACTTGTCTGATTTATGCCTTAAATCCATACCGCAAAGAATATTGCTACCCCTGAAAACATAAGTGCTACTTTAATAGCCGTACGTGCCTGCTGTTCTTTCGCAGCGATGCTAGCTTTCAGGTTGGTTTCCATATCCGTTTCTGGAGATGCTGATGGATCATCAATCCACAACTTGTCACGGAGCAGCTCTTCCGTAAGCCTTATATCGTTTTTAATGAAAAGTAAATAAATCCACAAAATCACAGCGATTATTATCGGGATTGCTATGCGGATATTTTCAAACATAGTTGCAGCCTGATCCATAGACTTTCCTTTTTTGTCTTCGGAACACAGGTGAGTGCTTTCAGTGCCCATCTCGGGCAGCATCTGCAGCCCGCCCGGGGAACAATTAACGCGGGTCGATCAGATCGACCACCATGGACAGTATCTCGTCCATAATGTGTGGCTCAACCGTGGCGGCATAGCTCGCCCTGCGCGCCGCCAGATCAAGTGAGCGCAGCTGATAGCATAATGCCACGCCGGTAACCTTGCCGGTGTCCGTGCTGTTACCGTCCAGGTAGACGGTTACACCCTTCGAGCGTGATGCGCCGCCACCACTTGTCACCGGCACGCAGACAGCCGTTCCGAGTGCCGCGACCAGCTCCCGCGGCGAAATAACCAGGTAGTAATGCGGTCCCTTAAACTCGCGACCTTCCACCGGATCACCATTAACATGCCAGATTTCGCCCTTCTGCGGCACCCTTCTTGAAACCATCAGATAAGCTCCCTGCCCTGCGGCGCATCTCTCAGGCCGTCAGCTGTTTCTTCGTTGTAGCTCTGGATTTCCTCCTGCTCGATACCAGCCAGCAACTGCGAAACGGTCCGTCGACCGCGAGGCACTCGCGCGACAGGTGCTATGTTTACGGTTTCGCCCTCTGCAGTCACGTCAAGCTCGATGCCGACCGTCCAGCCAGCCCTTACTGCAATCTCGCTCGGGATAGTCAGCACGACTGCCCCGCCCTGCTGACGAAGTCTTGTTGATGCCATAGTTCCTCCGGAGTGTCACTTAGTTACACATACTTTATCACAGAGTGACACTAAGTCACACTTTAAGCTGTTATTTATTCCTCTTTCTTTACCGTCAGGAGCACAAAACTGTCGCGTGATCGTCATGCTCATGACCAGTTGCGGTACTGCCCGGAGTAAAACAGGCCAAGCCACACATCTTTCTGCCCTGAACGTGCAACCGTAACGCTCGCCGCAGGCGCGGCTGAGGCGTACCGCAGCGTAGCGAGGAACGAACAGCAGCGCCGAGGAAGCGTAATGGCATCGGTAGCCAACATGATCTGCGTTCACTCCACTCCCGGCATTTAGCCCCCTGAAGGCCCCTCCGGGCCGGCTTATTTGATGCTGCAGGTTCTCCCGCCCGCATCTTTACAGCGGGCGACTGGTAAAATTGCCGCAGCCAGATTACTGTATATAAAAACAGTTATAATTTTCAGGCATACCTATGAGCGCTTCTTTCACAATACAGTTAGCGGCTGATGAGCCGCAGGAAATGTCACTACCACTCTTTCTTGAGCGGGTCCCGGCTGGTTTCCCTTCCCCTGCTCAGGACTATGTTGAGTCAGAACTCAACCTGCACCAGTACTGCGTAAGACATCCTGCAGCAACATTTTTTCTCCGGGCCTCCGGAAGCAGTATGGCCAGCGCCGGCATGAAGGATGGCGACCTGCTGGTAATCGATCGTGCAGTCACGCCTGACCATGGTGACATCATTGTGGCCACAGCTGATGGTGAGTTTATTGTCCGGCAGCTGCAGCTGCGGCCCCGCCTTGCGCTGCGATCGCTCAATCCTCCCCATCAGGCCATTTATGTTAACCCGGACGAGCTTGATGTCTTTGGCGTAGTCACCCATTTCATTCATAGCACCCGGGGAAAATGATGTTTGCCCTGGCTGACGTGAACAGCTTCTATGCCTCCTGCGAACAGGTTTTCCGCCCGGATCTTAAAGGGCAGCCTGTGGTAGTTGCTTCAAATAATGATGGTTGCGTTATCGCCAGAAACAAAGAGGCTAAGGCGCTGGGTATAAAAATGGGAGAGCCCTGGTTCAAACTGCGTGAAAGAGGATTTTCAAGTAAGGTTCATTGTTTTTCAAGTAATTACGCGCTCTAGTAAGTTAAGTGGAATGCAACATTGACTGGGTAAACTTTGAGTAGCAATGCTGCTGTCAGAGGTAAACACAATGATGATTCCACCAAATGAGGACGTTCTGGTACTGGCGGAGCGCTGGCTGAAACTGCTGTCCGACCTGGGCAGGGCTCAGGCCACACTCTCCGCCTACCGCAGTGCCCTCAGCCATTATTTTGCGTTCTGCAGCCAGAACAGCATTGAACCTGAAAAGGCCCGGTTTGAAGACCTGGCCGCCTACATCAGCCCTCAGCTACCCGGCATGCCTTTTCCCGCGGCCAGCGCCACGCTCCAGCTGCGCCTTTCTGCGATCCGTCTCTGGTATGACTTTCTGGTTTATCAGGATATCTGCAGTCTCAACCCGTTACCCCGTTCGGGTTTGCCGGGGAGCGCTTATACGGGACGCGGTCTGGTTCCCCGTATCACACGTCTGCCCGTTATTCCTGATGATGAGCAATGGCTCAGATTCCTGATGCATGTCTCTGCCGCCTCCCTGCGTGACAGATTGATGCTAGCCCTGGCGTATTACGGTGCGCTTCGTCGCGCAGAAGTAGCCTCCCTCATGCTTGAAGATATTGATCCTGCTCATCGTCTGATTCGTGTTCGCGCCGAAACGACGAAAAACAGGCGGGAAAGGATAGTCTGCTACAGTTCCGCCGTAACACCGGTGCTGGCAAATCATTTCCGGCAGTTACGGCTCGCGGGTTACCGAGAAGGTGCATTGTTTCGCTCGGCTTCTGATCGTAACCACGGTGCCCCCCTGTCTTTCTGGAACTGGAGTAAAACCGTCCGGAAATGGGCACTTGATGCCGGCCTTCCACAAATCACCACACATACCTTCCGCCATCTTCGTCTGACGCACCTGGCACGCTTTGGATGGAAACTCCATGAACTAGCCGCATACGCAGGACACCGCGATCCGCGTACTACCCAGATTTACATCCATCTTTCAGGTTCTGATTTGGCTGGTCGGATGGCCGCTGCAGTAGCTGAAATTGATCGAAAAGTTGCCGGCCTTATTTTTCAGACGGAGACTCGCTGATGAAAGAAGAAGTAATCATTTGTACTTATAGCCCCTTTGAACGTACAGATTATCAGCTGAATGATGTGCTCACTGCTGAAGAACGGGCAGCGCTAAGTACAGGCCATCGCAGATCAGCCGCTCTCGAACAGCCGGATTCTTTGTCATTGTTACTGATGCCTTTGCAGGATATTGCCACTCGCAGTGGAACCAGTGACAGGCTGATCAGAATCATAATTCTTTCCGTTCTGGCAGAAACACACCGGACAGGGAAACCCTGCTGGCAGTGGCCGCAGGAAAAATGGATCTCTCTGTTACAGCAGCATGAATCAGGCAGGCCGCTGCTTGCCGCTTTTGCCTTTCATCTTGGCCCATTTTCTTCTCCGTTCAGTTTGCCGCATCAGGGCACGCCGTCGCTGTATGCCCGAGCCATTTTTGGACAGAACATTTTCAGTCAGGAGCTCAGCCGTCTGACTGAAGTTCTGGTTTCGCTTGGTTATAAAAGTCAGAACCAGAAAAATGCTCTGTCAGCCATACTCGGCGTACTGATGCTGATTAATAACAATCCTCAACTTGAAAGCTTTACGATCGATCTGCTGTGGCGGGCGCAGAATTATCACGACCGGGGAATAGCAAAAACAGCTGGCAGGGTTTCACACGCACTTGCCGCAATGGGCATCATAAAAAATTCTGTGCGTATGCGGAATTATAAAGAATGGCATGAAAAACCCACGCAAGGTATCGCGGCAGACTGGGTCAGGTGGTGCCGGAAATGGAGGGATACGTCAGTGCTTCGCCCCCGATCGCGGGAGAACCAGTACAGTTTTATTCTCCGCTGTGGGCTGTGGCTTGCCCGTGAATATCCGGATATCCACGAACCGGCCGACTGGACAATGGAAACCTGTGCCAGCTTTATTGCGGCAGTTGGACGAATGAAGGTGGGCGAGCTGTCACTGGGCACTGAAGGAGGTGCCCGGCAATCTGCCCGGATAGGTGAGCCCTTGCTGCCGAATTCCCGTAGTGGATTTGTTTATGCGGTTCTCCGTTTCATGATCGATTATGAAAACTGGGGCTGGGGGCGACTGAAATTCAGTCCGGCACGACATCTCTCTACGCCTGGCACTCCACTGTTCCGTCAGAGTGTAAATCCCCGCGTCATTGATGATCCGGTCTGGCTGAAG
>MIEI01000106.1 GCA_002095305.1 Pantoea brenneri
GCGATTACGCACCTCATCCCTGAGGTGCGCCCGTAAACGGGCCAACGCTTTGCGTTGTTCAAAAACGCTCCCGGCGTTTTTGTCCTTGGCCCGCGATGCTTTGCTACAGGCGTATGCGCCCATCGCGTTGACTTCGGCATACGTTTCAGGCGGTCAGCGGAACGCTTCAGATGGCTGACAAACCCAATCAGGGTAATTCTGGCCGCAACGAATAAACTCAATGCGCAGGCAATACGGGTAGAGGAGGAAAACATCCCGTACCCGCGAAAAAAACGCCAGTCATTGCCCCGGTGACGGGTGCACTCAGGGATGAGATGCGTAATCGCGCGAGCCAGGCGTACCAGGAAAGGCGGATTTTGCGTCTTTCCGATCTGACCGTGTTGCTTGTACAGCCACGGTTTCACAGTGAAGCGGCCAGACCATAGGCACGTCTACAGGAGGTGCCCATCGATTGATAAACAAAAAAACCCCGGCAAGCCGGGGTTTGTTTTGCTGAAAACGGTGGTGACGCTAATTAGCCCGCAACAGCGATGCGTTTCATGTCAGTCATATAGCCACGCAGTTTACGGCCGACCGCTTCAATCGGATGCTGGCGAACGGCTTCGTTGACGTCACGCAGCTGCGCGTTATCTACCTGCGTTCCTTCAACCGCTTTACCCAGGTCACCCGGCTGCAGCGTGGTCATGAACTCTTTCAGCAACGGCACCGCGGCGAATGAGAACAGGTAGTTGCCGTATTCAGCGGTATCGGAGATAACCACGTTCATTTCATACAGGCGCTTACGGGCGATGGTGTTCGCGATCAGCGGCAGCTCATGCAGTGATTCATAGTAGGCAGACTCTTCGATAATGCCGGCATCGACCATGGTTTCAAACGCCAGCTCAACGCCCGCTTTAACCATCGCTACCATCAATACGCCTTTGTCGTAGTACTCCTGCTCTTCGATTTTACCTTCATACTGCGAGGCCGTTTCGAAAGCGGTTTTGCCGGTCTCTTCACGCCAGGTCAGCAGGTTTTTATCGTCATTGGCCCAGTCAGCCATCATGCCGGAAGAGAACTCACCCGAAATGATATCATCCATATGCTTCTGGAACAGCGGCGCCATGATGGTTTTCAGCTGCTCTGACAGCGCATAAGCCCGCAGTTTTGCCGGATTAGAAAGGCGATCCATCATCAGCGTGATGCCGCCGAACTTCAGCGACTCGGTAATGGTTTCCCAGCCAAACTGAATCAGTTTTTCGGCGTAGGCCGGATCGGTCCCTTCCGCCACCAGCTTGTCGAAGCATAACAGTGAACCCGCCTGCAGCATGCCGCACAGGATGGTCTGCTCGCCCATCAGGTCAGATTTTACTTCTGCCACGAAGGAAGATTCCAGCACGCCAGCACGATCGCCACCGGTCGCTGCGGCCCAGGCTTTGGCAATCGCCATGCCTTCGCCTTTAGGATCGTTTTCCGGGTGAACCGCGATCAGCGTCGGCACACCAAAACCACGTTTGTATTCTTCACGCACTTCGGTGCCCGGGCACTTCGGCGCGACCATCACTACGGTGATATCTTTACGGATGGTTTCACCCACTTCCACGATGTTGAAACCGTGAGAGTAACCCAGCGCGGCGCCATCTTTCATCAGGGGCTGAACCGCCTGAACCACCGCAGAGTGCTGCTTGTCCGGCGTCAGGTTAACGACCAGGTCCGCCTGCGGGATCAGCTCTTCGTACGTACCCACTTTGAAACCGTTATCGGTCGCTTTGCGCCATGAAGGGCGTTTCTCCGCAATCGCTTCAGCACGCAGTGCATAGGCGACGTCCAGACCGGAATCACGCATGTTGAGACCCTGATTCAGGCCCTGCGCACCACAGCCAACGATAACGACTTTTTTGCCTTTCAGGAAACTGGCGCCATCGGCGAATTCTTCGCGTGCCATGAAACGACATTTACCTAATTGCGCTAACTGGTTGCGCAAGTTCAATGTGTTGAAATAGTTAGCCATGGGTACTCCAGTGAGGTTGTGTTTGCTTTTTTTTGTTCAGGGACGGCGTGTAGTGCAGCGCCGCGAATGACCCCATCATATGACAGGAATTCTGTTGCTTAAATTGATATATTAACAACGTCACATTGCAATAAATGCAACATCACGTTAAGGCGACGCGCATATGGATTTACGAGATCTGAAACTGTTTCTTCATCTGGCCGAAAGCTGTCACTTCGGCCGCACGGCGCGTGCGATGCACGTCAGTCCCTCCACGCTCTCGCGCCAGATTCAGCGGCTGGAGGAGGATGTCGGACATGCGCTGTTTCTGCGTGATAACCGCACCGTCACGCTGACAGAAGCGGGCGAACGCCTGCGCCAGTTTGCTCAGCAGACGCTGCTGCAATATCAGCAGCTGCGCCACGTGATGGATCTCAACGGCCCGTCGCTCAGCGGCGAGCTGCGCCTGTTCTGCTCGGTGACCGCAGCCTACAGCCACCTGCCGCCGATCCTCGACCGTTTTCGTGCCGAGCACCCGCAGGTAGAAATCAAACTTAACACCGGTGATGCCGCCGATGCGGTAGAGAAAGTGCACACCGGCGAAGCCGATCTGGCGATTGCCGGACGGCCTGAAACCTTACCGGCCAGCATCGATTTTATGCCGCTCGGGCTGATTCCGCTGGTGCTGATCGCGCCAGCGTTACCCTGCGCGGTGCGGACTCAGGCCACTCAGGCGCTGCCGGAATGGTCGCAAATCCCGTTTATCCTGCCGGAGCAGGGGCCGGCGCGCCGGCGTATCGATTTGTGGTTCCGCCGTCATCGCATTGCGAATCCGTTAATTTACGCCACGGTATCCGGCCATGAGGCGATTGTTTCCATGGTGGCGCTGGGATGCGGTATCGCCCTGTTGCCGGACGTGGTGCTGGAGAATAGTCCGGAACCGGTGCGTAACCGCGTCATGATGCTGGAGAATGTTGAATCGGTGGCACCGTTTGAACTCGGTGTCTGCGTGCAGAAAAAGCGGCTCGGCGAGCCGCTGATCAGTGCTTTCTGGAGCCAGTTGTAATCAGCTGCCCGCCAGGAAGAAGCGGAATGCCGGGTTCTGCGTTTCGTCGTGAAAGTCGTAACCCAGGTCGGTAAGATGCTCCTCAAAGCGTGGCTCATCGTTACCCAGCTCAAACGCCGTCAGTACGCGACCGTAGTCAGTACCGTGGCTGCGGTAGTGGAACAGCGAAATATTCCAGTGGGTACCGAGCGTTTGCAGAAATTTCAGCAAGGCGCCTGGCGCTTCCGGGAATTCAAAGCTGAACAGTCGTTCACGCAGCGGCTTGGAAGGCCGTCCGCCGACCATATAACGCACGTGCAGCTTGGCCATCTCATCATCCGAAAGATCAACCACCTGATAACCGCTGTCGGTGAGCTGGCTGATGATTTCGCTGCGCTCTTCCAGACCGCGGGTCAGCCGCACGCCAACAAAAATGCAGGCTTTGTCGGCATCGGCATAGCGGTAGTTGAACTCGGTAATCGACCGTCCGCCCAGCGTCTGACAGAACCGCAGGAAGCTGCCCTGCTGTTCCGGAATGGTCACCGCCAGCAGCGCTTCGCGCTGTTCGCCCAGCTCGCAGCGCTCAGAAACGTAACGCAGACCGTGGAAATTGACGTTAGCGCCCGATAAGACGTGCGCCAGCCGTTCGCCTTTGATGTCGTGCTGCTGGATATACTTCTTCATGCCCGCCAGCGCCAGCGCGCCAGAAGGTTCCGCTACGGCCCGCACATCTTCGAACAGATCTTTCATCGCAGCGCAGATCGCATCACTGTCGACGGTAATGATGTCGTCGATATAGGCCTGACACAGCCGGAAGGTTTCGCTGCCAATCCGTTTGACCGCGACGCCTTCAGCGAACAGCCCGACGCGCGGCAGATCGACCGGATGGCCGGCCTCCAGCGCCGCTTTCAGGCAGGCGGAATCTTCAGACTCAACCGCAATCACTTTGATTTGCGGCATCAGCTGCTTAATTAATACCGCCACACCAGCCGCCAGTCCGCCGCCACCAACCGGGACAAACACCCGATCCAGATGTGCATCCTGTTGCAACAGCTCCATCGCCAGCGTGCCTTGCCCGGCAATCACGGCCGGGTGGTCAAACGGCGGCACAAAGGTGTAGCCGCGCTGCTCTGACAGCTCAATCGCTTTGGCTTTCGCTTCGTCAAAATTGGCGCCAAACAAATAAGCCTCACCGCCAAATGCGCGCACCGCATCAACCTTGATATCTGCTGTCGCCAGCGGCATCACAATCAGCGATTTAATGCCCAGCTTGCTGGCGGAGAGCGCCACACCCTGCGCATGGTTGCCGGCTGATGCCGTCACCACGCCGCGCGCTTTTTGCTCTTCGTTCAGTCCGGCGATCATCGCGTAAGCCCCGCGCAGTTTGAAACTGTGCACCGGCTGACGATCTTCACGCTTCACCAGAATGGTGTTGCCCAGACGCGATGAAATTTTTTCCATAACCTGCAGCGGCGTTACCTGTGCCACTTCATACACCGGCGAACGCAGCACGGCGCGCAAATACTCGGCGCCGCAGGGCGCCTCGGGTAGCGGTTGAGACTCGGCCATTTTAGCCTCCCAGCTTGCTCTTATCGCGGACGGCACCTTTGTCAGCACTGGTCGCGAGTAATGCGTAGGCACGCAGTGCAAAGGAGACTTCACGCTGACGATTGATCGGCGTATACGCCGCATCACCGCGCGCTTCCTGCTCTTCACGGCGGGCATGCAGTTCGTTATCCGGCACGGCCAGTTTGATGCCGCGGTTAGGGATATCGATTTCGATGGTGTCGCCATCTTTGACCAGTGCAATGGTGCCGCCGTTGGCTGCTTCAGGCGAGGCGTGACCGATGGAGAGACCAGAGGTACCGCCAGAGAAACGGCCATCGGTGATCAGCGCGCAGCTCTTGCCCAGACCCATCGATTTCAGATAAGTGGTCGGATAGAGCATCTCCTGCATGCCAGGGCCGCCTTTAGGCCCTTCGTAGCGGATCACCACCACGTCGCCCGCCACCACTTTACCGCCCAGAATCGCTTCAACCGCATCATCCTGGCTTTCATAGACTTTGGCCGGACCGCTGAAGGTGAGGATCTCTTTATCTACGCCGGCAGTTTTAACGATGCAGCCATCTTCCGCGATGTTGCCGTACAGCACGGCCAGGCCGCCATCCTGTGAATAAGCGTGCTCGCGGGTGCGAATACAGCCTTCTGCGCGATCGTCATCCAGCGTATCCCAGCGGCAATTCTGCGAGAACGCCTGGGTGGTACGAATACCCGCCGGACCCGCGCGGAACATATCTTTTACCGCCTGATCTTTGGTTAGCATGATGTCGTACTGATCCAGCGTTTCACGCATGGTCTGCTGCAGGATATTACGGGCGCTGCTGTCGAACAGGCCGGCACGATCCAGCTCGCCGAGAATGGCGAAGACGCCACCCGCGCGATGCACATCTTCCATGTGATATTTCGGCGTACTTGGTGCCACTTTACACAGCTGAGGCACTTTGCGTGACAGGCGATCGATGTCGGAGATATTAAAGTCGATTTCGCCTTCCTGTGCGGCTGCCAGCAGGTGGAGCACGGTGTTGGTGGACCCGCCCATGGCGATATCCAGCATCATGGCGTTCTCAAAAGCGGCCTTGTTGGCGATGTTACGCGGCAGCATGTTGACGTCATCCTGCTCATAGTAGCGTTTGGTCAGGCTGACGATGCGTTTACCGGCGTTGATAAACAGCTCTTTACGATCGGCGTGGGTCGCCAGCAGGGAGCCGTTGCCAGGCTGTGACAGGCCAAGCGCTTCGGTCAGACAGTTCATCGAGTTGGCGGTGAACATACCGGAGCAGGAGCCGCAGGTTGGGCAGGCTGAACGCTCAATCTGCTCGCTGTCGGCGTCGCTGACGTTCGGGTTGGCACCCTGAATCATTGCGTCAACCAGATCCAGCTTGATGATCTGATCGGAAAGCTTGGTTTTACCCGCTTCCATCGGTCCGCCGGATACAAAGATCACCGGAATATTCAGGCGCAGCGACGCCATCAGCATTCCCGGAGTGATTTTGTCGCAGTTAGAGATGCAGACCATGGCGTCGGCGCAGTGCGCGTTGACCATGTACTCGACGGAGTCAGCAATCAGCTCACGCGAAGGCAGTGAATACAGCATGCCGCCATGACCCATGGCAATACCGTCGTCCACCGCGATGGTGTTGAACTCTTTGGCCACACCGCCTGACGCTTCGATCTGCTCGGCGACCAGTTTGCCGAGATCGCGCAAATGAACGTGGCCAGGTACAAATTGGGTGAATGAGTTAACCACTGCGATAATCGGTTTACCGAAATCGTCGTCGGTCATTCCTGTCGCGCGCCATAAGGCACGGGCACCCGCCATGTTACGGCCGTGGGTGGTAGTGGCGGAACGGTACTTAGGCATGCTCTATTTACTCCAGTAAGAATAGGCTCGCGGGCGTCAGATAACGCCCGCGCTGAATCTGATTACGGGTTTACCGGATCTAACCAGCCCCATTTGTCTTCGGTTTCGCCAGTGAACAGACCAAAGAAGGCCTGCTGGATACGGGCAGTAATCGGGCCGCGCTTGCCTTCGCCAACCTGGATACGGTCAACGCTACGTACCGGCGTGATTTCTGCTGCGGTACCGGACATGAAGATTTCATCCGCCAGATAGAGCGATTCGCGTGACAGCGTCTGCTCGCGCACTTCGATACCCATGTCGATCGCCAGTTTGATGATGGCATCGCGGGTGATGCCTGGCAGCGCTGAAGAAGTGAATGGCGGAGTGAACAGAATGCCATCTTTGACTTCGAACAGGTTTTCACCGGCGCCTTCCGAGATGTAGCCGTTGGTGTCCAGTGCGATGCCTTCCTGATAGCCGTGACGACGGGCTTCGCTGCCCACCAGCAATGAGGAGAGGTAGTTACCACCCGCTTTAGCCGCTGTTGGCAGGGTATTCGGGGCTACGCGGTTCCATGAAGACACCATCGCATCGATACCATTTTCCAGCGCTTCGGCACCGAGGTAAGCACCCCATGGGAAGGCGGCAATGATTACATCGGTGCTGAAACCTTCTGGCGGGTTCACGCCCAGTCCCACATCACCGACGAACGCCAGCGGACGGATATAGGCACTTTTCAGTTTATTGACGCGAATGACTTCGCGGCACGCTTCCATCAGCTCATCAACGCTGCTTTTAATCGGGAAACGATAGATTTTGGCGGAGTCGTGCAGACGTTGCATGTGTTCGCGATGACGGAACACAACCGGTCCTTTGTGAGAGTCGTAGCAGCGCACGCCTTCAAATACCGACGTACCATAGTGCAACGCGTGGGACATGACGCTAACCTTCGCCTCTTCCCACTTAACCATCTCGCCATTGAACCAAATAAAGTCTGCTTTCTTCGTGCTCATTTTTATTCCCTCTCGCGGCTAGGCGCGGATTTGTTGTGTTGTCTGTTGTTGAATCTGAACGCAGGCGACATCGATCAGTTTGCTTAACTGCGAAGACAGTAAATCGACGGAGCGCTGGCTGGCAACGGTCATTTCGATATTAATGTTTTCAGCGTTGGCCACTGAAGCCATGTTCATTGAGCAAACCTGAAAACCGCGGTGACGCACCACGCGTAAGATGCGCTCCAATATTTCAGGGCGAAAGCGGGCTTCGATAGACAATTGGTGCTGGTTCATACGGTTTTCTCCATCATGTTTGCATTGCTGGCACCCGGCGGTACCAGTGGCCAGACGTTTTCATGCTCATCAATTGCAACATGCAGGAAGTAAGGACCTTCGCTGTTCAGCAGAGCATCAAGTGCGGCGTCGACCTGTTCTTTACGGGTGATGCGCTGGCCGGGGATATTGAAGGCGCTGGCCAGCGTCAGGAAATCGGGGTTATCGGACAGATTGGTTTCGCTGTAGCGACCATCGAAAAACAGCTGCTGCCACTGGCGGACCATACCGAGACGCTGATTATCCAGCAGTACGATTTTGACCGGCAGCTTGCCGCGTTTGATGGTGCCCAGTTCCTGAATATTCATCATGATTGAGCCATCGCCAGAGACACAGATGACGGTGTCCTGCGGTCGGGCGACCTGCGCACCAATCGCGGCCGGTAAGCCGAATCCCATGGTGCCTAAGCCGCTGGAGGTGATGAAATTCTCTGGCGCGCTAAACGCCATATGCTGCGCTGCCCACATCTGGTGCTGACCGACGTCGGTCGTCACCACCGCGCTGGCAGGCTTGCGATCGGAGAGCTGCTTCAGCAACAGTGGCGCATAGATGGCGTCACCTGGATGGTCATAGCGCCAGCTGTGGCTGGCTTTGAGCGCTTTCACTTCGTTGCGCCAGGCGTCGATATGCAACGGCTGGCTCAGCGCTGGCAGCAAATGATTAAGGTCGCCCTGCAGTGAGACGTGGGCGCGGCGTAATTTGTTCAGCTCGGCCGGATCGATATCGAGGTGAATGACGCTGGCGTGAGGAGCGAAGGTATCCAGCTTGCCGGTCACCCGGTCGTCAAAGCGCGCACCGACCGCGATCAGTAAGTCGCAGCTCTGCACCGCCAGGTTGGCCGCTTTGGTACCGTGCATACCCAGCATGCCGAGATAGAGTTCGCTGTCTGCATCGACGCTGCCCAGCCCTTTCAGGGTTGCTACGGCAGGGATGCCGGTTTCTTCAGCCAGCGCACGCAGCGCCGGCACCGCCTGCGCCATCCCGACGCCGCCACCGATATAGAACATCGGTTTTTTTGCCTGCGCCATCAGCGCGCGGGCTTCGACAATCGCCTGATGTGGCAGATCCATCCCCTCTTCTACCGGCACCAGATGCGGCCCAGGCTCCCCCTGCGCAATCTGAATATCCTTAGGAATATCAACCAGTACCGGACCCGGACGTCCCGACTGTGCCAGGGCGAATGCTTCAGCCATGATTGCGGGCAACTCATCTAACGACTCGACCAGGAAACTGTGTTTGGTGCAGGCCAGGGATAAGCCCAGCACGTCGATTTCCTGAAAGGCATCAGTACCAATGAAGGCGGAAGAGACCTGGCCGGTTACCGCCACAACCGGTACCGAGTCCATCATCGCATCGGCCAGACCGGTGATCAGGTTGGTTGCGCCAGGTCCGGAGGTCGCAATGCAGACACCGGTTTTACCGGTCGAACGCGCATAACCAATCGCAGCCATCACAGCGCCTTGCTCATGACGACACAGTAGGTGTTCCACGCCGCCATCGTAGAGCGCGTCGTATACCGGCATGATGGCGCCGCCAGGGTAACCGAATACGGTATCGACACCCTGCGCGCGTAAAGCCTGAACTACCCACTGTGCACCTGTCATCGCTATTCTCCTGTGTCCTGACCGGAACAACAGAATTTTATGCTACTGTTCATTGTTTGTTCCTTGTGGATTTACTGATATTTTGCCTGGTCGAAAAAAAACCCCCGGACCTTTCGGTGCGGGGGTTTTTTCGGATTCGAGGCTTGATTTTTAAGCCTTTCTTTCTCCAAGCGTAGCCCCGCACGGTAGGTTAATAATCACCACCACGCTAATCACAACTAGGCTAATCACTTGTAGAAGGGCTTTCATGTGTTATTCAATTCTTTTACGTGTTCGAAGTAATGCCTACAGAGTTAACATAGTCAGGGGCATCAGCACAACATTTTTCGTCTGCTTTTTTCCGCCACCGGGCGTAAGCATTGCCCTATCGGTTTGTAATAAAACAAATAATTTCCGGATGATAAATATTCATCACTTTAGTGACGTAATAATATTTTGCTGAATTTGCGCGCAGTCCCGTGGCGTTTTGTCACGGTATGCAACGATTACCGTTCTGCTGTGCTTCACCCCGCATAAGGCTCATCACGCTTTCGCTTTTCTTTTTGGCTGACCGCAGACTGGCAGCCTTAAGGAGCGAGTATGTCATTATCAAAAGTTCTGACCCGGGCTGCACTGGGGGTCAACGCCCCCCTGGTAACTATCGAAGCGCATATCAGCAATGGTCTGCCCGCGCTGACGCTGGTCGGTCTGCCAGAGACCACGGTAAAAGAGGCACGTGAACGGGTACGTAGCGCCATCATCAATAGCGGATTCGTCGTTCCAGCTAAAAGGGTCACCATCAACCTGGCACCGGCGGATTTACCCAAAGAAGGCGGACGGTATGACCTGCCCATGGCGATTGCCATTCTGGTTGCCTCTGAACAGCTCCCTGCGGACAAGCTGACCCGCTATGAGTTTCTGGGTGAGCTTGCCCTTGATGGCGCGCTCTGCAGTGTACAGGGCGCGATTCCCGCGGCGATGGTAGCGATGCAGGCCGGGCGACAACTGGTGCTCTCACGCGAAAACCAGGCCGATGCCGGACTGATTCGTCAGGGCGCATCACTGATTGCCTCGCACCTCAGTGAGGTATGCGCCTTTTTGCATAATCAGCTCGTGTTACCGGTCGCCGCCTATCCTGACGACCAGCCAGAAGCGCCTGGAGACGATCTGGCTGACATTATTGGTCAGCAGCAGGGTCGCAGAGCGTTAGAAATTACCGCCGCGGGTGGGCATAACCTGTTGCTGATTGGCCCGCCCGGCACTGGCAAAACCATGCTGGCGACCCGACTGCCAGGTATCATGCCGCCCTTAAGCGATCAGGAAGCACTGGAATGCGCGGCGATTGCCAGCCTGGTCAACAGCCACCTTTCACATCGACAGTGGCGCACAAGGCCGTTCAGGTCGCCTCATCACAGTGCCTCACTCTATGCCCTGATTGGTGGCGGCTCGTTACCCCGGCCTGGTGAAATCTCTCTGGCACATAATGGTGTGCTGTTTTTAGATGAATTACCGGAATTTGATCGTAAGGTGCTCGACTCGCTGCGCGAACCGATAGAATCGGGGCTGATTGCCATTTCCCGTGCCCGGCAAAAGTGACCTACCCGGCGCGGTTTCAGCTGATTGCCGCGATGAATCCCAGTCCCACCGGACATTATCAGGGACAACACAATCGCTGCTCGCCTCAGCAGGTGCTGCGTTATCTCAGTAAGTTGTCCGGGCCTTTTCTGGATCGCTTTGATCTGTCACTGGAGGTGCCGCTGCTGCCCAGTGGGATGCTGAGTAAACAGCGCCGGACGGCTGAAGGATCAGCGACGGTGCGTCAACGGGTCGTCGCCGCACGCGCGATCCAGCTGGCGCGGTCAGGCAAGATTAATGCTCATTTGAACAATGCAGAAATTCTGCGCTGGTGCCAGATTGGCAAAGAAGATGCTGAATGGCTGGAGTCGGTGCTGGAGAAGCTGGGTTTGTCGGTACGGGCATGGCAGCGAATTTTGAAAGTGTCCCGTACGCTGGCCGATCTGGCAGGAGAAGCAGCGATAAACCGTACGCATTTGCAGGAGGCGGTGAGCTATCGCAGCATTGACCGGTTAATGATCCATCTGCATAACAGCCTGCAATAAAAAAGGGGCATAAGCCCCTTTTTATTAGTCGTCGCTGTCGCTGAAGTCTTCGACAGTATCCATCTGCGGTTTCCCGCCAGACAGAGTGTGAAAACGCTTCGGACGCTTAATGCGTGTGATGTATTTGGTCCATACACGCTCAGCTTCTGTTTGCGGCTCACGCAGACCACGACACACTTCGATAAATAACCGTTCTTCTTCTGTTGCAGGTTCACGCTTTGATAAATCAAGCTCATTAAAGGCGAAACCGTGGCGTTCAAGAAGCTGGGCTTCTTTAATCGTAAAATCACCGTGACGTGAAAATCCACGCGGGTAATGTTTGTTATCAAAGAAACGATTTTCGGTTAAGAAGCTTTCCGCCATGTTACACGCTCCTGATTCTATTAAGCCTTACTATTTATGGCGCGGAGTATTAGATAGGCTTGACAGAGTGTAAAACAAAACATTTAAATCTATACGACAAACAATTTTTGGGAGAACGCTGTGGATACGGAATTACTGAAGACTTTCCTGGAAGTGAGCCGCACACGCCATTTCGGGCGTGCTGCGGAAGCACTTTACCTCACGCAATCTGCTGTCAGTTTTCGCATCCGTCAGCTGGAAAATCAGCTTGGTGTTAACCTTTTTACCAGACATCGCAACAACATACGGCTGACGGCAGCGGGTGAACGGCTGTTGCCTTACGCTGAGAGTCTGATGAGTACCTGGCTGATGGCTAAGAAGGAGGTCTCCCACACTCAGCAGCATCATGAGCTGTCGATTGGGGCCAGTGCTTCGCTCTGGGAGGCTTATCTCACTCCGTGGCTGCAGACGCTGTATGAGAACCGGGAGAGCCTGCATTTAGAAGCCCGTGTAGCACAGCGTCATTTGCTGGTTAAGCAGTTGCATGAGCGTCAGCTGGATCTGCTGATCACCACCGAAGCTCCTAAAATGGATGAACTGACCAGCCAGCAAATTGGCCATATCTCACTGGCGCTGTTTTGCGCTCGCCAGAGTGAGAAACGTGAGAAGTATGATTATATTAAGCTGGAGTGGGGGGCGGATTTTCATCAGCATGAGAGCTATCTCTCAGGCGGAGATGACGTGCCGGTTCTGACCACGACATCGGCGCATGTAACACGAGAGCTGTTACACACCACCGGAGCGTGTGCCTTTCTGCCTGACTTCTGGCACAGCCTTTACAGTGAACTGATGGTCATTCCCGATACGCCAGTGGCGGTACGCCCTCTTTATGCCGTCTGGTTGCAGAACAGCGATCAGCAAGCGCATATACGTCAGCTGCTGAAGTTTCCGGTTCTGGTGAGGCAAAACAGCTGAATTAACAGCAGGAAGGGTGATAAATACGCGTCAAAAGCCAGTGCGTTTTAGCTGGTTTTTTGTTTTTGGCTTTTTACAGGCAAAAAAATCCTTTGCCGAAGCAAAGGATCGTTTTCTGGCAGGGGCGGAGGGACTCGAACCCCCAACACCCGGTTTTGGAGACCGGTGCTCTACCAATTGAACTACGCCCCTAAATAGGG
>MIEI01000107.1 GCA_002095305.1 Pantoea brenneri
GTTGGAACGGGGCGCATAGTAACGGCCCGTCCGGGCCATGTCAAAGCTCTTTTTCACAAAATCGCCTGACTGCTGAAATAGTCGCCACTGCCGGTGGTGGTCGCGTCTGAAATGTCCGCTTTTCGCCGGTTTCCCGCCGCTAAGTAAAACAGCTCGGGCCGGCAAAAGTGAGGTTTTTATGAGGTGTTTTGCCGCAGAGCAGTCCTTGTCAGGCGGCGTAATCAGTGGTTCTGGCGGATTGTTTTCCACCATCGTCACATTTATTTCATTCTGGCTTTGTAAACGGCATAAATGAAATTTAGATTTCATTTCAACCTTATGATGCGTGTATGGAGTTGAGATGAACAAAGTCAGAATCGGCATGATCGGCAGTGGGTATATTGGTCGCTGTCACGCCATTGCATATGCCCAGGCACCCACCGTTTTTGCGCTGAAAGGCGAGATCGTGCGGGAGATGCTGGCGGAAGTGAACCCGGACCTGGCCGCCCGCCAGGCCGCAACCTTTGGTTTCGCCCGTTCGACCGGCGACTGGCGCGAGCTGGTGCGCGATCCGGCTATCGATGTGGTCGACATTTGCGCCCCCAACTTCCTGCATAAAGAGATGGCGCTGGAGGCGATCCGCCACGGTAAGCACGTCTACTCCGAAAAGCCGCTGTCGCTGAGTGTGGCTGATGCCGAAGAGATGGTGGCCGCCGCCACGGCCGCCGGCGTCAAAACCCTGGTCGGCTTTAACTATATGAAAAACCCCACCAGCCAGCTGGCGAGAGAGATTATTGCCAATGGCGAGATTGGTGAGGTGGTGCATTTCTACGGCACCCATAACGAAGATTATCTGGCAAAACCGCAGACGCCGCTCGACTGGCACTGTCAGAAAGCGCTGGCCGGGCTCGGCGCGCTCGGCGATCTGGCGGCGCATATCGTCAACATGGCGCACTATCTGGTGGGGGATATCGCCGAGGTCAGTGGCGACATGATGACGGTCATCACTTCACGCCCGGACCCGAAAGATCTCAGCCGTCAGCTGCCGGTGGAAAACGAAGATCAGGCCAGTGCGCTGCTGCGTTTCCACAACGGGGCGCATGGCGTAATTGAAACCTCCCGCATCGCCTGTGGTGCCAAGATGGGGCTGACCTATGTCGTCACCGGCACCAAAGGCACGCTGCGCTATACCCAGGAGCGCATGGCGGAACTGGAACTCTATATTCACGATGAACCGGCCGGACGGCAGGGCTTTAAAACGCTGCTGACCGGGCCAGCGCACCCCGATTATGCCAACTTTTGCGTGTCGGCCGGACATGGCATCGGCTTCAACGATCAGAAGACGGTTGAGATCCGCGATTTAATTAACGGCATTGCGGCAGGCGATCGTATGTGGCCCGATTTTGCGGAAGGATTACAGGTGCAGAAGGTGCTGGAGGCGATTGCGCTGTCTGCGCTGGAGCGTCGCTGGATGACGGTGTAGCGCTGGCGGTGGGGGACTAAGCGGGCAGGAAGCGGTGACTTCCTGCCCGGTAGAGATCAGGCGAGGCCGCTTTTTTCCCACCACAGCTTATCCAGCGCGTAGTAGCGGTCGCGCTGGCTTTCCGGCTGATTCAGGTCGCGTTTCCACGGCTTCGCCAGGATGAAGTGCAGATTCTTCACCTCGTCGTCACGCCAGATCGCGCTGTGCTGGAACGGTAAGGTTTTCAGCGCATTATAAACGTAAGAGAGCGGTTTCCAGCGGCCGGCGAACGCCTCGTTTAGCAGGTCCTGCTCTGAGAAGGGATACGCACTCAGGTCATCAATCGCCGCAATCCGCTGTTCCAGTGCCTCGTAAACCGCATTATCCGGCGTCAGCACCAGAAAACCGCCGTTCAGGTAATAGTCCAGGCTGGCAGGCGCGGCTTCACCCCGCGCCTGCCAGGTGTAATGGCACTGCTCGGGCTGCCAGTCCGCCGGATAAGAGGCAATCTGGTTCGGATTGCAGCGACAGGCGTGACACGCCGCCATCAGGTTATCCCCGAGATCGAGCGTGAACAGCTCATCCATATTCTGCAGCACCAGCATATCGGCATCGAGAAACACCACGCGCTGATAATCAGTCAGCTGCCAGGCACGCAGCTTGGTCCACACTTCGCCAAATTGCGCCGAAGCATAATGCTGATCCAGATCGGCGCGCGGGTAGATCGGCTCAACCGGCGCTATCACGCAGCCTTCGGCCTGCAAAGCCTGGCAATCTTCGGCGGAAATCGCTGAGGTGGTCATCACCACCAGCGGCCACTGGCTGTTGCTCTGCTTCAGCGAATGGTGCAGCGCTTTTACGCCCACCAGATAGTCGGGTTGAGTTAACAGCGTTACCCAGGCAAACATATTTTCCCTTATTAATTCAGTCAAAAAGTGGGGCGATGTAGTCATTGCCTAATCGGCCTTGCGGATCGAGCTGGCTGCGCAGGGTACGGAACGCATCCCACTGCGGGTAGATCTCACGCCAGCGATAGCGTTCTTCGTCGTAATATTTGCCCCAGTGCGGGCGTCCGCCCTCATCGGCCAGCAGTTTTTCTACTTCGGTCAGAAAATGCAGACCGTCGGGCGAGAGCGAGCCGTCATCCGCGTAGTACACCACGAAGCCGAAGAAGCAGGTTGGCTGGTCATACGCCGGACTCAGCCAGGCAGAGGAGGCACCGGTACAGCGCAGGATGATCGGGTAGTGCATATGCGGACGGTTTGCCGCATACCACTGCTTGATCCGGGTGATGATGGCAGGCGTTTTCGCCAGCGGTACGCCGATTTCGACATTGATCTGCGGCACCGCGATGCCGCGGCAAAACAGCTGGTAGATGTCACCGGTAACATCGGTGAAATCGCGAAAACGGGTCACGGTGCGAAACTGCTTACCGCCTTTGCCCTGGATCTGGGTATCACGATGCATGTGCGCCAGCGTCTGATCGATGGCGTCGTTCAGACTGTCATCAGCCTGACCTTCATGCTCAACCACCTGACGATCCTGCTGTTCATAGCGCAGACGTTCGTCGTCACTCGCCTGGTGAGCGTTCCAGACGTGGACCCGATTATCGTCGACAAACCACCAGGCTTTGCTGAGCGGATATTCATCATTCCAGCGCAGCAGATCCTGCTCCAGCGTATCGGCAGAAACCGCATTTTTGTGGCAGGTGAAGATGCGAAACGGTTCGGTTCGCAGCGTCACGGCAGTCACGATACCCAGCGCGCCAAGTGAAACCTGCGCCGCCGGGAAGTCCGGTTCGCCGCGCGTAAACTCCCGCACGCTGCCATCGGTCAGCACCATGCGAATCGACAGCGCTTCATCAGCAATCGAACTTTGCTGCAGACCCTGACCGTGAGTACCGGTCGCCATGGCACCAGCCAGCGTCTGAATGGCAATCACCCCTGGCGACGATGCCAGCATCCGGTTCATCCCGGTCAGGGTGCGGTAAACCTGATCGAGCGGGGTCGCACCACCAAAGGTCACGCTATGTTCATCGCTGGCAGTCTGACCGCTGAATGCGCTGAGATCCAGCAGCAGATCCTGTTCGCTGACGTGCAGCATACGGCCAGGGGAGAGTTTGCTGCCAATCACCCGGATCTGGCCCTGTGACTGGCGCAGCAGTGCCTGAAGTTCTTCTTCACTGGCGGGACGCTGCACCTGGTGGCGGCTACCGATCTGTGCGTTTTGCGCCCAGTTCCATAGCACGTCATCTTTGGGATTAACGTCGGTGTGGCGAAGCGGATAAAGGTGGGCGTCTCTGCTCACAACAGCATTCCTTTTATGGCGATTTTATGACGGTATTCACTAAGCGTAGACTATGACTAAGCCAAGCCGGAACGACGCCAGATTATTTGCGGATATAACGTAACGTTGCGGTTACCGCCAGCTGACGATTACGGCGAATACTCTCTTCTTCACTGTTATCCGGGCTGAACAACGCATTAAAGGTGTAGCGGTTGGAGACGTGGTGCACGCAGATACTGCTGATCAGGCGGTGCACGTCTATCGTCTGCACCTCTTCGATAAACAGCCCCTGCTGCTGACCACGGGCCAGAATGTCATCCAGCACGTCCAGCGCGCTGCGATTAAGGGTTTTAATCTGGGTTGACTGGCTGATATAGCGGCCACGTAACAGGTTCTCGCTGCACACCAGTCGCATAAAGTCGGGGTGGGCGACATGGTAATCAAAGCTGGCTTCGACCAGGCGGGTCATGGCCAGTTCCGGTTCCATCGCCGCCAGGTTGAGGCCGGTTTCGTGCTGGCGGATCTGCTGATAAACCTGTTCCAGCACATCAATATAGAGCTGCTCTTTGCTGCCGAAGTGATACACCACCATCCGTTTAGTGGTCTGCGCATGTTCGGCAATTTGCTCCAGCCGTGCGCCCTGCATGCCAAACTCGGCAAAGGTTTTCAGTGCGCCCGCGATAATACGTTTCTTCAACCCTTCAGGGTCATTTTTACGTTTGGTTAATTCCGACATAGTGCTCAACAGGGTGATTTTGACCGGAGAATGGTAGCACAGCGGCAGAAGGATGCGTTTAACCGACAGCGCGGCGCGGCAGGCAGCGCCGAAGATTGTGCGCGGCGATCAACGCCCGCAACCTGACACAGGCCGGGAATTTACAGGTATAATCGCTGAAATTTCGTAACAGGCTCAGAAACCAAAATGACCAAACTCACCTTACAAGAGCAGATGCTGAAAGCGGGATTAGTCAGCAGCAAGAAGATGGACAAAGTGCAGCGTACCGCTAAGAAATCACGGGTTCAGGCGCGTGAAGCCAGAGCGGCGGTCGAAGAAAATAAAAAAGCGCAGCTTGAGCGCGACAGGCAGTTGAATGAGCAGCAGAAACAAGCCGTTTTATCCAAAGAGTATAAAGCGCAGGTCAAGCAGCTGATTGAAATGAATAAGATTGATATTTCAAAAGGCAATATCGGCTTTAACTTCACCGATAACAACCTGATTAAAAAAATCAATGTCGATAAGCTGACCCAGGCGCAGCTGATCAGCGGCCGTCTTGCTATTGCCCGTCTGGCGGCAGAGAACGGCGGCGAGAATCAGTATGCGATTATCCCGGCCAGCGTGGCGGATAAAATTGCGCAGCGCGATGCCAGCAGCATCGTACTGAACAGCGCGCTGAGTCAGGAAGCGCAGGATGAGGACGATCCGTATGCAGACTTCAAAGTGCCGGATGACCTGATGTGGTAAGTCCGCGTTAAAGCGGATGTTGCGCAGTGCCAGCCGGGCCAGAGCTGGCGCTGCTGCGTCTCAGCCGGGTCAGAACGGAGTGGCGTGCCGGGCGTGAATCGCTTCGCCACTGACCGGATGAACAAAATGCAGTTCGCTGGCGTGCAGCATCAGTCGCGGCGTCTTTTCACTGCCGGGTAACAGCAGCCCGCCATACAGGTCGCAGCCCAGAATCGGATGACCGCGCAGCTGGCAGTGAATCCGCAGTTGATGAGTACGCCCGGTTTCCGGGGTCAGCACCACCCGCGTAACCGGCACCGTGCTGCCATCCTGCTGCGCGTAATCAACGCGCTCAACCACCTGATAATGTGAACGTGCCGGCTTGCCGTGGCGATCGCAAATCGTCATCCGCGGAAAGCGCGCCGGATCTTTGGCAATCGCCGCCTCAATCACTCCGTCGTCATCGGCCAGATGGCCACACAACAGCGCGCTATAGATTTTGCGCACGATGCGCTGGCTGAACTGCTGGCAGAGCGCCGCATTGATCGCCTTGTTGCGGGCAATCACCATCAACCCGGAAGTACCGAAATCCAGTCGATGGACCAGCGTGCAGCCGGGGAAGCTTTTCACCAGCCGGTGATGCACCGAATCAAGATTCAGCGGATTTTTGCCGGACAGGCTCAGTAGCCCGCCGGGCTTATTGATCAGCAGCAGATGCTCATCCTGATAGAGGATCTCAATCGGGTCATGACACGGCGGCGCAACAAAACTATCGACTATCTCAGACATCGGACTACCGGCAGGTGAGGGGAGGCGGATAATAACCAATTTTGCCTGATGTGACGAATGGTGGATGGCGGGCGATCAGAACGCCAGCCGGTTATGCTCGCCGTCTAACCAGCCCGCTGTGGGGCTGCGTGTTGCCTGGCCGCCAGCTAATGCGGAACGGGCTAACCATGACATACTCTGTTGTCTCTCTTTTAAGGTAAAGCGTAATTCAGACTGAATTGAGTGGATAAGCAGGGATTTATGTAACGCAGCAACATGTGAACTGGCTTACATTTTTGACCTTCATCACACTTTATAGTGACCGCCTGATTAAACGACGCATCTCATTATCATGGCATCCATTAAAGACGTAGCAAAAAAAGCAGGAGTGTCTACGGCGACCGTATCGCGTGTGCTGAACCATCATCCCAGCGTGACGCCGGAAACACGCCAGGCAGTACGTGATGCAATGGATTACCTTTGCTATGTCCCCAGCAAAAGTGCGTTTCAGCTGAGTGGTAAATGTTCCGGGCTGATTGGCGTGGTGCTACCAAACCTGGTGAATCCTCACTTTTCTGAGTTACTGGCAACCTTTGAAGAGGAGGCAAGATACATCGGGAAATCGGTAATTATTAAGACCCATCAGAATCAGCCTCAACAGGATAAGCAGATTATTCACAGCCTAATCGGAATGGGGATCGACAGTCTGCTATGGGTGCCGACAGAGGCCGAAAGCGAACTTGCGGAATGGTTGACCGCAACCCGCATTCCGGTGGCAGTGGTAACGCAGGTTTCTCGTTTTTTTAATTCTGTCTCTATCAATCAAAGGAAAGGTGCAGAGGCTATTGCGGAGCATTTTATCCAGACCGGGCATACCACTTTTGGTTTTATTGCTCAGGAGGGCGTCGATAATCGAAAAGTCTCTGCCTGGAGTAAGAAAATCACCAGTCAGGGTTTAACACTCGCTAAAGAGAATCAATTCTGGATAGCGAAAGGCGAAGGTGAAAAAATATCCGGCCATATTCGGATACTGGACGATATTATCGGGATATTAGCTGACCGGAAAAAAGCATGCTCTTCTCTTTGGATCTATAACGATGTTGCTGCCAGTTATGTTATCGATGGCTTAAAGGAAAGAGGGGTGGCTGTCCCGCAGGATATTGCTATCGCCAGTTTTGACAATACCTTGCTGGCGCAGACCAAAAAAATAACCAGCGTGGCTCAACCGATTGGCGAGATTGCCCACCTGGCATTCCAGATGGTGAATAATACCCATAAGCAGGAGAGTATCGAAATGTATGAAATTGTCTCACGGTTAATTATACGTGAGAGCAGTATCGCGCTTAATATCACGGCTGTCTGATTTCTGCTTTTCCCACTTAATCCTTTTTAAACGAGTCGAAAATTTTTATTCAGTCATCCGCACAGGGGCTGGCGATAATGCTCTGTGTTTAATTTTTAGAGCTGTGCATTATTGAGGTGATTTTATGTCCGCAACGGTAATGGAAAAACAAAGCGCTTATGGAAAGTTGCGTCTGAAAGAGAAGATCGGTTACGGGATGGGGGATGCGGGATCCTGTATGATCTGGAGTGTACTGGCGCTCTATCTGACGTGGTTTTATACCGATGTATATGGATTAGCGCCTGGTGTCGTTGGAACACTATTTCTGGTCATCCGTATTTTTGACGCCTTCAGCGATCCGATCATGGGCGCAATCTGCGATCGTACGCAAAGTCGATGGGGTAAGTTCCGCCCGTGGTTGTTATGGATGGCGGTACCCTTTGGCCTGGGCGCCATCGTGATGTTTACCACACCTGACCTGAGCATGAACGGAAAAATTATTTATGCCTGGGTGACCTATCTGGTGATGTCACTGATCTATACCGCGATCAACATTCCCTATTGCTCAGTCGCGGGGGTGATCACCCTGAATCAAAAAGAGCGACTGGGCTGTTTATCATGGCGGTTCTTCCTGAATGGCCTGGCGACGCTGATTGTCTCTTCCTCAATTTTACCGTTAACCGACTGGTTGGGTAACGGTAACCGCGCTTCAGGCTTTCAGTTGACCATGGTGATCATGGGGTGCGCCGCGACGCTGATGTTCCTGTTCTGTTTTGCCAGTATTAAAGAGCGCGTTGTTTCAATTAAGTCTGATGATTCGTTAATGAAAGATTTGAAAGACATTGCTAAAAATGACCAATGGCTGCTGATGATTACGATTACCTTTCTTAATGTCTTCCCGGCCTTTATTCGGGGGGCTGTAACTATTTATTATGCCACCTATGTAATGCAGGCCTCCGTTGGATTTATTACCTTTTTTATGGCGCTTGGTGTCGCCTGTAATATGCTGGGAAGCGTAATAGCTAAGCCACTGACTGACCGGTTTGATAAAATTAAGCTCTTCCGCATTATTAATATTATCCTTGGTGTTCTCTCTTTCGCGCTGTGGTTTGTTGACCCAAAATCGCTGACGCCACTGCTTACGCTATTTGTGATCATTAATGTTCTGCATTTAATTCAGTCCGGACCTATCCTGTGGGCAATGATGTCAGACGTCGATGACTACGGTGACTGGAAATTTGGCAAACGGCTCACCGGTATTTCGTTTGCCGGTAATCTGTTTATGCTGAAAATGGGACTGGCGGTCGCTGGAGCAATCGTCGCCTGGATTCTGTCCTATACCGGCTATGTCGCTAACAAACCGCAACAAAATGCGCAGACCCTTGAGGGCATTATTATCATGTTCTCACTACTGCCGATGGTGAGTTATTTCATCAGCGCATTTATGGTGCGCTACTTCAAACTGGATAACCTCTTCCTGGAAAAAATTAAAGTCGATCTCGCAAAACGCGAGCTTGAAAAAGGTTCGGTTCAATCGCAGGAGTTTAAAAATGTCCCTGTCCATTAATGTTAAGCAAGGTCAGCGGCTTGATTTATGGCTAAAGCAAACAAAGCCGGCCGGTCAGCCCCTATTTGCTATCCACATGGAAAATGCGGTGCTTTTCAAAATAGAAACAGCTCCGCCGTATTATCAATACTTTACCTGGACCGCATGGCAGCAGGGTATTGTCTCTCTGGAGTGGTTACCGGAGCACAGTGAAATTTCGTTGTGTTACAGCTGGCACCCTGACACGCTCCCTCAGCAGGGCGTCAGCTTTATTGATATCGAAAATAACGACCTTTGCCTGCGAGATGACCGCGCAGTTGCAGAGCACTATCAGCAGGAAGACTTACGCCCGGCATTACATTTTTCTCCACGTACCGGCTGGATGAATGACCCTAATGGTCTGCATCGGAAAGGTGATGAGTGGCATCTGTTTTACCAATACCATCCGCATAGTACTCAATGGGGGCCGATGCACTGGAACCACGCGGTGAGTCAGGACCTTTACCACTGGCGTCACTATCCGGTTTTCCTTCAGCCAGAGCAAAATTTATCCGCGCTTGGGGCAACGGGCGGCGCATTTTCTGGCAGCGCTTTCATCGATGCCGAGGGGCAAACGCGTTTCTGGTATACCGAAAGGCTTCCGGCTTACGATCTCTATCGCGGTTATCGAGAAATCCAGAAAATGGCGGTCCCGCAGCCTGCTTACGACAAGCCTGCTTTGATAAAAACAGTATTAACAGCGCTGCCAGCAGGCGTCGATTGTGATTTCCGTGATCCGAAAGTCTGGTATGAGGAAGCGGACGCGACCTTTTATATGATCCTGGGCGCGTCGGTGAACGGCGATCCAGCCATGCTGCTGTTTCACTCCGAAGACAGTGACAGCTGGCAATTCCATCATGTGCTCTACACCGCTCCCCCTTATTTTCGGGAAAATGGGGGCCGCTGCGTCGAATGCCCGGACTTTTTCTGCCTTGACGGCATCTGGGTATTGATTATCGGTATTGTGGGTTACACCGAGCCGACAACCGGACGACATAATCTGTTATTTGCACAAACGGGAGATTTTCGGCACGGTTATTTCACTCCCTCAGCGCAACCGCTGCAGATACTGGATTTCGGCACCGATTTCTATGCCCTGCAGACCTGGGGTGAAAGCGACAGTCGCACAGGGTTTGCCTGGTTATACAACTGGGCGACACAAAAGAGTGTTCATTCTGCCTATTCCGGCGAAATGTCTCTGCCGCGTCGTTTTCATCTTAATGCCCGGCAACAACTCTGTATGACACCGGTATTGCCGCCAGCATCGCTGATCATCAGTGAAGAACGGCTGGATGCGTGGAGTCACTGGTCAGGCAGTACTGCCTGTAAGTCCTGCATAATTACCTTTACCCCAACCTCGCATTTTTGCCTGACCCTGACCGGTCAAACCGGGCAGCAGATTATTCTGGCGCACGATGGACACACTCTGAGTCTGCTGGAAAAAGATCGGGATGACGGCCGTTATCAGGCTCCGCTGGCCAAGGTGGGCGATGTGACATTATGTTTTGACGCCGGAATAGTGGAAGTTTTCGCTCAGCAGGGGAGTGTGTGTGGAACCCGACGTTATTATTCATGCAGCTCACTGACTGAAATAACGCTCTCTGGCGCACAGGCAAAAATAACCCGCTATCACTCCCCTTACGCACAGCCATAACTCAAATTACTGCTGATTTTTTTATTACTGTCACCGAAGGAATTAGTCATGACAAGCCAAAACTATTACGATGTTACAGAATGGAAGGAAGGTAACCCTTATCAGGATATTGGTGAGGTTATAAACAGTATTATTTCTGATATTAAAAAAAGACAAACCGAAACGGATCTCAATCAAGGCGGGAAGCCCGGCGCGGTTATCTATATTCCACCCGGCGATTATCCGCTTCTTACCCAGGTGTTAATTGATATTAGCTATCTGAAGATTATTGGTTCCGGGCATGGTTTCACCTCTTCAAGTATTCGATTTAATACCCCCGAAAGTGAGTGGGCGAACTGGCATGAAGTGTGGCCGGGGGGAAGCCGACTATGCGTTAATCTCTCTCCCGCAGCCGGTGCTGACCCCTCTGCCGGTGCTGCCTTTTATGTCGAACGTAGCGGTGAGCCACGCATAAGTTCGGTCGAGTTTGCTGATTTTTGTATTGATGGCTTACATTTTGTCGATGATGGATCAGGCAATGATGATCCCGAAAATAGTTATCTGAACGGTAAAACGGGTATCTATATCGCGAGCGCGCAAGACTCTTTCCGTATCAGCGGTATGGGTCTGGTCTATTTAGAGCATGGGGTGACAATTTTTAACGCTGATGCGCTGGCGATACACAATAATTTCATCGCTGAATGTGGGAACTGTATTGAGTTGCGCGGTTCGGGACAGGCATCAAAAATTACCGATAATCTGATAGGTGCGGGTTACAGAGGCTATTCCATTTATGCAGAAAATTTTGGCGGCCTGCTGATTACGGCCAATAATATTTTCCCGCGCGGCAAAAGCAGCGTACATTTTTCTGGGGTAGTTCGCTCTTCGATATCCAGCAACAGACTTCATTCATTTTATCCGGGGATGCTGGTTCTGGAAGGTAATAGTTCAGAAAACCTGATCACGGCTAACCATTTTTTCCGTGAGCGTGAACCCTGGGGACCGATGCAGGCTTATAATAATGGATTGGATGATTTGTATGGTCTGCTTTATATCAGCGGTAACAATAACTCCATTATTGCTAATCATATTTCGGAAACGATTGATTCTCAGCATATCATCCCGCAGGGCGCAACACCGGTGATAATCCGGCTGGTGTCGGGTGAGAGGAATTATATTTCTGATAACCATATTGTCGCGACCACTGAAGCTTCACCGGCGGAGAGTGCGGCCACCGGATCCTGTTTCTCAACTCAGGTGAGTGCACTGCTGGCAACAAAAGGGCTGGTCGCTCTGGAGGTTATCGCAGTACAGATCGAAAAAGCCTCTTTGCAAAATACCGTACTGGATTCAGGCAGTGAGAGTCAGGTTTTGCTGGATAAGAAAGTGAATGCGTTCAGGGCTACGCCCGTACCTGGCTTGCTAAGCTGAGAGCGCTTAACGGGCTCACGCAGACAGTTTATGAATGATTTTATGCTGAGCTGACTGGCGGCAACCGATGCGGCACCCCCTTTCTCTACACAGGTGGCGCATGTGAAAGGTGACCACCGCTACCGTTGATAGCGGTGGTCAGGCGAAACATAGGCACCGGCGGGGCAGTAATCATCTGTTGATCAGCAGCAGACGCGCATTTGTATGGCATGAGCCATGCCAGGAATCGACTGTGGGTGGTGATGTGACTCAATGACGCTGGCATGCCGATACCACACAGACAAACCGGGGTCGGTATATCTGAATCACTATCGGGACTGTTAAATTTTGAGTAACCTAATCCGCTGATCACGCTCTTTTATTGCAGGCTATTTTAAAGGAGTAAAAATGCCGCTACCTGAACGTATGAAACCCGCCAGCGTAAGCCGAAAAAAAATCGCACAGCTGGCCAGCCAGGCTCAGCAGATACTCGCGAAAATTGATGCCGGAACAGACCCGCAGGAGAGTGAATTAACGATGATGATCGCTGACTGGAACGCTCAGGTAACCCATCCTTATGGCTATTCAGACTTCAGAGATTTTTCTTCATCGATGGATGTCAGCGACTTTACCCGTATCGCGATTAACCCGATAAAATTTTACGCGGATTTCAGCTGGGATGAGCTGGTGCAAACAATCAATTTTATCTGTAACGCAGAAGGTAAGGATGCTGAACAGCATTTCGCCATTTCACTGTTGGAAAAGAATTTTGACGCTAATCCCTCCGATCTCATCTACTGGCCTGATGAATGGTTCCGCAACCCGGATATGATGGCTATCGACCTGAGTCCGGAACAGATCGGAGGCTATTTGATGGCCCGGTCAGGCCGGCATTTAGCGGATGCTCCTGAAATCGAATTGATCTATCCGCTGCCCGATAGCGAAACAGACTAAGAAAGCAGTAGCCTTCCTGTTTATGGCAAAGCGTTACGTCAGCTGAGAGCCGAGGCAGATGCCGAATCCGATTCAGACACC
>MIEI01000108.1 GCA_002095305.1 Pantoea brenneri
GCCCCATTTTGGCAACGTGGCGCGTGCGGCGGAGGAATTAAGCATTACGCCTTCTGCCGCCAGTCATCAGCTGGCAAAACTGGAGCGTGAACTGGGCTGCATCCTGTTTAATCGCTCGGCAAAAGGGGTGGTGCTGACGCTGGCGGGTGAACATTACCTGAAGGAAATCAGCCCGATACTGCTGGGTCTGGCGCAGGCGACGGCGCGCATCAGTAATGAGAAAGCGCGCAGCAATTTGCGTATTCACTGTGCGCCCAGTTTTGGCCTGCTGTGGCTGCTACCGCGGATCCATAAATTCCGTGACAGCTATCCCGAATTCCAGCTGACGCTCTCCTGCTCCTACGAGAACTTATCTTTCAGCCGCGATAATATTGATATTGCGGTGCGTCACGGTTTTCCGGACTGGAAGTCATTCGACATTAAAACCATCCGCCATGAAAGAATGTCGGTGCTGGCTTCGCCCGGCTATTTAGCCCGCCATCCGGTTAATCAGGCTAGCGATTTAATTCATCATGCTTTGATATTATCGGAATCGCCGCTTATTCAGTGGCCGCAGTGGTTTGCTGCTCAGCAATTACCCCAGCCGGATAATGAGTGGTTATTTCGCTTTGACCGATCCTATATGAGCCTGGAGGCTGCCATGTTGGGTCATGGGCTTATTTTTGAAAGCGAGCTGCTGGCTGAGGATTATATACGCAGCGGTAAACTGGTCAGGGTATTGCCGGAGCACTATAGTCTGCCGGTCAGCGCGCACCATCTGGTCTACCCGCGCGGCTTTGCCCAGTTTCCCCGCGTTAGCCACTTCCTAAACTGGATTCAGAGCGAGCTGAAAGAGTTAATATAATGTTAAATTAAGTTTCGCTTCGTCACTATTCCGCGCCTCCTTCCGGCGCGACTTCCGCTATTATTTCGGCGCACTGTTTTGTAATTAATTATCCCGCCATAAAAAGCGCATTGCTAAAGCTAATTCAAAAATACCGTCTACACTTCATCTCCCAATCGGTAAAAAAGTTCCATTTTTATTCCGTATGAAATTTAATCAACGGATGTTTAACTTGTTAATGGCAGGGTAATTATGAGTACGAATACACCAGACTCTGGTGAAGCGGGCGAACACGCGCCTGCCGATACGGTACGCCAGCGTATTTTTTTAGTGGTGCTGGTAGCCACTATGGGTGCGCTGGCTTTTGGTTATGACACCGGGATTATTTCGGGTGCCTTACCTTATATGACCTCACCGCCGGATCAGGGCGGATTGGGGCTGAACTCCTTCACTGAAGGGTTAGTGGCTTCTTCACTGGTGTTCGGTGCGGCTATCGGTTCGTTCCTGAGCGGCTTCTTCTCCGATCGCTTCGGACGTCGTATCACGCTGCGCAGCCTGGCCGTGTTGTTTGTGCTGGGCTCGCTGGGCACGGCGCTGGCACCGTCGGTCAATGTGATGGTGGCGATGCGTTTCCTGCTCGGTATTGCGGTTGGCGGCGGTTCGTCCACCGTGCCGGTGTTCATCGCGGAAATTGCCGGGCCGCGACTGCGTGCGCCGCTGGTCAGTCGTAATGAGCTGATGATAGTTACCGGACAGCTGATCGCCTACGTGGCCAGTACTCTGTTGAGCTACCTGCTGCACGATGAGCATCTGTGGCGTTACATGCTGGCGATTGCCATGGTGCCGGGCCTGCTGCTGTTTATCGGGACCTTCTTTGTGCCAGCGTCGCCTCACTGGCTGGTGGCCGAAGGTCGTCTTAAAGAAGCGAAAAAAATCCTTAAATACCTGCGCGAAACGCCGCGTGAAGTGCGTCATGAAATGGCGCAGATGAAGAAGCAGGCGCGGGCGGCAGAGCGCGGACCTGATGCGAAAACCCTGATCCGCGAGAAGTGGGTGATCCGTCTGATGATCATCGGTGTCGGGCTGGGCTTTGTTGCCCAGTTCACCGGGGTGAATGGCTTTATGTATTACACCCCGATCATCCTTAAACAGACCGGGCTGGGCACCAGCGCCTCGATTGCCGCGACCATCGGTAACGGGGTGGTCTCCGTCGTGGCGGCCATTGTGGGTATCTGGGCGGTCAGTCGCTTCCCGCGTCGGGCGATGCTGATTACCGGCCTCTGTCTGGTGATCACCTCGCAGATTCTGCTGGGAGCGGTGATGACCTTCATCAGCCCGAGCCTGATGCAGAGCTACCTCGCCCTGGGCTGTATTCTGCTGTTCCTGTTCTGTATGCAGATGTGCATCTCACCGGTCTACTGGCTGATGATGTCGGAACTGTTCCCGATGCAGTTGCGTGGCGTACTGACCGGTGGCGCAGTCTCATTACAGTGGATCTTTAACGCGATCGTCGCCTTTGGCTTCCCGCCGATAATGGAATATGCCGGCAGCACCACCTTCTTCATCTTTGCTGCGATTAACGTCGGCTCGCTGATCTTTGTTATGGCGATGGTGCCTGAGACGCGCGGCAAGAGTCTGGAAGAGATTGAGTCCCATATGAAAGAGAAGTTTGGCGAAAAATCCGAAGTGGCGAACGCCAGCTAATTTTTTCCGCCAGCGTCACACCGAAACCGGACTGAACCCAGTCCGGTTTTTTTTATCCTGATACGCGGAAGACCGCGCCATACCTGGTCTGAACCCCTTATCTCCTCCGCCTGACGTTCACTGTAATCAGCAGAAAACCCTCGGTTAAAATGTGCGCACCGCTGGCGATTTCAGCCTGAAATTCTGCTTGCTGGCCGATCGGCACGGCGGATGCTAACCGGCTTAGTGTGGCTTATCAGTGAATTAAGCGAAGCATGACCGCTGACAATCTGCATCTCAGGCGCTGCGCTATACTCATTCGTCATGACCTGCGCGCGCTGACGAGACCTGCTATGAAAAATGCCATTGCAACGGTATTGCTTACCTCGACGCTGGCCGCCGGGCCGCTTTACGCAGAAACCGCGGTTTCATCACTTTCTTCGTGGTGGGACGGCGTGACGGATGATGTCGCCACAACGTGGAATGTGCCGCAGCACACCGATGTTTATCTGCCTTTTATCAGCTGGCATGCCCGCTTCATGTATGACAAAGAGAAAACCGACCACTATAACGAGATGCCGTGGGGCGGTGGTCTGGGGATTTCACGTTACAACGACAGCGGCAACTGGAGCGCGTTATATGCGATGGCGTTTAAAGACTCGCACAATAAATGGCAGCCGATTGTCGGTTATGGCTGGGAGAAAGGCTGGTATCCGGGCGCGAATCAGGACTTTCGGTTAGGCGCGGGACTGACCGCAGGCATAACGGCGCGCGATGATTTCGGCGGATATATTCCGTTGCCGATCGTATTGCCGCTGTTCTCCGCCGGTTATAAAGCACTTAATCTTCAGTTCACTTATATTCCCGGGACCTATAACAACGGCAATGTCTTATTTGCCTGGTTCCGTTATGGATTTTAATTTCTCAGGAAAGGATGCATGAGCAGGACGTTAACTTTTATTGCCCGCTGGGCCAGACGTATCACGCTCGCCGCTGCGCTGGTGGTGATACTGTTGCTGATTTTGCGGGTCTATGAGGCCGGTCGCGGACCAGAATTACACCGCTGGCACACCTGGGTTCCGCATGAGTTAAGCGTCGGGCAGCTCGATCACGCCAGCTATGCCGATTACCTGACGGCAGAGAACCGGCTGTTCGATGAGATGAAACGGCAGGTCAGCGACAAGCTGGAGGCGGATGAGAAAACACCGCTCAATCGCTACTACGCCCACAGCATGATCTACCCTGAAAGTTTTGATCACGACTGGAACCGCTCTTATGTGCTGCGGCCCGCGGGCATACCGCGTGGCGCGGTAGTGCTACTGCACGGCCTGACTGACAGTCCTTATAGCCTGCGCCATGTGGCAGAAGCTTATCAGCAGCAGGGTTTTGTCGCGGTGGCATTGCGGTTACCCGGTCACGGCACGGTCCCGGCGGGTCTGACCGATGTAGACTGGCAGGACTGGCTGGCCGCCACGCGACTAGCGGTACGTGAAGCTACCCGGCTGGCGGGTGAGAATGCGCCGTTGCATCTGGTTGGATTTTCAAACGGCGGGGCGCTGGCGGTGAAATACACCCTCGATAGCCTGGCCGATCACCATTTACGCCGCCCGCAGCAGCTGATCCTGCTGTCACCGATGATTGGGGTAACCCGCTTCGCCCGGTTTGCCGGTATCGCCGGGCTGCCTTCCATCTTTCCAGCTTTTTCCAAAACCGCGTGGCTGAACATTGTGCCAGAGTTCAATCCCTTCAAATACAACTCCTTTCCGGTACACGCGGCCCGCCAGACCTATTTACTCACCCAGGCGCTGCAAAAACAGATTGTGCAGGAGGCCCGGCGTCAGCAGCTGGCCGACTTCCCGCCGGTACTGACCTTTCAGTCGGTGATGGACTCGACCGTCAGCACCCCGTCGGTTATCCGCTCGCTGTATAACTATCTGCCGGATAACGGCAGTGAGCTGGTGTTATTCGATATCAATCAGGCGGTCAGCGTCAGTCCACTGTTTCGTCACTCCTCTTACACCGCCGTTAATCAGTTGCTGCCGGCTGCCCGACGTTTATATACCTCAACGGTGATCACCAACGCCTCGGCGACCTCGCTAAATATGGTGACCAAAACCGTGCGTGCCGGTGAGACCACTGAACAGACGCAACCTCTGGCGATCAATTACCCGGCCGGTCTCTATTCTCTGTCGCACGTCGCGATCCCGTTTCCGCCGCAGGATGGGTTATATGGCAGCGAGCCAGCGGTAAAAAATCAGTTCGGCATCAGCTTTGGCACGCTGTCGCTGCGCGGTGAGAGTGCGGTGCTGATTGTCGGCCTCGACTCGATTATGCGTGCCACCTCGAATCCGTTTTATCCCTACATGATCGACAGAATCGATCATCACATCGGCTGTAGCGATCGGCCGCAGCTCACGGAATGCCTCAGGCGTTTCTGAGGGCATCCCGCGGATAAAAAAGCCCGCCAGGCGGGCTACAGGCTTCAGAAGCCGTTGAGCGTTGTCATGATCTCATCGGTTAACGTCAGGCGGGCGCTGGCGAGGTTCTCCTGCAAATGCTCCGGTGAGGAGGTGCCAGGGATCAGCAGAATATTGGGCGAACGGCGCAGCAGCCAGGCGAGCGCCACCTGCATTGGGGTGGCATTCAGCGAAGTGGCAACGTCACTTAATCGGGTCGACTGCAACGGTGAGAAGCCGCCCAGCGGGAAGAACGGCACATAGGCGATCTGCTGTTGTGCCAGCTGATCGACCAGCGCATCATCCTGACGATTTGCCAGGTTATACATGTTCTGCACGCAGACAATCGGCGTCATAGCCTGCGCCTCGGCAATCTGCTGCTGCGTAACGTTGCTCAGACCGATATGCCGGATCAGCCCGCGTGATTGCAGTTCCAGCAATGCCGCCAGTTGCGGTTCCAGCGAACCCTCTTTGGGCTTCGCGGCATTAAACATGCTGCGCAGATTTACCACCTCGATCACATCCAGTCCCAGATGACGGAGGTTATCTTCTACCGCCTGGGTCAGCGCTTCCGGCTCCATCGCTGGCAGCCAGCCTCCTTTATCATCCCGCCGGGCACCGACTTTAGTCACAATGCACAGGTCCTGTGGGTAAGGATGCAACGCTTTTCTGATGAGCTTGTTGGTTTCATGCGGGCCGTAAAAATCACTGGTATCAATGTGATTAACCCCTGCGGCAACGGCATCACGCAGACGGGCGGCATCTTCAACCACCGCCCAGCGCACCTCACCGGCAAGGGTGACCGGGATTACCCGCTGTGCCGCCGCAAACTGCCGTAATGCCGCCATGGCCTGTTGCCGATCGCCGCTGAAACGCGCCTCAATTTCAGCTTGCGACAGCGGGCCGAGTTCACGTAGCAGATCGACGATGCCTTCGGCATGCTGGGCCTGATAGCGTGGCTCCAGGCGCTGTAACTCCTGTTCTACCTGCCCGACAACGGCCGGAGCCAGCAAATCACCTTTATCGGTCTGACCCAACAGTTCGCCCAGCAGGTTACTGTCGAGCGCCAGTAAAGAAGCGTGGCGCTCTGCCTGCGGCGCATCGCTGGCATAGATAAATTCTGCAACATAGCCAAACAGCAGCGGCGCCGCGAACGGTGAGGGGACGTCAGTCGTGACCTCGACAAACTGCACGCTTCCCTGCTGTATCTGATTCATCAGACGGTGCAGGGCGGGCAAGTCGTACACGTCCTGCAGACACTCGCGTGCGGTCTCAATCAGGATCGGGAAATCCTGATACTGGCGAGCCACTTCCAGCAGCTGACCAGCCCGTAAACGCTGCTGCCAGAGCGGGGATCGTTTACCCGGATTGCGCCTCGGCAGCAGCAACGCCCGGGAAGCGCATTCACGAAAGCGGGCGGCGAACAGCGCTGATCCGCCGATGGTGTCAGAAACGCGCTGCGTCAGGTTATCGGCATCAAACACAAACAGTTCCGCGCCTGGCACCCGACCTTCGCTGTCGGGAAAGCGGGCAATGATGCCGTCGTCGCTGGCGACCACGGACGCATCAATGCCGAGGCGCTGCTGAATGCGTGCCGCAATCGCCAGCGCCCAGGGCGCATGGATACGCTGCCCCTAGGGGGAATGCAGGATCACCCGCCAGTCACCACTTTCATCACGGCAGCGCTCAATCACCAGGGTGCGATCGCTGGGAAGAACCCTGGTGATTGAGCGCTGTTCCGCCAGTAACGCCAGCAAATTGTTGACCGCATTGTCATCCAGCCCGAGTGAGCGCAGATAACGTTGTGCCTCGTCGGGCGCGGCGCTATCAAGCTGGCGTAAAAAAACCGCCAGGCTGGCACCCGCATCGGCGGCACGGCCAATACCTTCGCCGCGCCAGAACGGCAGACGTGCGGATCGGCCTGGCGCTGGCACCACCACCACCTGATCGTGGGTTATCTGCTGGATCCGCCATGACGTTGCGCCGAGGGTAATGATGTCATTCACCCGCGATTCGTAAACCATCTCTTCATCCAGCTCGCCGACCCGGCGCGAACCTGACTGCTCTTCGCCCTCCGGCAGAATAACGCTGAACATGCCGCGATCGGGAATGGTGCCGCCGCTGGTGACGGCCATATGTTGAGTGCCGGGCCGCGCCGTTAGCAGGCCGCTTTGGCGATCCCAGACCAGGCGGGGACGCAGATGAGTGAAATCATCCGACGGAAACTTGCCGGCCAGCATATCCAGCGTAGCGTCGAACACGCGGCGTGACAGAGTGCGGAACGGATCGGCACGCCGCACCCGTTCAAACCATTCATCCGCCTGCAACGGATCCATAGAGACCGCTGCCAGCGTCTGCTGCGCCAGAATGTCCAGCGGGTTACGCGGCGGCGAAAGGGCGTCAAGCTGACCGTTCTGCATCGACTGTACCGTCACGGCGGCGTCAAGCAGATCGCGGCGGGTGCGGGGAAACAGGATACCGGTCGAGGCTCCGCCAACCTGATGTCCGGCCCGGCCTACCCGTTGCAGCGCGCTGGCCACTGATAACGGCGCGCGACCTGAATCACCAAATCGACCGGCCCCATATCAATGCCGAGTTCAAGGCTCGACGTCGCCACCACACAGCGCAGTTCACCCTGTTTCAGCGCCGACTCAATTTCGCTGCGCTGTTCTTTCGATACCGAACCGTGGTGGGATCGCGCAATAACCGCGGACGCGCTGTCGCTGCGATTCTGGCTGCCGCCGGCAAAAGAGTCATATTGCTGCGCCGGATGCGGTTGTTTTTCCGCTGACTGCGCCGCCGCGTAGCGTTCATTCAGTCGCGCGGTCAGTTTTTCTGCCAGCCCGCGTGAGTTAGCAAACACCAGCGTGGCACGATGCGCCATTACCAGCTGCAGAATGCGGGTTTCAATATGGGGCCAGATAGATCCGCTGGCCTGGCCCGTCCCGCTATGAGGTTTCGGATCGCTGGCGATATCGGTCATGTCGGTCACCGGCACTTCAATGCTGAGATGCAAGGTGCGGCCAGCGGCGGGATTCACCACCTGAGTCGGCTGACAGCCGCCAAGGAATGCCGCCACCCGTTCGACCGGGCGTACCGTGGCGGACAGGCCAATGCGCTGAGCGGGCTGCGGCAGTAATGCATCAAGCCGCTCAAGGCTGAGCGCCAGTTGAGAACCGCGCTTTGATCCCGCCACCGCATGCACTTCATCAACGATTACCGTGGTGACGCCCTGCAACGTATCGCGGGCTTTTGAGGTCAGCATCAAAAACAGCGATTCCGGGGTCGTAATCAGAATATCCGGTGGCCGTCGCAGCAGTTTTGCCCGCTCCGCGCTGGGCGTGTCACCGGATCGCATCCCGACCTGCAACCTTATCTCTGGCTCGCCGCGTTGCTGACGTTCGGCAACCACGCCGGCCAGCGGGACATTGAGGTTGCGCTGCACATCGGCCGCCAGCGCTTTTACCGGCGATATGTACAAAATGCGGGTGGTGGTCTGGCGGTCAGGCGCAGGCTGCCCGGTGCGTAAATGGAACAGAGAGTCGATTGCGGTCAGGAAAGCCGCCAGAGTTTTCCCTGAGCCGGTTGGCGCAATCACCAGACAGTGCTGACCGCTGGCAATAGCCTGCCATGCCGACTGCTGCACCGGCGTAGGGGCGTCGAAGGCGGTAGAAAACCAGCGCCGCGTGGCGGGTGAAAACAGCGCTAAAGCATTATCAGGACCGGATTCAGGCATGGTATTTATGGCGTTACGCCTCGACAGCGCTCAGTGAATCAACCCGTTGAGTGTAAATGATAATCGCCGTTTGTGAATGACGTGCCGACTGACGGCACGTCATTCAGCCCACTCCTCAGGATTGTGCTGTGCTGGCAAATGAACCGGATCGCACCGCCAGCAGCGACACCAGCGCCAGCATCACTATCGTCATGCCATAAAGAAATACGGTCTGGGTCAGACCAATGTGTGGCGCGGCGATGCCTGCCAGAATCGCCGTTACGGCAAAGGCGAGATAGCTTTTGATTAAAAAGGCAGAGAACAACCCGGCACGCTCATGGCTTTCCGCCAGTTGCATAATGATCTTCAGCACATTTGAAAAGATTGAGCCAAATCCCTGTCCCGCAATAACAGTACCGAGATAGAGCAAGGCGACGCTATGCAAACCAACGCCAGTCAGCGTGACACTGACGCCAGCTATCAGCATCAGCGTACCGATTAACAGCGCTCGCGCCGGTGCTAACGACCGGAAGATAAACACCGCGGCGGTCGCGCTCAGCATCAGGGTCGTCACCACGCTGCCGCCAACAAAAGGTGAAGTCAGGCCGGTAGCGCTGATCACCAGCGTCGGCATTAATGAGAGATAGAATCCGCCCAGCATCCAGGTCGCAATGTTCACCGGCGCGACTTTCAACAACGGCCCCAGCGCCCGACGCGGGATCATCACCTGCGGTCGGAGTGCAGCCAGCACGCCCGGCTGTGGTGAAATGGTTTCGGGTATCAGCGGTAACAGCGCCATCATCACCAGCATCGTCAGCAACAACAGCGCATAAAGCGTGACGGTAGGGAAGGGAGCGTAAGTGACCAGGATGCTGCCTGCCAGCGTTCCCAGCGTCATTCCCAGAAACGCGGTGACTGAGTTGAGCAACGGACCACGATGTTTATTGGCATCGATCAGGGTAGCTCCAAAGGTTGGTAAAGCGATACCGGTCGCAAAGCCCTGAACCATCCGGGCGCCGATTAAAACCGCGGCAGAATCAGCGTAGATAAAAATCATCAGCGCCACGCTATTGAGCGCCAGAGCCAGCAACATCAGTGGCCGGCGGCCGGTATAGTCAGAAATTTTCCCCACCGTCAGCAGCGCGGCCAGTAACGCGAAAGCGTAGACCCCAAATATCACGGTGAGCAGCGATGGGCTCAGATGAAACAGCGTGCGGTAGAGCGGATAAAGCGGCGTCGGGGCACTGCTGGTGGCTGAAATCAGTACCGCGCCAGTGAAGCTGAAAAGCGTCAGACGCACAGCAGACTGAGGTGTCAAAGCGGGCTGGATGGCTGTCATGATCTATACCTTAATGCAAAGGATTAGCTTTAATCAGGTATACGGGCAGCGCGGCCTTAATGCAATATCTTTGCTTTAACCTTTCCTGCGGTGCAGTTAGCAGGAGGGGATTAAACCGGGTGGGGAACCCGGTTCGGAGAGGTCGTTTTATAATTAACTTATTGAAAAATAGTCATTTTATAGTGTTGCATCCATAAAGGCATAATCGTCAGCCGGTTTGTACGGATAGCTGCGTTACGGATTCGCGGAGAATAGAGTCACTGATTACAGTGAATGAAAAGGAGACAGGAGACAGCAGAAACAGAGGTGAACAGGCCGTATCGACAGATGCCCGACGCTGTTTATGGAAAGAAGCTCGAAGCCGAGCCAGCGCCTGCCTGTTCAGGCCGCCATCTATGCCACCGATTAGTGTGCGATAAAAATAGAATGATAGCCGGACTCAGCGGCAGCCAGGATTGAGCCGCCCTGACGCTAAGCTGGCGGCGGAAAGAGATTGTCATCGATTACAACAATCCAGCCCGGTAATGAATACCAGCGTTGTGCAGCCCGGCTATCATATCCTGCGTCACCGCTCTTAATGACCCTTCAGGCCTGTTTCATCGGCGTGGTTAAAAATTCGGTTTGCTGTTCGGCCAGTGATGTAAATCTGGCCGCTTCAGGATACCGCGCACGGCTCACCGTATCCGGCAGCATCACATCTGTAAAACTCCAGGCGACTGCGATACTGATACCGGCCACGGACAACATATCAGGATGACTTTCCCGCAGCCCGTTATCCAGCGTTTGCCAGGCACCATGAAGTTGTTGAGTGATCCGATTCACCCATGGCTGATGTTGTTTTTCTTCCGGCCTGACACGCTGTTCGTAGACAATCTGCACCGCTTTTTCGCAGGCAGCCAGGGCGAATCCGGTAAGACGCAGATCGCGTTGTTCTTCCGCCTCGGACGCTGATGTGGGTACAGGCGTATGACCGGAATATTTCTCAAGGTAATTAATGATCAGTGTTGAGTCGATCAGCACCTGATTATCATCTGTGATAAGCGTTGGGACTTTAACGGTTGGGTTAATTTTTGCTAAGGCATCAAAATCGCTGAATACCGAAAGCGGGCGATGTTCAAATTGAATACCCAATACTTTCATGTAAATAGCAACCCGTCTGACATAGGGTGAATCCAGCATTCCGATCAGGATCATGGCTCTACCTCATATTCTGTTGATTAACAAAATCAATTAACTGTTCGGCGACAGGCAACGGGACATCTTCCATTAAAAAGTGGCCGGCCTGTTTTAAGGTTTCATCTCACCAGCAACGATTCAGCCTGCAACCAGCGCTCAAAATCCTGCAGGGCAGATTCATTTATTCCTGTTTCCAGCGGTTTGACCAGACAAAATGTCTTGCTCAACTGCTCTGAGTCCGGCCAGGGTGCCACCAGTGTTCCTCTTTCCAGTTCCTTTTCGACGTAGATACGCGGAATCATGCTACGCCCTGGCCCGCCAACACGGCAGCCAGAGCCATTTCATGAAGGTCATACCTTACGCCCTGCGCCGGATTATCCAGGACTATGCCACTTTGTTCAGCGTAATGAAGCCAGGCATCAGGATTCTGCCGCCTGTGAATACGAGGCAGCCTGTTTAATTGTTCGACCACATTCTGATCGGTTAATAGATCGGGATGGCACACCGGCACCAGTTTCTCCTTAAACAGAGCGTGGGTGCACATACCCGCCCATGCAGGGTGTTCAAAATGTATTGCCGCATCAAAACCGCTGCCGGTCATAATAAAGGGATCGGTTCTGGCCGCGATATTCACGGTGATGTCCGGGTATAAAGATTGGAAACCGCGGAGGCGGGGGATAAGCCACCGGCTGCAAAAGGTGGGCAGGACGGCTATTTCCAGACTTCTGCTGCCTTCAGGCATTCCCATAACGAACTGTGTATCCCGCTCAAGCCGTTCGAGCATTTCCCTTACGTGATGAGCATAGCGTGCCCCGACCGGATTAAGCTTTACCCGGGCTTTAGTACGGTCAAACAGTCTGCAGTTGAGCAGAGACTCCAGGCGAGCAATCTGTCGGCTGATGGCGCCTTCTGTCAGTGACAACTCCTCTGCGGCACGGGCAAAATTACCGTGCCGGGCCGCAGCCTCAAACGCCTGAAGTGAAGCGCTGCTGGGGATTTTTCTGCGCATTAAAATTGCCTTATACGAAAAGTAAGACGATTGGTTAGTGACAAAAACTCACTAACGGGTGCGTTAATATCGTTTTATAACTGGAATAACAGCATATAGCATGAGTTAAAGTCACTAAGCAGGGCTGTAAAGTACTGCTTTATTTCATGCAGAGGTGAGGCGATGTTCTACCTTGTGGCGTGCAGCTATACCGATCCTGAAAGTGAGAAAGAATGGAATGCGTTTTACAGTCTGGAAAAACTGCCAGCGTTGATTTCTGTTAACGGCTTTAGCAGCTCCCAGCGCTTTCAGGCTCTGAGCCAGGACTGCCCGATGTATCTCGCCATTCATACGGTGAAAGATGCGCAGGTGATAACCAGTGAAGAGTATTTACTGAAAGGAGGGGGCAACTTTTCACGCTGGCAGAAGCACATCACAGACTGGCATCGTAACCTCTATGAGTGTGAAGGGATCGCGCCCGCTGTTTCCAGAGATGAAATCCTGTTGCTCAGTACCCAGCCATTACGTTTTGTTGAGAGGCTGGGATGCCATGCACTCACGATGGTGGCATCAGGGTTAGACAGAATGCCGGCGAAGTGCATTGCCTATGTGATGACGCGTGAAGCTGCTGCGCAGATAGCAGATGTGACCGGAGCATACT
>MIEI01000109.1 GCA_002095305.1 Pantoea brenneri
TGCCGGGCATCCGGTACGGCAAAAAACCCCTGGAGTTGAACTGAATACCGGCGCACTGGGACACGGGCTGCCGGTGGCGGTCGGGATTGCCATTGCGGCGAAGAAAGACCGCAGCACGCGCCGCATTTTTGTAGTCACCGGCGACGGTGAGCTGGCGGAAGGCAGTAACTGGGAGGCGGCGCTGGTGGCGGCCCATTACGGTCTCGACAACCTGATCATCATCAATGACAAGAACAAGCTGCAACTGGCGGGCGCGACCCGCGAGATCATGAACACCGATCCGCTGCCGGAAAAATGGCGTGCTTTTGGACTGGAAGTCACCGAGTGCAACGGCAATGACATGGCGGCGGTGGTTGAAACCATCGAAAGCCTGCCGCAGAACGGCAAACCGCAGGTGATTGTGGCGCATACCGAGAAGGGATTTGGCGTCTCCTTTATCCAGAGCAAAGCCGAGTGGCATCACCGGGTACCAAAAGGGGCGGAAATTGAGCAGGCGCTGGAGGAGTTAAAAGATGAGTAATGCACAACATTTAGCCAGTGTAATGGTAACGGCCTTTATCGACGCGGTGAATCGCGGCGTGGATCTGGTCCCGGTGGTGGCGGATTCGACCTCAACCGCCAAAATCGCGCCGTTTATCAAGGCATTCCCCGATCGTTTAATCAACGTCGGCATTGCTGAGCAGACGCTGGTCGGCACTGCGGCAGGCCTGGCGCTGGGCGGTAAAATTGCTGTCACCTGCAATGCCGCACCGTTTCTGGTGTCGCGGGCCAATGAGCAGGTGAAAGTCGACGTCTGCTACAACAACACCAACGTCAAACTGTTCGGCCTGAATGCCGGTGCCAGCTATGGCCCGCTCGCCAGTACCCATCACAGTATCGACGACATCGCGGTGATGCGCGGCTTCGGCAATATTGAGATCTACGCGCCCTCCTGTCCGCTGGAGTGCCGCCAGATTATCGACTATGCGCTGGCGCACGTCGGGCCGGTCTATATCCGTCTGGATGGCAAAGATCTGCCGCAGTTGCACGATGAAAGCTACCAGTTCAGGCCGGGGCAGATCGACGTATTGCGCGAAGGTCATGACATTGCGCTGGTGGCGATGGGCTCCACGGTTCACGAGGTGGTTCACGCGGCTGAGCAACTGGCTGAGCAGGGGATTTCAGCCGGTGTGATCGCGGTTCCATCGATTCGACCTGTGATACCCAACAGCTGCGCAACCTGTTAAATCACTACCCAGCGGTAATCAGCGTTGAAGAGCATAACGTCAATGGCGGTGTCGGCAGCCTGGTGGCTGAGGTGCTGGCGGAAGGCGGCTGTGCGATTCCGCTGCTGCGGCTCGGTATTCCGGATGGCGAATATGCCATTGCCGGCGATCGCGCCTCAACCCGAGCCCACCATGGCATTGATGCCAGCAGCGTGGTTAACAGTGCAGCGCGTATCTGCGCAGGAGCGTAACGATGGTGGGACCCCTGATCCTGGCGATTGATGAAGGCACCACCAATGCCAAAGCGATTGCGGTTGATCGTTCTGGCAGCGTAGTGGCGCGCGGTAGCCAGGCGTTAACGCTGGCGCATCCGCAACCGGGGCTGGCGGAGCAGGATCCGCTGGCGATCTGGCAGGCAGTAAAGCAGGCGATCGCGCAGTGCCTGGCATCGTGTGGCGGGGCCAGCGTGGCGGCGGTGGCGATCAGTAATCAGCGTGAGTCGGTGCTGATCTGGCAGCGCCACGACGGTCAGCCATTGACGCCGCTGGTGAGCTGGCAGGATCGGCGCTCCGAGCCGTTCTGCCGGGATTTACATCAGGCGGGTAAAGCGCCCCGTATCACCGGCCTGACCGGGCTGGCGGTCGACCCGATGTTCCCGGCTGCCAAGCTGACCGGCATGCTGGCGGCTATCCCTGACGGCGTGGCGCGTGCCGAAGCGGGTGAACTCTGTATTGGCACCGTCGACAGCTGGCTTAGCTGGCAGCTCAGCGCGGGCGAGACCTTTATTACCGATCATGCCAATGCTTCGCGGACCCAGCTCTACAGCCTGCATCTTAACGACTGGGACGATGAGTTGCTGACGCTGTTCCGGCTGCCGCGCGCCGCGCTGCCGCGTATTGTCGCCTCCGCCAGCGAACAGGGCGTGGTCGCGGTGAATGATATTGCGGGCTTAGCGCCGGGCACGCCGATTCTGGCACGCATCGGCGACTCCCACGCCGCGCTGCAGGCACAACGGCGTGGCACAGCGGAAGTGGTAAAAGCCACTTACGGCACCGGATCGTCGCTGATGATGTCAATGGCGACGCCGCTGCTGACCGAAAACGGCCTCAGCACCACGGTGGCCTGGCATGACGGCACCCTGCGTTTTGCGTTCGAAGGCAACATCACCCACACCGGTTCCGGCGCGGCGTGGCTCGGCAGCATGCTGGGGGTTCAGGACCCGCGTCAGCTCACCGCGCTGGCGCAAACCAGTGAAGATAATCAGGGCATCTATTTTGTGCCGGCGCTCTCCGGGCTGGGCGCGCCTGGTGGGATTTGCAGGCACGCGGCATGGTGTGCGGCCTGACGGATGCGGCCACCCCGGCGGTACTGGCGCGGGTGGCGCTGGAGTCGATTGTCTGGCAGATCGCCGACGTCTTTTTTGCCATGGAACAGGCCAGCGGCCAGCAGCTGCCGGCGTTGTGTGTTGATGGCAGTGCCACCGAAAACAGCTGGCTGATGCAGCTGCAGGCGGATGTGTTGCAGCGCCCGTTGCTGCGGGTCCCGACCGCCGAAGTCTCGGCGCTGGGAGCCGCGCTGCTGGCGGGTAAAGTACTGGGCTGGTGGCAGCAGGGCAGTGATATGCAGGCGTTGCAGGGCGGCAACGTAATCGCGCCACGTGAGGCGTATGCGCAGCGGATGCAGGAAAACTATAAAGGCTGGATCGACGCCGTCGCTCGCTGTCGTTATCAGCCACATTAACCCTTTCGGAGCAGAGCCATGTCAAAACTACCTCAGCAGTTAACCTTCGGCGTCATTATTGGCAACCGCGGGTTCTTTCCCAGCTATCTGGTGGGTGAGGCGCGTCAGCAGGCGGTCGCGCTGTTTGAAAAAATGAACATCAATACGGTGATGCTGGATGAGAGCCAGACCAATCTCGGGGGGGTGGAGACCCGGCAGGAAGCCAAAATCTGCGCCGAACTGTTTCGCCAGCACCGGGATGCCATTCACGGTGTGGTGGTGTTGTTGCCTAACTTTGGTGACGAAAAAGCGATCGCAGAGGCGTTACGCCTCGCCGGTTTGAATGTGCCGGTACTGGTGCAGGCCGAGGAAGATAACCTCGACAAAATGGGGCTGGCGACCCGCCGTGACAGCTTCTGCGGCAAAATATCGCTGTGCAACAACCTGCGGCAATATGGCATTCCCTTTAGCCTGACCCGTCAGCACGTCTGCGCCCTGAGCAGTGAGATTTTCATGCAGGATCTGCAACGGTTCAGCCAGCTCTGCCGGGTAGTCAATGCGATGCGGCGGGTGCGGGTGGGGGCCATCGGTGCCCGGCCCGCCGGATTCAATACCGTGCGCTACAGCGAAAAGCTGCTGGAGAAGATGGGTATTGCGGTCGAAACGCTCGATCTGTCGGAGATTTTCACCCGTACCAACCGGCTGCGTGATGATGATATCCGCGTAGCGGAGAAGCGCGAGATTCTCGAAGCCAACGCCGATGCGCGCGGCATTCCGGGCGAAAAACTGCAAACCATGGCGAAACTGTTCGTGGTGATCAGCGAGTGGGTCAGTGACAACGATATCGACACCACCGCGATTCAGTGCTGGACTTCGCTGCAGGAAAATCTCGGCATTAACGTCTGCTCGATCATGAGCGTCATGTCGGGACAGCTGATGCCAAGTGCCTGCGAAGTGGATGTCATGGGGGCGCTGTCAATGTATGCCCTGGCCAGCTGCTCGCTGAGTCCCGCCTCGCTGGCGGACTGGAATAACAACTTTGGTGACGATCGCGATAAATGCGTGCTGTTTCACTGCGGCAATTTTGCCAGCGCCAGTCTGGAATCGCCCACTATGGGCACGGCCGACATTATTGGCACCACGGTAGGCAAAGAGAACACCTGCGGTGCGGTGCATGGCCGGATGAAAAGCGGCGATCTGACCTATTTCCGTCTCTCGACTGATGATTTCAGCGGCGAAATTAAGGCCTACGTCGGCGAAGGCCTTTCAGTAGAGGATCCGCTGGATACGGTGGGCTGTCGCGCCGTGATTCAGGTGCCACAGCTGGAGTCATTGCTGGCGTGGATTTGCCGTAACGGTTTCGAACATCATGTGGCAATGAACCACTCCGCCACGGCAGAGGTGTTACAGGAGGCGTTCAGCCAGTATCTGGGCGTCAGCTGTTACCGCCATCAGTAGCTAGCTCAGTGCCGGTTCGCGAGGAGAGCGTCAGCAGGACAGAGGTGGCTCGCCTGGCCCACGTTGGACCGCGCGGGCCGGGCGAGTACAGGCGCGGATGATCTTCGCCGGCCTTGCCGTTAAGCAGCGGGGAGGCCGGCATCAGCGCGAAAACCGGCTTAGCGTGCCATTCTGCGTACCTCGCCATCCTCATTGTCCACCGCCACCAGATCCACCGGCGGCAGATTACCGCCGCTGAACTCGACCTGACGGATCGGGAAGGCAAAGCGAATGTTGCGCTGTTCCAGCGCTGCCATCAGCTGCAGGTTAATCTCCTGCTGGATATCCATGTACTTGTTGTAATCGGCGTCCAGCACAAAGTAGACCACTTCAAAGGTAAGCTTCGAATCTTCAAACGCCAGGAAATGGGCACGGTCGAAGCGGGTGGTCTCAACGCTCTGGATAATCTCTTTTACCAGCGGACTGATTTCACGCACCTGCTCAGATGGCGTGGCATAGCTGATACCGAACTTAAACACGATGCGGCGCTGCTGCATGCGCTTGTAGTTATGAATCGTCTGCTGCAACAGAATGGTATTTGAGCATACAATCTGCTCGCCGCTCAGGCTGCGCAGGCGGGTGGTTTTCAGGCCAATATGCTCAATCGAACCGGCAATATCACCAAACACGATGAAGTCGCCGTGCTCAAACGGTTTATCGAAACCGATGGCCAGTGAAGCGAACACATCACTGAGTACCGTCTGAATCGCCAGCGCAATGGCGATACCCCCGACGCCGAGACTGGCAACCAGCGCGGTAATGTTGATGCCCATATTCGACAGAATGGCGAGGAACATCATGATCCACACCACCACGCGCAGCAAAATACCGAGGATCACCGTGGTGACCGGATTGCGCACGTGCAGCGGATCGCGCAGCAGGCTGTGCAGCCAGAGCCGTATGCCGCAGTCGATCCACAGCGCCAGCTGAACGATCAGCGCCAGGAACCAGCCGTGCGATATCGCTACGCGCCACGAGGCGGGTAAATCGACAAATTTCAGCGCGATAAGCAGCGAAAAAATCAGCAGCAGGGTCTGACTGGTGCTGCGCAGAATTTCCACCAGGATGCCGGTGGCCCGAATATGGCGATGTTCGCTATAGCGGGCAATACGGTTAGAGATAAACCGGATCAGGGTACGCAGCAGCCAGTAAATGACGAGGGTAGCGACGATGACGATGGCACTGTTGAGCCAGAAAGATTGATTAAACAGAATGGATTGAAAATGACGTGAAGAAAGCCAGTTTTCCATTGGGGAGATACTCCTTGCTGGGTTCCGGTTTAAAAGAAAACAAGCAAGAAGCATAGCCTGGATGCGGCGCAACTGTGCGGCGCATCCGGCAAAAGAACTTATTGAAAACGGGTCGATTTATCACGCGCCAGGCGCTCAAGGGCAAAAATAACCTGCTGCAGTTGTCGCTCCTGCACCGGATCGAGGGCTGAAAAGCGAAAGCTGAGTCGCGGCGTAATGCGGGTTTCGTTTTTATGGGTGACCACGCTGCGTTCGCCAATGTGCAACAGCTTTACCGGCACTTCAAAATGACCATATTCGCCCAGCTCGACGCGAAATTTTTTGAAGTTGTCGCCGGTTTGTAACCCTTCAGGCAGGGGTTCATCCACCAGCACACCGATTCCGCCCAGCGATAAATCCTGTAGTCGCAGGCGCGCTTTATTGCCGTCGGGCCACTCGGTGTGGCACCAGAACTGCGGTTCCAGCGGCGCATTGACGCGGAAAAATTCGCGACGCTGGATCTGCCACAGCAGTTCAGGCAGCGGCGCGCTGAAGGCAGGCAGTCCCTCGAACTCAACCCGCGTCAGCGCAGCGAGACTGAACTCAACTTTAGCGCCATAGGTTTCCGCCGTAATGCTCAGGTCATCGCAGTTCAGGGCGTAGTCGTTATCCAGGTTGTTACTGCCGAGGTCAAACAGCAACTGGCCTTCATCGGCAGCCAGCATGCGGCTGATAAATTGCCCACGGGAAAAACTCACCAGTAGCGGGGTCTGTAAACGCAGCAGATCCTTCATTACGCCCAGCACGGCCAGCGTGCCCCGTTTTAAATATTGTTCCTGATCGGCTTCTTTCACTTCCTGGCTCCAAAAGGTTAGTGCTTTATTTGTTCTGTTTTTTTTGCCTCATCTCCGTTATCGGCTTGGCAAAAAAAAGCTTTAGCCTCTGACCGGTCAATAATAACTGTGAGCAAGTAAACATTTTTTGAAAACCTGTCTATACTTATCGCGGTAAACCGCTTGATTAATCAAGCGTTCACGATTTAATCAAAAAAAGGAAGGAGCAACAGATGGGTATTATTTCCTGGATCGTCTTTGGCTTAATCGCAGGTATTCTGGCGAAGTGGATCATGCCGGGTAAAGACGGTGGCGGTTTCATTCTGACTATCGTGCTGGGTATTATCGGTGCCGTAGTGGGTGGCTGGATCAGTACGCTGTTTGGCTTCGGTCGTGTCGATGGGTTTAACTTCGGCAGCTTCGTAGTTGCAGTCATTGGTGCCATCGTGGTGCTGTTTATCTACCGCAAAGTACGCAGTTGATCGTAACAGTTTAATAAAAAAAGGGGACGAATCGCTTCGTCCCCTTTTTCACTTCTGGCGATCAGAAATCGTAACCTATCGTCGCCATCACGCTGCGTTCCGCGCCCCAGTAGCAATAGCCGGTGCCGTAGCAGCCCGCCACATATTTACGGTCAGTCAGGTTATTGGCGTTAACCTGCAGCCACGCGCCTTTCAGACTGCTGTTCCAGACCCCGAGATCGGCACGCACCGAAGCATCAAACAGGGTAACTGACGGCACACGGGTAGTGTTTTCGTTGTCTGCCCACTGTTTGCCGATGTAACGCACGCCCGCGCCCGCGCTTAAGCCATAATCAAACTGATAATGACCCCACAGGGCCGCCATGCTGTTCGGCGTCACGTAAGGCGTGTGACCTTCATTGCCATCAACTGAATCTTTAAAGCGCAGGTGATTGAGGGTGTAACTGGCGACGGTGCTCAGACGTGGCGTTAGCTGATTACGCGCTTCCAGCTCGATCCCCTGCGAATGCACTTTACCGGACGGCGTATAGGTGCCGTCCTGGACATTACGGTTAGCCACATCCTTCTGCGTCAGGTCATAGATCGCCAGCGTATAGAGATCGCGGGTGCCGTTCGGCTGATATTTCACCCCGGCTTCATACTGCTCTGCCGTGGTTGGTTTCAGCAGGTTGTTATCAGGATCGGTCAGTGCCGTTGGGGTGATCGCCTGGCTCCAGCTGACATAAGGCGAGATACCGTTGTCAAACGCGTAAAGCAGCGCCGCGCGGCCGCTGATGTGGTCATCCTGCCGCCGATCGTTGCCGCTGTTATTAGCGACAATCCGGTCATAGCGGCCAGAGAGATCGAGATGCCAGCGATCCAGCTTCATCTCATCCTGCAGGTAGAGGCCGGTCTGATAGTAGCGGCGGGTTTCATCGCTCCAGCTGTAGGCCGGCATTGCGCCAACCTGTTCGCCGGTCACCGCATTGAGCTGTGAGGCCCCGCCGGCCGCGCTGCTGATCTCATTCTTATAGCGATGATACTCCGCACCGATCGCCACCCGATGTTCCACTTGCCCGGTAGCGAACTCCGCCTGTAGCCGGTTATCGGTAGCCCAGCCGGCCAGAGAGGAGCGCTCACCGGAATAGTAGCGATTCAGCAGGTCAGGATTTACCGCACTCCAGCCAATCTGATAAACCTGATCGAGATCGACGTTGGAATGGCTGTAGCTGCCGGTGGAGGAGAACGACCAGACGTCGTTAAAGCGATGGGCGAAATCGTAGCTGTAGATCTGTTCACGGCGCTTGAACTGATCCAGATCGCTGTTGCCTTCATAGAAACCGTTGCTCAGCTTATAGCCGTTATGCTCACTCAGGCTGCCGTCGCCCGGCACCGAGCCGTGATAGCCGCCGGACGGATCTTTCTGCAGATAGGCTTTGAGGATCAAATGGGTATCTTCATCCGGTTGCCACATCAGCTGTGGCATCAGCGCATACTTCTCTTCACGGGTATGGTCGTACTGCGTATCGCTGTTGCGGGTCACACCGGTCAGGCGAAACGCCCACTGATCGTTAATCGCGTTGGTGTAATCAAACATCGCCCCGGTGGTGGCGTTATTACCCGCCTGTAACTGGATATGGCCTTCTTCACTGAACTGAGGACGCTTCGTCACCATGTTGACCAGCCCGCCCGGTACCGTCTGACCATACAGAGCAGAAGAGGGGCCTTTAATCACATCGATCCGTTCCAGGAAGGCGTTATCGACCTGCAACACGTTGAAGCTGCCGCCGTCGCTCATCACCCGTAATCCGTCGAGGAAGGTGTTATCAACATCGCCGCCGTGGAAGCCGCGCAGGGCAATGGTGTCATAACGGGTCGCGGCACCGCCGAAGTTGGTAAATACGCCGGAGGTATAGCCGAGCGCCTGATTCAGGGTCAGCGCGCCCTGATCCTGCATCTGCTGGCGCGTCACCACCGACACCGACTGTGGCGTGGTGATCAGCGGACGATCGCTTTTCATCGCGCCCTGGCTGGTCGTGGCAAGATATCCCTGTGTCGGGGAGTCAGCTTGCTCCTGCGGCTGGGCTGTGACCACCATATCAGCAGCAAAACTCAGGGCCGGCGCGGTCAGCGCCAGGGTGCAGAACGGGACATAACCTTTCAGCGGCGAGGGCAATCTCATTGAAATTCCTTTCATGGCAGAGGTTCAGCAGGTGAATAATGGTCTCGATAAGCATTCTCATTATCAGAGTGAGAATTATTACCGTTTGTAAGTTCGCTGCAATTTTGCCTGGCAATCGAAGAACGTCAAGTAAATTTCGCTAAAAGGCGAGGGCAGAGACCGCCGGCAAGGCCGACGGTCTCCAGAGAACATCAGGGTTGAGCGGCAGACGCCTGAGGAATATCGTGGGCGCTGTTACAGGTTTTATCTTTCGGGCAATATTTATCCAGCAGTTTCAGCGTGACGCCGTTGGTCCAGCCGAAGCCGTCCTGCAGCGGATATTCACCGCCACCACCGCCGCCGAGGTTTTTGCCTTCAACGACATATTTTTCAACCAGCTTGTGTTCGCGGTCATAGGTGTTCTGCACGTTCTGCAGGAAGCGCAGCCCGACCTCTTTCGCCAGTTTAGGTTGATTGTAGTGTTCCAGACCTTCCACTGCCACCCATTGCAGCGGCGCCCAGCCGTTCGGGGCGTCCCATTGCTGACCGTTATTAACGGTGGTGGTCACCAGTCCGCCCGGTTTCAGCAGCTGTTTTTCCACCGCACTGGCGGTGCTTTCAGCCTGCTTATCGCTGGCAACCCGCAGATAAAGCGGGAACAGCGTGGCGGCGGTCAGCTGCGAATGCACCTGTTTTTTCTGCCAGTCGTAATCGGCATACCAGCCCTGTTTGCTGTCCCACAGGTAGCGGTTAATCGCGGCCTGACGCTTCTCCGCACGGTCGGCAAACTGCTTCGCCAGATCGTCCTGGTTATTCATCTGATAGCCTTTCGACAGCGTCTGCTCCAGATGGAACATCAGGCTGTTGAGATCGACCGGTGCCAGTTGGGTGGTACGGATGGTCGCCAGATTGTGGGCATCAGTGAACCAGCGGGAGCTGAAGTCCCAGCCCGATGCCGCGCCAGAACGCAGATCGCGATAAAGCTCCGCCTTGTCACGCTGTGGCGCTTTCTTCGCGGTGGTCACATCATCCATCCAGGATTCGGTACGCGGCACATCGCGCGCATCCCAGTAGCGGTTCAGTACCGTGCCATCGCTGAGTTTGATGGCGCGTTTACTGGCTGAGCCGGCGGCCAGTTTGTCACTGTCGGCCATCCAGTAGTCATACTCTTTCTGCAGCTGTGGCAGGTAGCGGGTATAGGCTTTGCCGTCATCGTGGCTCGCCAGCAGGTCCACCATCAGGCTAAAGAAAGGCGGTTGCGAACGGCTCAGGTAGTAGCTGCGGTTGCCGTTCGGAATGTGGCCGTAACGGTCAAGCAGCGAGGCAAAGTTATCCACCATATCCTGCACCCGATCCCAGTGGCCACTTTCCGCCAGGCCGAGCATCGTAAAGTAGCTGTCCCAGTAATAGACTTCGCGGAAACGGCCGCCCGGCACCACATACGGTTTCGGCAACGGCAGCAGCGAGTCATACTGACCGGCACTGCTGGCGGTGCGGGTCAGCACCGGCCATAAGCCGTCGATATGGTCACGCAGATTCTGCCCGGCAGGCGGCACATATTTATCGCCCTGAGTGGGCAGCGTGAAGTTGGCGGCAACAAAGCGTTTCAGATCAAAGTTGCGCTGTTTCTTCTGCATCTGCCAGTCGGCCAGAATTGATGCCGGATCGTATTTTGGCACTGCATCAGCAAAGGTTTTTTGATCGGGGAAGAACTTTGCTTGCTGTACGGCATTAAACAGTGGCCCTAAACGGACATCCGGCGGCTGCGGCTGATTATTCAGCATACGCGACGTGTCGTCGGCGTGAACGGTGAAGGCAGGTACGCTCAGCAGCAGCGTGAGCAGAAGGGGTGCATAACGCTGACGCCGTTCAGTGGCGTTTACCTCAATTTTTGTCATCGGTTTTTCTCCTTGTCCGAAACGCGGCCGCGTGTAACGCATTGACCACACGACCAACTTTAGACCTTATCTGCCCGCTTCACCCTGAAGCCAACCGGAAATGTGAAGCCACGTGAATAATTTTTACTGAAAAAAGCGTTTTTTCCAGCCGGTTTTTGCTTGCCCTGATGCCGGTTTTCCCTGACGCTGAAAGAAAAAAAGGAGAGCAGGATGGAGATCATCTGGTATCACCCGTCGCAACCCGCCGCGACATGGATTAACGGTTTACAGCAGCGTCTGCCGCAGGCGCGGGTACGCGCCTGGCAACCGGGCGATGAGGGTCCGGCCGATTATGCGCTGGTGCGTTCTCCGCCAGCAGAGATGCTGCGAGGGCGCGCCGGGCTGCGCGGGGTGTTTGCGCTGGGTGCCGGGGTTGATGAAATTCTCCGCCAGCTACAGCAGTATCCGGATATGTTGCCGGAGACGGTGCCGCTGTTCCGGCTGGAAGATACCGGTATGGCGCGGCAGATGCAGGAGTATGCGGTCCACAGCGTGCTGAGCTGGTTCCGCCGCTTTGACGATTACCGGTTACAGCAACAGCAGCGCTGCTGGCAGCCGCTGCCCGCTTATCCGCGCGACAGCTTCACCATCGGTATTCTCGGTGCCGGGGTATTGGGGCAGAGCGTGGCGGAAGCGCTTAAACCCTGGGGATTCCCGGTGCGGGTCTGGAGCCGGTCGCCGAAGCAGATCGCGGGCGTAACCAGCTTTGCCGGCCGTGAGGCGCTGCACGATTTTCTGCAAGAGACCCGGGTATTAATCAACCTGCTGCCCAGCACTGCGGAAACCATCAACCTAATCAATCACGACTTTTTCCAGCAGCTGCCGCACGGCGCTTTCTTCCTCAACATCGCACGCGGTGCGCAGGTGGTGGAAGCGGATTTACTGGCGGCGCTCAACAGCGGCCAGCTGAAAGCCGCCGCGCTGGATGTGTTCCAGGTCGAGCCGTTGCCGGAATCGCATCCGCTCTGGTCTCACCCGCGCGTTACGCTGACACCGCATAATGCTGCGGTAACCTTAATCGACGAAGCTATTGACTATATCGCCCGGGCGATTCACCAGCATCAGGCGGGAGAAACACCGCAGGGGCGGGTCGATCGTCAGCGTGGCTACTAATTACCCTGCCCAATCAGGGGCTATCAGCAGGAGAAGATGATGTATCCGGTAGATCTGCATATGCACACCATCGCCAGTACGCATGCCTACAGTACGCTGCACGATTACGTCACTCAGGCCAGGCAAACGGGACTGAAACTGTTTGCCATTACCGATCACGGGCCTGATATGGCCGATGCACCGCATTACTGGCACTTCATCAATATGCGCATCTGGCCGCGGGTGATTGATGGCGTCGGGATTCTGCGCGGTATTGAAGCCAATATTAAAAACCAGCAGGGCGAGATTGACTGCTCCGGTCCGATGCTGGATGCGCTGGACCTGATCGTGGCGGGCTTTCATGAGCCGGTCTACGCACCGCGTGACCGAAAACACCATACTGACGCGATGATTGCGGCGATGGCGGGGGGACTGGTGCATATCATCAGCCATCCGGGTAACCCGAAATTCCCGGTGGATATCCCGGCAATCGCCGAGGCTGCAGCCCACTACAATGTGGCGCTGGAGATCAATAACTCCTCCTTCACTCATTCGCGTCCGGGCAGTGAACCTAACTGCCGGGCGATCGCTGAAGCGGTGCGTGACGCG
>MIEI01000110.1 GCA_002095305.1 Pantoea brenneri
CGATTTGCCGCAGCCGGACGGGCCGAGAATGGTGACGAAGTCGTTCTCCTCCACCCGCCAGGAGATCGGTTGCAGCGCCTGGGTTTGCTCACCCTGCGGCCCGTTGAACCAGCGTTCGACGCCGCGTACGTTCAGTTTGCTCTGTTTCATGCCGGGTAACTCCATGCAAACAGCCGCCGATTGACCCGCTTAAACAGGTAATCGGACAGCAGCCCAATCAGGCCGATGACGATAATGCCGAAGATGATCTGTCCGGTATTCAGCAGCGCCTGACTGTCGACGATCATATGACCGATGCCGCTTTCCGATCCGATCAACTCCGCAACGATCACATAGGTCCAGGCCCAGCCCAGTACCAGACGCAACAGTTCCGCAATGCCGGGTGCCGCGCCGGGGATCAACACCCGTCGCACTATCGATCGGTTGCTACAGCCCAGCGTATAGGCAGCTTCCACCAGATCGCGCCGGGCACTGCTGACCGTTACCGCCACCATCAGGACGATCTGGAAAAATGATCCGATAAAGATCACCAGGATTTTCTGCATCTCGCCAATGCCTGCCCAGAGGATCAACAGCGGCACAAAGGCTGACGCCGGCAGATAACGACAAAACGAAACGAAAGGCTCAAGAAACGCTTCCCAGGTTTTGAACGCACCCATCATGATGCCAAGCGGCACCGCGATTACCGCCGCCAGCACAAATCCCGAAAGCACCCGCATCACCGTCATGCCGATATCCAGCGCAAAATTGTACTCGGTGAACAGCGTTACGCCCTGTTGCAGCATAGTGATCGGATCGGCGAGAAAGGTGGGCGACACCATGCCGCCCAGCGTGACCAGCGCCCAGACCGCGACAAACAGCACGAAAAAACCGATGCCGAGGCCGATACGCAGCCGCGCAGCAACCGGTTTTAGCGGCACCATTAAGGGATTGTGCCAGCGCTTCGGTGCGTCCGGCAGCGTGTCCGGCGGCGTGGCTGGCTGAGGTTTACTGATCTCCATCGGCGATCTCCCGTTACTGGACAAAGCTGGCATCGTAGAGACTGTTGATATCCGGCACGGTTTTGATCACGCCGGCGCGCAGCAGCAGTTTGCCCGCTTCGTCGCTGAAGCTCTGAATGCCACCGTTGAAGAATGCCCGATTCTCTTCGCGTCCCTGCCAGCGCAGATAACTCGCTGATTCGGCGAACTCTTTGCCGCTCGATTTCACCGCCGCGCCCATAATTTGGTACGATTTCTCCGGTTGCTGTTTGATCATCTCCAGCGCATCGAAGTAGCTCTCAACCAGCGCTTTTGCCGCCTGCGGATGGGCTTTCAGGAAGGTCGGTGTGCAGCCTAAAGTATCCATCACCATCGGATAGTCGAGAGTGGTGGCGATAATTTTGCCGGCCGCCGGCTGTTTGCGGATTGCAGAGAGATAAGGTTCATAACTCATGGCGGCGTCGTTTCGCCCGGCAGTAAAGGCCTGTGCGGCGGCCTGCGGCGACAGGGTGGCCAGACGGACATCTTTCATCGTCATGCCATTTTTATCGAGTATCCACGCCAGCGCGAAATAAGGTGAGGTGCCGGGTGCGTCGACGCCCACCACTTTGCCCCGGAGATCGCTGATACTGTTGATTCCGCCGCGCACCGCCAGACCATCAGCACCGTAGGATTTGTCGAGCTGGACAATCTGCTTGATCGGCACGCCGGCCGCGTTCCACGAGATGTAGGTTTCCACCGTGGTGGCGGCACACTGAATGGTGCCGGATGCCACGGCCAGATGACGGCTGCTCTGCGGGATCATTTTGACCTCCGCCGCCAGACCATGCTTTTTAAAGATGCCCGCTTTGTCCGCCAGCGTCAGCGGTGCAAACCCGGTCCAGCCCGAAATGCCGATGGCGACCGGGGTTTCTTCCGCCTGCGCCACCATCGTGCTGCCGATCGCTACCGATAACGCCACTGCACTGACCGCCCGCCTGATTTGCTGATTCATCTTCCACTCCCGTCACAAGGTGAACATCTCAAGGTTGTATAGTCTTATCTATACAAGCCAAGCAATGGCTGTGCCAGAACGCCAAACGCGCCTGAAAAATGGTTTCAGAAGCGCCAGCAGAGGCCGTCGCGCACCGTTAAGGTGCAACTGAGCGCAGCGCGGCCGCAGGCTGGTGCGTTATACTCGCGGCAATCGCCTAACGAAAGGAAAAGAGCATGACGGTAAAACTGCGTCCACTGGAAAGGGAAGATCTGCATTTTGTTCATCAACTGGATAACAACGCCAGCGTGATGCGTTACTGGTTCGAGGAGCCGTATGAGGCGTTTGTAGAACTCTCCGATCTTTACAACAAGCACATTCACGATCAAACGGAACGGCGCTTTGTGGTGGAGCATGACGGGCAGAAAGCGGGGCTGGTCGAGCTGGTGGAGATTAATCATGTGCATCGCCGCGCCGAGTTTCAGATCATTATCGATCCGGCGCATCAGGGCAAAGGTCTGGCGACCCAGGCGGCAAAGCTGGCAATGGATTATGGCTTCTCGGTGCTGAACTTGTATAAGCTCTACCTGATTGTCGATCAGGAGAATGAGAAAGCGATCCACATCTATACCAAGCTCGGCTTCGAGATTGAAGGCGTGCTAAAGCATGAGTTTTTTATCAACGGAGAATACCGTAACACCATCCGCATGTGCATTTTCCAGCATCAGTATCTGGAGCGCCACAAAACGCCAGGCGGAATGGTGAAACCGACCGCGCAGTAATCAGCCGCGCGCGCCGACCGGGTTCATAAATGGACGCGGGTGCTCAGGCTTCAGGTCGTACATGCCGCCATAGAACGGATCGACCAGCAGCCAGCCGGGGAAGCCGCCCAGCGGAATATTGCCCAGCAGGTACCACAGGTTGGCGCGCGCTTCGATCGGCATGGTCACCGGCACATAGCCCGGGCTTTCCAGCATCAGCAGATAGTGTTTTTTGCCGAAGTAGCGACCGGTGGATTTCTCCAGCTCAACGGTCTGCGGCGTGAAACCCTGTGCGACCGCGAAACCGCGCTCATCCTGCACGGTAAAACGCGCGCCCTGCGGCAGGGAGTCGATGCGTACCGATTGGGTTTCATTGCCGACAATGGTGGCGCAGCCGCTAAGCAGCAGCGCGGCGGCCAGAGCCAGAATTCGCTGTTTCATGAAGGGTTCCGCAAAAAGGTCAGGAAGCACAGTGTAAACCGCCCTTCCCGCCTTTTCACGCGCCTCAATCGGGCTATCATCGCCCGATTCAACCGCCTTATTGCGGTTGACAAGCGTGCGCAATAGCCGCGATGTCTTTGGGTGAGGTACGGCAGCAGCCGCCAATCAGCTTCGCGCCTGCCCGCTGCCACTCATCCAGCTTGTGTTCCAGGGTGCAGCCCGACGGGGCCGAATGCCAGGTTTTGCTGCTGGCGTCATACTGTTCGCCGGAGTTAGGATAGACCACCAGCGGCTTGTCGGTCAGCTGCTGCAGCTGCTGCAGCGCCGGCGTCACGCTCTCCAGCGCCACGCAGTTGACGCCCAGCGCTACCACCTGCGGCTGGGTGTTAAGCCAGCCGACCACTTCGGATAACGGCGTACCGTCGCTGATGTGGCCCGCGTCGCGCAGCGTAAATGAGAACCAGGCAGTGCTGTCCGGGAATTCAGTCAGCAGTGTTGCCAGCGCCTGCGCTTCGGCAAACGATGGCAGGGTTTCGCAGGCCAGCAGATCGGCCCCCGCCGCCAGCAGCGCTGCGATGCGCGGGCGATGAAACGCCATCATCTCCGCTTCCGGCAGCGCGTAGTCGCCACGATACTCCGAACCATCCGCCAGAAACGCACCGTAAGGCCCGACCGATCCCGCCACCAGCAAGGTTTTCGCCTCAGATTGTGTCGCCAGATAATCTTCGCGCGCGCGTCGCGCCAGTTCGACGCTCTGCGCAATCAACGCCAGCGACTGTGCCTGATCCAGCCCGCGTGTGGCAAAGCCCTGCGGCGTCGCCTGATAGCTGGCGGTAATCGCGCAGCGGGCGCCTGCGGCAAAATAGTCGTAGTGAACCTGATAAATCAGCTCAGGGTTTTCCATCAGTACTTTCGCTGACCACAGCGCATCGGCCAGCTGGCAGCCGCGCGCTTCCAGTTCGGTGGCCAGCGCGCCATCGAGGATCAGCAACGGCGATTCAGACAGCGCCTGCGCGACAGGATTATGCGACATCATTGGCCTCCTCAGGCTTCGGCGATGATTTATGGGTCAGATGGTAAGCGGCGTAGCAGAACAGTACAAACGGAATGCCACACCACAGGGCGATGCGCTGGGTCGGATCGAACGCCAGTCCGATGCAGGCCAGCAGACAGAGCAGAAACCCGAGCACCGGCGTCAGCGGATAGAGCGGCGCGCGATAGCCCAGCTGCGCCAGAGATTTTCCCTGCTGCAGGTGGCGGCGACGGAAGACAAAATGTGAGGCGCAGATGCTGAGCCAGACGGCGACCACCGCAAAGCCGGATATCGCCGACAGCGCCACAAATACCGTATCGGGCGCGACCACGCTGGAGATCAGCGCCAGCAATCCGCCAATCATGCTGACGGTGATCGCCAGCAGCGGCACGCCTCGTTTATTCACCCGGGCAAAAGCGCGCGGCAGCGTATTTTCATTCGCCAGTGACCAGAGCATGCGGCCCGATGCATACAGACCGGAGTTGGCGGCTGACAGAATGGCGGTCAGGATGACAAAGTTGATGATATCCGCAGCCCAGGGCACACCGATCTTTTCAAACACCAGCACAAAAGGACTCTTGACGATCCCGGCCTGATCCATCGGGATCAGCGCTGCCAGCACCAACACCGTGCCGATAAAAAAGATGATCAACCGCGCCACGGTGGTGCGGATCGCCAGCGGCAGCACTTTCTCTGGCTGCTGGGTTTCACCCGCCGCAATACCAATCAGTTCGGTGCCGGAAAAAGCGAAGTTAACCGCCACCATGGTCATCAGAATCGGCAACACGCCGTTCGGCAGCCAGCCGTGAGCGGTGAGGTTGCTTAAGCCGGGCGCGGGGGTCCCATCTTTCATCGGGATGAAACCGAACATCGCGGCGCCGCCGAGCAGGATGAAGGCAATAATAGTGATCACTTTAATCAGCGAGAACCAGAACTCCCCTTCCGCGAAGAAGCGGGTTGAGATCACATTCAGCAGATAGATGGCACAGCAGAACACCAGACACCAGATCCAGACCGGCACCTGGGGAAACCAGTACTGCATACAGAAGCCGGCTGCCGTCAGGCTGGAGCCCAGCGCCACGGTCCACGTCAGCCAGTAGAGCCAGGCCACGGTGTAGCCGGTGGCGGGACTCAGATAGCGCGCCGCATAGACGTGAAACGCGCCGGTCTCCGGCATCGCCACGGAGAGTTCGCCAAGGCAGACCATTACCAGCCACACCACTAAGGCACCAATCAGGTAGGCCAGCAGCGTACCGGCCGCGCCGGTGGTGGAGATGATGTAGCCGGTGTTAAAAAACAGCCCGGTGCCGATGACGCCGCCCAGCGATAACATCACCAGATGGCGCACTTTCATGGTGCGTTTGAATTGATCCTGCGCGGGGGGGTGTTGTTCACTCATCACTTTTATCCGTATGGACGTCTAAACATCTATAGTGAAGAGTTTTATACGCGTCACAGCGGTGAATTGCAATGAATTGCCGGGGGTGGGATTGGGGAGATGGGTTCAGTGCCCCGTCGCGGCGGGGCCTGATGCGTTAGCCGAAAACGCTTTGTAGATAGCGTTCCAGCGCCATGCGGGAACTGAATCCGTGCGGGATGCCGTAATGTTCCTGAGAATCACCCGCCAGGTAGAGAGGGAATTGGGTGTAGTGATCGCAGGTCTTCATTTCAGAAGCCGGTTCAGCGAACGGCTGGCTCTTCTCTTTCAGTGTCGGATGAATCACCAGTGCCGTGCGCCCCATACGCGCTTCGCGATTCACATAAACATAGTTGTCACCACGGCGATAACCATAAGCCCGTGGGGTGATCTCATCCACTTCGAAACCCGCTTTTTCCAGTACGCGCGCTACCTCATCTGGTCGTAAATACATGCTCGATCCTCTCCTCTTTCAAAAGCTTCGCAACCTTACCTCAGCATGACAGAGTGGGCATTCGGAATTTTCCCTAAAGCCCATTCTCGCGTCTCGTTTATCGCAAGGTCGTCTACACTAAGTATTACGTTTTAAATCAAAGGGAGCCAAAAAATGTTTAATCGAACCGTAAAAAACGATGACATTGATATCAATCAGGATGTTAACGAACTCGCTGATTCACTTGAAGCACTGCTGAAATCTTACGGCAGCGATGCTAAAGATGAAGTAGATTCCGCACGCAGCCAGGCAGAAGCGTTGTTGAAGCAGACGCGCGCACGACTGAACGGCGGCAGCAACCGTGTGGCTCAGGTTGCCCGTGACGCTGGCGCGCAGGTTGATACCTATGTGCATGACAAACCATGGCACGGTGTCGGCGTCGGTGCCGCCATTGGTCTGGTATTCGGCGTGCTGCTGGCTTCACGCCGCTAAGCGCACCGCCTCATATCATCCGAGCCTCGCCCCGTGCGGGGCTTTTTTATGTCCATTTTTTGAGCGTTAAAATTTACAAATCAATTTCCTGCCCCTGAAGGCGCATCGCCACTGGCTTTGCCCCGCTGATGCAAATGCAAATCGCAAAACCCTATATCTGGTGGGCTTGACCCTGCAAAACACTACATCTAGTATTTAGCTCATCAGCACGACGCCCGATGTCCCATTGAACGAAGCCCGCCACCTGCGGTGCCTGCTTCGTTTCCCGGCATCCGCTCCGCATACAGAGGGAAATACGAATCATGCGCATTATTATTTACACTAAAGATAATTGTGTCCAGTGCAACGCTACCAAAAACGCGCTGGATCGGCAGGGTATTGCCTATCAGCTGATCAACCTGGACAGCCAGCCAGAGGCGATCGACAACCTGAAATCACTGGGGTACCGCCAGGTGCCGGTGGTGATGGCGGATGACGATCACTGGAGCGGCTTCCGTCCGGACAAAATCGCCTCGCTGCGCCAGCTCGCCGCTGTCGGAGGGTAAAGCGATGTTCCCACTGGTCTATTTTTCCAGCCAGTCGGAAAACACCCACCGGTTCATCCTGCGCCTGGGCTTACCGGCCCGGCGCATCCCGCTCGATGCTAAACAGTCACTGCACACCGACCAGCCTTACATTCTGGTGGTGCCGAGCTATGGCGGGGGCAGCAGTCGTGGCGCAGTGCCACGTCAGGTGATTCAGTTTCTTAATGATGAAGCTAACCGCCGCGGCATCCGTGGGGTGATCGCAGCCGGTAACCGTAACTTCGGTGCCGGTTACTGCCTGGCCGGCAGCATCATTGCAAAAAAATGTCAGGTTCCCTGTCTCTACCGCTTTGAGCTGATGGGAACGCCTGACGATATCGCGAAAGTTAAAGCGGGAGTAACCCAATTTTGGCAACAACAGATACCCTCAACACCGTGACGCTGGACTACCACGCGCTCAACGCCATGCTCAACCTGTACGACGCCGATGGCCGGATTCAGTTTGATAAGGATCGGGAAGCGACGCGTCAGTTCTTCCTGCAGCACGTGCAGCCCAATACCGTGCCTTTCGCCAGTAACGCCGAGCGGTTGCGCTATCTGGTGGCGGAGGGCTATTACGAAGCCGGGGTGCTGAATCAGTACCATTTTGACTTCCTGCTTGAACTGCATGCTGTGGCGGAAAATTGGGGCTTTGAATTCAAAACCTTTCTCGGTGCCTGGAAGTACTACACCAGCTACACGCTGAAAACCTTTGACGGCAAACGTTACCTCGAAAGCTTTGAGCAGCGGGCCTGTATGGTCGCGCTGACGCTGGCGCAGGGTGATGAAAGCCTGGCACGTTCACTGCTGGAAGAGATGCTCAGCGGCCGGTTCCAGCCTGCCACGCCGACCTTCCTTAACTGCGGTAAGCAGCAGCGCGGCGAACTGGTCTCCTGCTTCCTGCTGCGTATTGAAGACAATATGGAGTCGATTGGCCGCGCGGTGAACTCGGCGCTACAGCTGTCGAAGCGCGGCGGCGGCGTCGCTTTCCTGCTGTCTAACCTGCGCGAATCAGGCGCACCGATCAAACGCATCGAAAATCAGTCATCGGGAGTAATACCGGTGATGAAAATGCTGGAAGATGCCTTCTCCTACGCCAATCAGCTCGGTGCGCGTCAGGGCGCGGGCGCGGTGTGGCTCAACGCTCACCATCCCGATATTTTCCGTTTTCTCGACACCAAACGTGAAAATGCCGATGAGAAGATCCGCATTAAAACCCTGTCGCTTGGCGTGGTGATCCCCGATATCACCTTCCAGCTGGCGAAAGAGAACAAGCCGATGGCGCTGTTCTCACCCTATGACGTGGAGCGTATCTACGGTCAGGCGTTTGGCGACATTAGCATCAGCGAAAAATATGACGAGATGCTGGCGGATGAGCGCATCCGTAAAACCTATATTCAGCCGCGCGACTTCTTCCAGACGCTGGCCGAAATCCAGTTCGAGTCGGGCTACCCTTACATCATGTTTGAAGACAGCGTGAACCGCAGTAACCCGATCGCCGGCCGTATCAATATGAGTAACCTGTGCTCCGAAATCCTGCAGGTAAACAGCGCCAGTGAGTATTTTGACGACCTCAGCTATCGCCGGATCGGCAAAGATATCTCCTGTAACCTCGGTTCGCTGAATATTGCCCACGCCATGGATTCGCGTGACCTGGCCCGCACTGTCGATGTGGCGGTCCGCGCCCTCACCGCCGTCTCCATGATGAGCGAGATCGGCTCGGTGCCGTCAGTGGCTGAAGGTAACCGCCGCTCACATGCGATTGGCCTCGGCCAGATGAACCTGCACGGCTATCTGGCGCGCGAAGGCATGGCCTACGGTTCACCGGAAGCGCTGGACTTCACCAATCTCTACTTCTATTGCATCACCTACTATGCGTTGCGCACCTCTAACCAGCTGGCGCGGGAACGGCAGCAGCGCTTTGACGGTTTTGCTGATTCGCAGTACGCCAGCGGCCGCTACTTCGATAAATACGTTCAGCAGGCATGGCGTCCGCGCACCGAACGGGTAGCGCAACTGTTTGCTGATGCCGGTATTACGCTGCCGACCCAGGCGGACTGGCAGGCGCTGCGTGAGGCGGTAATGCAGCACGGTCTGTTTAATCAGAACCTGCAGGCGATTCCGCCGACCGGTTCGATCTCGTACATCAACCATGCCACCTCAAGCATTCATCCGATCGTGTCACGCATTGAGATCCGTAAAGAGGGTAAAACCGGTCGCGTCTATTATCCCGCGCCGTTTATGACCAATGACAATCTCGATCTCTATCAGGATGCGTATCAGATTGGGCCGGAAGCGATTATTGATACCTACGCCGAAGCCACGCAGCACGTCGATCAGGGCCTGTCGCTGACGCTGTTCTTCCGCGATGACGTCACCACCCGTGATATCAACAAAGCGCAGATTTACGCGTGGAAAAAAGGCATCAAAACACTCTATTACATCCGACTGCGCCAGATGGCGCTACAAGGCACAGAGGTTCAGGGCTGCGTCTCCTGCGCGCTGTGATAAAAACTATGCAACTAAAACAAATTCAAGCGATTAACTGGAACCGGATTCAGGATGACAAAGATCTTGAGGTCTGGAACCGCCTGACCAGCAACTTCTGGCTACCGGAAAAGGTGCCGCTCTCCAACGATCTGCCCGCCTGGCAGACGCTGGATGCTCAGCAACAGCAACTGACTATCCGGGTTTTCACCGGCCTGACGTTGCTCGATACCATTCAGAATGTGATTGGTGCGCCGGGCCTGATGGATGATGCGCTGACGCCACACGAAGAGGCGGTGCTGTCGAACATCAGCTTTATGGAGGCGGTCCATGCCCGCTCCTACAGTTCGATCTTCTCGACGCTGTGTAACACGCAGGATGTTGATGCGGCCTATCAGTGGAGCGAAGAGAATGCGCCGCTGCAAAATAAAGCGCGCATCATTCTTGAGCATTACCGGGCCGACGACCCGCTAAAGAAGAAGATCGCCAGCGTGTTCCTGGAGTCGTTCCTGTTCTACTCCGGCTTCTGGCTGCCGATGTACTGGTCAAGCCGCGGTAAGCTGACCAACACCGCCGATCTGATCCGTCTGATTATTCGTGATGAGGCGGTACACGGTTATTACATCGGTTATAAGTTCCAGAAAGCGCTGGAAACGGCGGATGATCTGCGCCGCGAAGAGCTGCAACAGTTCGCTTACGATCTGCTGCTGGCGCTGTATGAGAACGAAGTCGCCTACACCGAAGCCCTGTACGCCGATGTCGGCTGGGTTGAAGAGGTGAAAACCTTCTTACACTACAACGCCAACAAAGCCCTGATGAATCTGGGTTATGAGGCGCTGTTCCCGGCCGAGCTGACGGCGGTGAATCCGGCCATTCTGTCGGCGCTCTCACCGAACGCTGACGAAAACCACGATTTCTTCTCCGGTTCCGGCTCCTCCTATGTGATGGGAAAAGCGGTCGAAACCGAAGACGAAGACTGGAACTTCTGATCCCTGCCGGGCGCTGCCACGCTGCGCCCGGTACTGCCGGTTTCATCTCCCTGCCCTGCCCGCCCGCCGCGGCTTCACCCCCACGAATTCAGCCCCTGCCACCTCACCGGAATTGGCCTTTTTCGTCAGCACCGGTATTGTCATAATATCGCTCTTCCAGCGGCGATTATTCTGCTAAAAAATGTCGATGACTGAGACGATTATTTTCCGCTATCGGTCGTCTTTATTCTGGCAATATTTGCCGTTTGCGAATGTCATTTTCCCGCCTTTAGCGCGGCAATCCGGCCAGAATGCCAATAATTTCGTTTTCAATTCATAAAAAATTAATCTGCGCTGATCCCTTGTGAGCACTGGCGATAATCGGCATTGACCGGCCTGACAGCGCGCCAATATCGGCCTGCAGGGTTGTCAGATGATCTCAGTGTGCTACGGTATGGCCTGCTCAAATTTCAGTGGGACAGACAGATTAATATTAAATATTACAACCAGGATTTAATTACTGCATGGCAATTAAACTCGAAGTAAAAAATCTCTATAAGATATTTGGCGATAATCCGGACCGCGCATTTAAATATATTGAAAAGGGGGCAACCAAAGATGTGATCCTTGAGAGGACCGGTCTCTCTCTCGGGGTTAAGAACGCCAGTCTGGCCATTGAAGAAGGCGAGATATTCGTCATCATGGGGTTATCCGGTTCAGGAAAATCGACCATGGTTCGCCTTCTCAATCGTCTGATAGAGCCGACACGCGGCCAGGTGATCATTGACGGTGTCGATATTGCAAAAATATCCGACAGCGAACTGCGCGAGGTGCGCAGAAATAAAATCAGCATGGTATTCCAGTCATTTGCTTTGATGCCGCACATGAATGTACTAAATAATAGTGCATTCGGCATGGAATTAGCCGGCGTACCGCTGGCGGAACGGCAGGAAAAAGCATTAGACGCGTTACGTCAGGTCGGGCTGGAGAATTATGCCCACGCCTACCCGGATGAACTTTCCGGCGGCATGCGTCAGCGCGTCGGATTAGCTCGCGCGCTGGCGATTAATCCCGATATATTATTAATGGATGAAGCCTTCTCTGCGCTGGATCCGTTGATTCGTACCGAGATGCAGGATGAGCTGGTCAATTTACAGGCCCGGCATCAGCGTACCATCGTCTTTATTTCCCACGATCTGGATGAAGCGATGCGTATTGGCGATCGAATTGCCATTATGCAGGGCGGCGAAGTGGTCCAGGTCGGTACCCCGGATGAAATCCTGAATAATCCGGCCAATGACTATGTGCGCACCTTCTTCCGCGGAGTGGATATCAGTCACGTCTTCAGCGCCAAAGATATTGCCCGTCGCAGCGCCGGCGCGCTAATCCGTAAGGCTGCCGGCTTCGGTCCACGCTCCGCCATCAAACTGCTGCAGGATGAAGATCGCGATTACGGCTACGTGCTGGAAAAGCAGAAATTCATCGGCGTCGTCTCCACCGATTCGCTGAAAGCCGCGCTGGCAGCCGGCGAAGGGATAGACAGCGCGCTGCTCGACGCACCGGCTGCGGTTCCCGCCGATACCTCACTGAACGATTTGCTTTCTCACGTTGCCCAGGCCCCCTGCGCGGTGCCGGTGGTGGGTGAGGATAATCAGTACGTCGGTATCATTTCCAAAAGCACGCTGTTGCGCGCATTAGATCGTGAAGGAGCCCAGCCATGAGTCAGGACACCAGCAATCCGTGGGAAAGCGGCAGCGCCACCACCACCAGCAGCCAGGCCGCGCC
>MIEI01000111.1 GCA_002095305.1 Pantoea brenneri
GCAGCTGGATTGATGAGTCCCTGGTGACGCTACCGGAAGCGCCGCCGCTGGCCAGCCTGCCGCTGGCGACGCAGGTCCCTGCCGAACTGCCTGCGCTGGAAGGCTATACCTTCGAAGGCTATCGCAACGCCGATGGCAGCGTCGGAACGCGTAACCTGCTCGGCATCACCACCAGCGTGCACTGCGTGGCGGGCGTGGTGGATCATGTTGTGCAATTGATTGAGCGTGATTTGCTGCCGCGCTATCCCAACGTCGATGGCGTTGTCGCCCTGAATCATCTTTATGGCTGCGGCGTGGCGATCAATGCCCCGGCGGCTGTAGTGCCGATTCGCACCATCCACAACCTGGCGCTGAACGCCAATTTCGGCGGCGAAGTGATGATTGTGAGTCTGGGCTGCGAAAAATTACAGCCGGAACGGCTGCTGACCGGCACGCCAGACGTACAGCCGATCTCGCTGGAGGAGCATGACATTGTGCGTCTGCAGGATGAAAAGCTGGTGGGCTTTGGTGCAATGGTTGACGAAATATTGCAGGTCGCCGAGCGCCACCTTAAGCGACTGAATCAGCGCCAGCGCGAAACCTGTCCCGCCTCAGAGCTGATCGTCGGCATGCAGTGCGGCGGCAGCGATGCCTTCTCTGGCGTGACCGCCAATCCCGCCGTGGGCTTTGCCTCAGATCTGCTGGTGCGTTGTGGTGCCACGGTGATGTTCTCTGAAGTCACGGAAGTTCGTGATGCGATTCATCTGCTGACGCCGCGGGTGATTAATGAAGAGGTTGGTAAGCGCTTACTGGAGGAGATGGCCTGGTATGACGACTATCTCAACCAGGGTCAGACTGACCGCAGCGCTAACCCTTCGCCCGGCAATAAAAAAGGCGGGCTGGCCAACGTGGTCGAAAAAGCGCTCGGCTCCATTGCGAAATCGGGCCGCAGCGCGATTGTAGAAGTGCTGTCACCGGGACAGCGCCCTACCCGTCGCGGATTAATTTACGCCGCCACCCCCGCCAGTGATTTCGTCTGCGGGACCCAACAGATGGCCTCCGGCATTACCCTGCAGGTGTTTACCACCGGGCGCGGTACGCCGTACGGACTGGCGGCCATTCCGGTGATCAAGATGGCAACGCGTAATGCGCTGGCCGAACGCTGGCACGATCTGATGGATATTAATGCCGGGACTATCGCAACCGGCGAGGAGAGTATTGAGCAGGTTGGCTGGCGACTGTTTGAGTTGATTCTGGATATTGCCAGCGGCCGCAAACAGACCTGGTCAGATCGCTGGGGAATACGTAACCAGCTGGCGGTGTTTAACCCGGCACCGATTACCTGATCACAGGCTGCGCCCGGATTGCCACGGCGGCGATCCGGGCCGGTTCTCGTCCGCTACCACGGCAATAAAACGCCTGAGGCCGGCGCAGGGCGCAAAGCAGTTACGGATTACAGCAGCGCGCCCCAAGCCTCAACCCACGGAGAAGTGACCGCTTCCGGCTCGGGATTTTCACTGGCATCAACCAGCAGGACTTCACCCACCCGTTGGGCACTCTGCTCCTGCAGCAACGCATCAAAGGTTTTACCCGCGCCACAAAAATGATCATAACTGCTGTCACCCAGTGCAATGACGCCATAACGCAGCGTCGGCTGATGACCCAGCTTATCTTTTACCGCGTGGAACAGCCCCGAAATGGTATCGGGAAAATCGCCGTGTCCGGTGGTAGAGGTGACAATCAACGCTACATCACTGGCGTAGGCCTGCCAGTCTGCCAGCGTCGGATCTTCAAACACCGTCACGCTGTGGCCCTGCTGTTGCAGAATCGGCTCTGCCTCTTCCGCCACCAGCAACGCATTGCCGTATACCGTGCCCACAAAAATGCCAATCTTTGCCATCTGCCTTCTCCCTTATTCTGAAACGTTATCCTGTCCTGGCGCCGCCGCAAACTCAACCCGCGGCACCTCAGGAATGCGATCCTGCCAGCCAAACTGTGTCATCAGATTCTGCCAGACACTATCCAGCCCGGCACGGATCAGCAACGGCTCGCCGGTGACCGGATGGGACAGCGCCAGGCTGCTGGCATGCAGCATCAGGCGGTTAGCGCCGAAGTGCTGCGCTGCGCCGCGGTTCTGCCGCAGATCGCCGTGTGCAGAGTCGCCGATGATCGGATGACGCAGGTGCGACATGTGCCGGCGCAGCTGATGTTTGCGACCGCTTTTCGGAGACAGTTCAACCAGGCTATAGCGCGATGTCGCATAGCGGCCAATACCCACCGGCATCTCCACCGTGGCCAGTGACTGATAGTCGGTGACCGCCGGCTGCGCCGTACGTTCTTCAGTGGCATGCTTATCGGCTATTTTGTCCAGCTCTTCTACCAGCGGATAATCCAGCGTACCGCTGGTTTCCAGCCAGCCGCGTACTACCGCATGGTAGGTTTTTTGCATCTGATGTTGCTCAAACTGCTGCGACAGCAGCCGTCCGGCTTCGCTGGACAATCCCATCAGCAGCACGCCGGAGGTAGGACGATCCAGACGATGCGCGGTAAACACATGCTGACCGATCTGATCGCGCACCGTCTGCATGACAAACACCGTCTCATGCCGATCCAGCCAGCTACGATGCACCAGCCAGCCGCTCGGTTTGTTCACCGCCACCAGCCAGCGGTCCTGATAAATAATTTCCAGCATCAGACCGCCGCATCCTTCAGTAACGCATCAAGCTGACGCAGCGTCAGTAACAGCGGCGCAACACCGGGCTGGTCAGGCACCAGCGCCACTTCATAATAGGGGGCAACAGCGAAGTTTTGCGGCAGTGGATGCCGGGCCGCAATCAGGGCGTGCATTCGGGGAATCAACACCCATTGCAGCCATTGCAGCGGTTCGAGCGTATCAAGGCAAAACGGCTCGCGGCTGTCGAAAGCGCTGGCATCAGGGGGTGTGCTTTGCCAGAGATCGTGCTCACGCAACACCGCTTCAACCTGCTCCAGCCGCTGCGTAATCAATTGTTCGGGCGTCATGCGCCACCTCCAGCGGACAGTAAAAAAACGGGCGGCAAGCATATCACTTGTTGGCGCAGGCACAAAAAAAGGGAGCACTGTAAAAACAGTGCTCCCGGTTCGTTTGCAGCCATCCCGCTACGTTAATGCTCCCTGCTCTTCCGTGACAACTTGTCCAGTGCGAACTCCTGTCGCGCATCATCCTGATGAATCCTTAGCCTCCTGGCCCACCACCTCTTCTGAGGGGCTCTCATTCTCCATCCTGGAGGTGTCCCTTGCTCAATCCTGAGCGGTCCTGTTTCAGCCTGAAACCTTCCGTGTGCCGTAAACTCCGTTACGTTCCCGCCTCCTGGCTTATCCTCATCCTGACGATATCTTTGTCCCCAGCATCCTGCCAGTGCGAGATATTCTGACAGAACTAATTGTGCATACAAGTGACTAAAAGCGTAAGTTCAGCATCTTAGCGAAACAATTTCAGACTAATGCCATTAAGTCGATGATTCACAATATTTTTACATCCCGGCCATCCAGAAGTCTCAAGCTACATCTGACGATCTCGCACACGCCTTGTAAGAGATATCTCACAAGCAAGCCAGGCGATCACTGCAAGTCACTCGGTAACCGGCTGTAATAACTTAAGAAATATCTCAATATTTCCGGCTAAAACTTCACGCTGTTTACGGCCCGGCTGCTCCAGAACCACTTCCCCGCTGAGGTTCGATAAAGAGACGATCTCCTGTTCTGATTCCGTGGTGGCGATAAACAGCGTTGGCGACTGGCGCAGGCGGCGCTGCATCAGTAAATGGCCAATCAGATTCTCCTGCAGTCGCAGGAAATCCTCTTCACTCCACACCTGCAAAAGCGTCAGCTTCCGTTGCTGGAAACGGGCCTGCATGTCTCCGGCGAACTGAGTGGTGTAAAACGTGGTGATCTGCGGTTGCAACTGGAGGTCGATCGCCCGTCCTACCGCGTCGAGACTGGGCGGCAGGCTAAAGGGCTGTGGCTGCCACAGGACACGCTGGTCACGATCTTCCAGCGCACAAGGCGACGGCACGCCATACAGATCGCTGCTGGCTGGCGCATGGCCCGTGTGCTGCTGCCAGTGCTGGCAATAGCGGTTAGTAAAGTCGCGCAGTGCGGCGGCAGTTTGCTGCGTCATTCATATTCTCACTTCTGATAGGTTACACTTAGCCACTTTGATTAATTTTGGTGGTAACCGCAATGACTACTCACGAACAGGATCAGGCCCTCAGCAACCTGACGCTGGGCAAACCCACAGCCTATCACGATCGCTATGACAACAGTTTGTTGCAGGCGGTGCCGCGTAGCCTGAACCGTGAACCGCTCGGCCTGTATCCTGATAGCCTGCCGTTTACCGGTGGTGACATCTGGACCTTATATGAACTGTCGTGGCTTAACAGCAAAGGGCTGCCACAGGTCGCCGTCGGTGAAGTGGTGCTGGATGCGCAGAGCCGCAATCTGATCGAATCGAAAAGCTTTAAGCTCTATCTTAACAGTTTCAACCAGACCCGCTTCGCCGACTGGGGCGAAGTACGCCAGACGCTGGAGCGCGATCTGAGCGCCTGCGCTGAAGGTGAGGTGCGGGTCGCGCTGTTCCGGCTGAATGAAGTCGAAGGACAGCCGATCGGCCATTTCGACGGCTACTGCATCGATGAGCAGGATATCGCGATTGACGATTACCGCTTCAATGCCGACTACCTGGCCGATGCCACCGGCAGCGAGATCGTCGAAGAGACGCTGGTCAGCCATCTGCTCAAATCGAACTGCCTGATCACCCATCAGCCTGACTGGGGTTCAGTGATGATTCGTTATAAAGGCCCGCGTATCGACCGTGAAGCGCTGCTGCGCTATCTGGTGTCGTTCCGTCAGCACAACGAATTCCATGAACAGTGCGTCGAACGCATCTTTAATGACGTGCTGCGTTTCTGCCACCCTGAGGCGCTGACGGTCTATGCGCGCTATACGCGCCGTGGCGGACTCGATATTAACCCGTGGCGGAGCAATGTGCCCTTCACTCCGGGCTATTCGCGTCTGGTTCGCCAGTAGTTTGCGAGATCTCTCGCAGGCTGTGCGCTGCAGGCGCGGTTCCACTTGAGCTACGCTGGCCGACAAGGCTACTCTGGAGATGGCGGCAATCTGCGGGTTGCCGACCAGGGATTTTCGTCACTGCGATTGCAGTGTCAACTGTCACCCAGGCGGGTGTAAAGGAGTTCATTTGATTACCCATATCAGCCCTCTTGGCTCAATGGATCTGCTCTCGCAGCTGGAAGTCGATATGCTGAAACGCACGGCCAGCAGCGACCTGTACCAACTGTTTCGCAACTGCTCGCTGGCGGTGCTGAACTCTGGCAGCCAGACCGACAGCAGCCACGAATTACTCTCCCGCTTTGAGAATTTTGATATCAACGTGCTGCGTCGTGAACGCGGCGTCAAACTGGAGCTGATCAATCCACCGGAAGAGGCGTTTGTTGATGGACGCATCATCCGTTCGCTGCAGGCCAACCTGTTTGCGGTGCTGCGCGATATTCTGTTTGTCAGCGGCCAGCTCAACGCTCCAGGCCGTTTAAGCGCAGCCGAAGAGAATGATTCCGCCGCTATCACCAATACCGTCTTTTCAATTCTGCGTAATGCCCGGGCGTTGCACATTGGCGAGTATCCCAACACCGTGGTGTGCTGGGGTGGCCACTCGATCAACGCCGTTGAATATCAGTATTGCCGTAACGTCGGCACCCAGCTGGGGCTGCGTGAACTGAACATCTGTACCGGCTGCGGACCGGGCGTAATGGAAGCGCCAATGAAAGGAGCGGCGGTAGGCCACGCTCAGCAGCGCTACCGTGACAGCCGTTTTATTGGTCTGACAGAACCGTCAATCATTGCTGCCGAGCCGCCGAATCCGCTGGTGAATGAGCTGATCATTATGCCGGACATCGAAAAGCGTCTTGAGGCGTTTGTCCGCATCGCGCACGGCATCATTATCTTCCCAGGCGGGGTCGGTACCGCAGAAGAACTGCTCTATCTGCTCGGCATCATGATGAATCCGCACAACAGCGATCAAGTGTTACCGCTGATCCTGACCGGACCTGAAGAGAGTGCGGATTACTTCCGGGTGCTGGATGACTTCATCGTCAGTACGCTGGGCGAGCAGGCGCGCAAGCACTATCAGATCATCATTAACGATGCCGCTGAAGTGGCGCGTCTGATGAAGCAGGCGATGCCGCAGGTTAAAGAGTATCGACGCGAAACCGGCGACGCCTACAGCTTTAACTGGTCGATTCGTATTGCGCCGGATCTGCAGGTACCCTTCCTGCCGACCCATGAAAATATGGCCAACCTCAACCTCTACACCAACCAGCCGCCGGAAAAACTGGCCGCCGATTTGCGTCGCGCCTTTTCAGGCATCGTGGCCGGTAACGTGAAAGAGATGGGTATCCGCGAAATTCGCGAGAAAGGCCGCTATAAGCTGCATGGCGACGCCGACATCATGCATCGCATGGACGAACTGCTACAGGGATTTGTCGCGCAGCAACGTATGAAGCTGCCGGGTACCGCCTACATCCCCTGCTACGAAATCATCAAATAAACCAGGAGGCAGCCATTGGGCTGCCGATATTCTCATGGCTTTTCATCTTCTTATCGTAGATGCGTTAAACCTGATACGCCGTCTGCATGCGGTACAAGGATCGCCGTGCGTCGATGGCTGCGTGGCGGCACTGCGTCAACTATTGGGGCATACCCGCCCGACCCACGTAGTGGCGGTGTTTGATGGTGAAACCCGGCATCAGGGCTGGCGTCACCAGTTATTACCGGATTACAAAAGCGGCCGTCCGCCGATGCCGGAAGATTTACAGGCGGAGATGCCGGCGCTGCAACAGGCTTTTCGCGCCGCAGGCGTCAGCTGCTGGATTGCCGATCAGGATGAGGCGGATGATTTAGCCGCGACGCTGGCGGTAAAAATGGCGCAGGCCGGACATCAGGCCACCATCGTGTCAACGGACAAAGGCTACTGTCAGCTACTGGCGCCGGAAATCCGTATTCGTGACTACTTCCAGAAGCGCTGGCTCGATCTGCCGTTTATCGAAGCTGAATATGGCGTTGCGCCGCAGCTGTTACCCGATTTTTGGGGATTGTGTGGCATCAGCAGCAGTAAGATCCCAGGCATTGCTGGTATCGGCCCTAAAAGCGCAAAACAACTGCTGGCAGAGTTTCATTCGCTGGACGGGATCTATCAGCAACTGGATCAGGTGCCGACAAAATGGCGTGACAAATTAGCCAGCGGCCAGCGGATGGCTGAGATCAGTCGCCAGGTGGCCACGCTGAAGCGGGATTTAGTGTTGCAGGGTAATCTGAATACGTTGCGTTACAGCGGCTGAGTGCCGAAACACTCAGCCGTTTGATCAGCGTTCGTCGCGACGACCACCGACTGCCGCCCAGATACGACGAATGTGTACCGTGACCTCTTCGCGATCGTGATAGAGCTGACGCGCCCGGATCTGCGCATTGATGCCGTTCTCACTGAGTCGCTCTTCAATCATCGCCAGATTCTGCGTCACCTCTTCGTAACGCTTTTTCATTGGCAACTTGAGGTTGAAGATCGCCTCGCGGCACCAGCCGTTGACCAGCCAGTCGGTCATCAGGTTCGCTACCCGTACCGGTTTCTCAACCATGTCACACACCAGCCAGCTAATGTTGGTGCGCGGCGGGCGGAATTTGAATCCATCAACGCGTTCATGCATCACCTGCCCGGTCTCCATCAGGCTCGGCGCCATCGGACCGTTATCGACCGCATACACCATCATGCTGCGCTGCACCAGTTGGTAGGTCCAGCCGCCAGGACAGGCACCGAGATCGACAGCATACATGCCGCTGGCCAGACGCTCATCCCATTCGTCCGCCGGGATAAAGACGTGAAACGCCTCTTCCAGCTTAAGGGTTGAACGGCTCGGCGCATCGGACGGGAACTTAAGCCGCGGAATGCCCATATAAAAAGACGAACTGTTTTCTGGCAATGAATAGCCCACGTAACAGGTACCCGGCGCAATGAAAAATACGTGCACCACCGGACGTTTCGGGCTTTCGTAGTTCAACAGAATTTTGCTTTCACGCAGCGCGGAACGCAGCGGCACGGTGAACTTGCGGCAGAATTTGGTCAGCTCTTTCGCTTCGTTGGTGTCTGGCACCTCAACGCGCAGTTCGCCGCCCTTTTCGACCACGCCGGTCAGCATGCCGACGATTGGCGTGATCCGATCTTCCTGCGGCAGGTCGCGCAGCAGCTCGCCGACCACCAGCATCTGACGCGCAAAGATCAGGTCGTCAAACGGCAACTCACGCACCAGTCGTTCGGCGTCCTCAAACTGATAACACTCAAACAGCACATAGCCCGAGTCATCTTTAACCCGCGGGAAACCGTAGACTTCGCGTTCAGCGGCTTTCGCACTGATTTCTGCCGCACACTCTTTTTCAAAACCGGGACGGCAATAGAGTAAAACTTTATTCATGGCGTTCTGCCCTTCGTTTAAGACGCAGCGCGCCAATCAACATCAATACCCAACCCGCAAGGAAGCATAATCCTCCCACTGGCGTGATAAAAACCCAAAATTTCAGATGTGACAGCGCCAGACAGTAGAGACTGCCGCTGAACAGTACGGTGCCGAGCGCCATCAGCGCACTGCTCCAGTAAAACCAGATATTGGCGCGGCGTAACATTGCCGCACCCAGCCCCATCACCGCTAAGGTGTGGTAAGCCTGATATTCCAGCCCGGTATGAATCCAGGCCATTTCCGCCGGTCCGAGCGATTTACTCAATACGTGGGCACCAAAAGCGCCAAACGCCACCAGCAAAAATCCGCTAATGGCAGCAAAAATAAACATGGCACGACTGGACATGAAACGATCCTCAGAGTGCGTTTGCATCGCAATGCAATTAAATCAAGACGTTATTGTTGATATCGAAAGCGGAATTTTTCTTGTTCGGTTGCAGCTTTTGCCAGGATCCACTGTCGAAAGGCGGCTATTTTACCCAGTTCTGCCTGACTGTCATGACAAACCAGATAAAAAGCGTTTTTACTGACTAATACGTCGTTGAACGGACAGATCAATCGGCCAGCTTCAATTTCGCTCTGCGCCATCACATTATTGGCCAGCGCTACGCCCTGCCCGTGGATGGCCGCCTGCAGTACCATGGCACTGTGGCTGAAGATAGGACCTTGCTGAACGTTGATGTGCTGCAGGCCAAGCTGGCGGATATACGATTGCCAGTCACGTCGTGAAGCATCGTGCAGCAGCGTAAATCGCGACAGATCCATTGGCGTTTTAAGTGGGTTTTCGCCGGTCATCAACGAAGGCGAGCAGACCGGCAATAAATATTCTGCATAGAGCTTCTCAACCCGCAGGCCTGGCCAGTTACCGCGGCCATAAAAAATCGCCACATCGACATCATCGGCCAGCTTCTCTTCATCACGGTCGACAGCCTGAATACGCACGTCGATCCCCGGATAAGCCATATTAAAGCTGGAGAGGCGTGGCACCAGCCACTGAATCGCAAAGCTGGGCAGTAAGCTGACGGTCAGCGCACCCTTGGCACTGCGTGCCTGTAGTTTGCGGGTGGCTTCATTGAGCGCCGAGAAGATCTCTTTAATATCCAGATAGTAGCTTTGCCCTTCTTCGGTCAACAAAAGCGAACGATTCCTCCGGCGAAACAGCTTAAGACCGAGAAAATCTTCCAGAGATTTAATCTGATGGCTTACAGCTGCCTGGGTGACGAAAAGCTCTTCAGCGGCTTTGGTAAAGCTTAAATGGCGCGCGGCGGCATCAAATACCCGCAGTGCGTTGAGAGGAGGAAGGCGTTTCGACATGGTTTTCCGTATCCGGATCGGCGAAAAATACGCGGGCTTATATGCAGCCTTTACGTATTAGAATTTTTAATCCGAGGCATTATAATTTGTCCGTTGAGGAACCTCCAGCAAATACCTATAGTTGCCGCACTTCCTGAGCCGGAACGAAAAGTTTTTAGAGTTGTGAGTGAGTTCGCAGATTTTCTGAAAGCTTTTGGCTTGTGGTCGTGATGTTGTGTTTGCAATTTTTGATCCGACTGTTGCGGATCAAGCTCTTAATTCCTGTAGATTTACCCTGTCTGTCCATAGTGATTTTTAAAAAGCACCGCAAATTGCGGTGCTTTTTTTTGCTTAATTACTGACCCATCTCAACCATTTCTTTGACATCGGTGCGGTTGATCTGCTGCTCGTTGCCATTGGCATCTTTATAGCTGATCATACCGGTTTCATCGTCTACCTTAGGTTTGCCGTCGGCAACAATGGTGCGTCCATCATTGGTGTGCATGACATAGTTGCTGGAACAGGCAGTCAGGGTAAAGGCCAGAGTACACACGGCCAGCACTGCGGTGAGTTTTTTCATCTTCTATCTCCTTGCAGATTGATTGCATCAAACCACCCGCGTTACGCTAACCATAGGCAGCAGATAAGTGTGATCGACCAAATATTGTTCGATCGTTGTGCGGGTTTGGTTCAAACCTTGCAATAATCAGCATAACGCGCTTTTCCAGCTTTGCCAGACAGAGACCACTCTTTCAGTCTGGTCCTATTTATTCTCATCATGGGCCGCGTATGACCGTATTTAACCCAACCGCGTTTCGCCAGCAGTTTCCCGCACTGGCCGATGCTGGCGTCTACCTCGACAGCGCAGCGACAACGCTGAAGCCGCAGGCGGTGATCGACAGCATTCAGCAGTTCTACAGCCTGAGCGCCGGTACCGTGCACCGCAGTCAGTTTGCGGCCGCACGTGCCTTAACCGAGCGTTATGAGCAGGCGCGTAGTCAGGTGGCGCGCTGGCTGAACGCCGCTGATGGCCATCAGATTGTCTGGACGCGGGGTACCACTGAAGCCATTAATCTGGTGGCGAACAGCTGGCTGCGACCTCGCTTACAGCCAGGCGATGAGATCGTGGTGAGCGAAGCAGAACACCACGCGAATCTGGTGCCGTGGCTGATGGCGGCGCAGGCCTGCGGCGCCGGGTAGTTAAATGGCCGTTGGGTGCCGATCGGTTACCGGATATCGCCCGGCTGCCGGCGTTGCTGAACGGCCGTACCCGCTTGCTGGCGGTGAGTCAGATGTCCAACGTTACCGGCGGCTGCCCCGATATCGCTCAGGCCATTCAGCTGGCGCATGCGGTCGGTGCCAAAGTGATGGTGGATGGCGCGCAGGGCGTGGTGCACTGCCCACCCGATGTGCAGGCGCTGGATATCGACTTCTACGCCTTCTCCGGTCATAAAATCTATGGTCCGATGGGAATTGGCGTGTTGTATGGCAAAGCTGCGCTGCTGGAGGAGATGGTGCCGTGGCAGGGTGGCGGCAAGATGCTGACTGAAGTCGATTTCAACGGTTTTACCCCTCAGCCGGTACCGTGGCGCTTCGAAGCGGGAACGCCTAACGTGGCGGGTGTGGTGGGATTAAGCGCAGCGCTAAGCTGGCTGGGCCAGCACGATCGGGCCAAAGCGGAGAGCTGGAGCCAGCAACTCGCCAGTCTGGCAGAGGAGCAGTTGGCTGAATTACCCGGCTTTCGCAGTTTCCGCTGCGGCCATGCCAGCCTGTTAGCCTTTGAATTCACCGGCCTGCACCACAGCGATATCGTCACTCTGCTGGCTGAGCAGGGTATCGCTTTACGTGCCGGTCAGCACTGCGCTCAGCCGCTGCTGGCGGCGCTCGGCGTTAGCGGGACGCTTCGCGCCTCATTTGCGCCCTATAATAATTTGCAGGATGTTGATGCCCTGGTGCGCGCTATGCGCAGCGCCATTTCGCTGTTATCGGAGTTTTAATCATGAGTTCACCGCTGTTAGCGCCACACCCGTTTGGCGATCTGATTACGGTTGCCAGCCTGAAGGAGACGTTTAGCCGCTTTCATCAGTGGGAGGATCGCTATCGTCAGCTGATTCAGCTGAGCCGCCAGCTCCCGGCATTACCCGAAGCGCTAAAAAAAGCGGAGATTGAGCTGAGTGGCTGCGAAAATCGGGTCTGGCTGAGCAGCCAGTTGCGTCCGGATGGCACCCTGCACTTCTATGGCGACAGTGAAGGCCGCATCGTGCGCGGTCTGCTGGCCGTGCTGCTAACCGCGGTGGAAGGCCAGACACCGCAAGCGCTGCTTGAAAACGATCCGCTGGCGCTGTTCGATCAGCTGGGCCTGCGCGCCCAGCTCAGCGCCTCGCGCAGCAGTGGTTTGCAGGCGC
>MIEI01000112.1 GCA_002095305.1 Pantoea brenneri
TCATTCACCTTCATTTCGGTTCTCCTGATTATTTCCTGTTGCACAGTCTAAACGAAGAACCGCAGTGATGCCGAGCGTTAGCGACGGGCAATCACCCATACAGCGTGCACGATACCCGGAATGTAGCCACACAGCGTCAGCAGGATGTTCAGCCAGAAGGCACCACCGAAACCAACCTGCATAAAGACGCCAAGTGGCGGTAACAGGATCGCGATAATAATTCTTAAGATGTCCATAACCATTCCTTTAGGTATTGATAAAAATCAACTTTATCACGAACTATAGCCGATTCTGCTCTCAATGAGCGAAAAGTCAGGTAAATCTGAGTAAGCCTGCGTTTTTTCAATTCCTTAACACTTCGCCGCAAGACTTCTGACGCGCGCCCGCCTTACACTCTCCCTACTGCGCCAACCCCATAGGGGCAGTCAACCTAAAAGTAACAAAGATTTTGCCCGCGCAGCGCGGGCTTTTTTTTGCTGTGATCGCCCCCTCACCTCTTTCTGCACCAGCCACTATACTGATCATTCTGTCCGCGCGCGGGAGTCAGAAAATGACAGGCGAAAAACAGCATACCGAACCGTCTCAGTCAGCGATGAATGTTGATGTTGATCGTTTGCTGGAGGCGTTACAGGCCGGGAATGCCGCTGAGATGCACGAATCTATGGCGCAGCCGCCAGTGGCTGATGAGCGACCAGCACCGCAGCTGTTGCAGCGCGGAACTGAACTGGCCGACGCCTTTGAAATGGATATCTGTGACTGTCGTTCCTGTGAGGCAAACCGCTGAAAACGATTTCAAAAAAAATACCCGGCGGGATGGCCGGGTAAAAATTTCAATTCGTTACACCAGGGAATTCTTAACACCCTTGCAGACTACGCCTTCCCTTTTTTAAGACAAGTCTCTGCTATGCACATTTCTGCAACGAAACGGTGAATAAGGCGGCATATGTTACCGAAAACACCGCAGCAGACAGCGACTTAGCCGCTGCACACTTCATGCATCCCGCCGATCCACAACGTTTCGATTTAAGATTATTCCTGGATTTATCCGGCGGGCGCTTAAGAAAAAAGTGTGAGCCATATTCAACTATAATATTGAAAAATCGCCGCTTTAGCCGTGCTGACAGGAGCTGACCGATGCCCGATCTTCAACAGCCGTTAATGATTATTACCGATCTCGATGGTTCGCTGCTCGACCACCACAGCTATCGCTGGGATGCCGCCACGCCGTGGCTGACCACCCTGAAACAACATGACGTCCCGCTGGTGATCTGTTCCAGCAAAACGGCAGCCGAAATTATCCCGCTACAGAAGAGGCTCGGCATTGCCGGTGCGCCGTTTATTGCGGAAAACGGCGCGGTGGTCCAGAGCGGGGAGCAGCGAACTCATCTGCCCGACAATAGCCTGACTTATGAGGCGATCTGTAGCCGGCTGGCGGCGCTGCAGACGCAGTATCGGTTTACCGGCTTTCATGACTTTACCGATCAGGCGGTCTCATCGATGACCGGCCTGAGTGAAGCGGATGCCGCCCTGTCACGCCAGCGCGATGCTTCTGAAGTGGTGGTCTGGCGCGACAGTGACGAGGCTTTTGACCGTTTCCGCGCCGCGCTGACCGCTGAAGGACTGGCGCTGGCCCAGGGCGGCCGGTTCTGGCACGTCATGCCAGCCGGCAGCGGCAAAGGCGAGGCGGTGCGCTGGCTACTGGCACAACAGTCTGGTTCCGCCTTTACCACTATCGGACTGGGCGACGGGCCTAACGACGCGCCGATGCTGGACGCGGTCGACTACGCCGTCGTGATTAAAGGCTACAGTAAAACACCGGTCACCCTCAGCCGGACCGATCAGCAGCAGGTCTACCATACGGCGCACTATGGCCCTGAAGGCTGGCGTGAAGGGCTGGACTACTTTTTGACTCAACCTCTGTAAGCTGCCCACGGGCATTAAAAGGATGGTGCGATGAGTGATTTTTTTCAGAACGGCGTTATTACCAATTTTCATAATCTCACCCACCGCAGCGTGGAATCACTGGAAAAGGAGATGGTGCGCTTTGCCCGCAAACGCAAGATGGGGCTGATCCTGCCCTCGCTGTTTTCTGAACTGGAAGGACCGGCGCTGACTAAGATTGTCGATGAGCTGGCGAAGGTGCCGTACCTTGATGAGATCGTGATTGGCCTCGATCGCGCTGACCGCGATCAGTTTCTGTTTGCCCGCGAGTTTTTCTCACGCCTGCCGCAGCGGCACCGCATTCTGTGGAATGACGGCCCACGTCTCAAGGCGATTGATGCCGAGCTGGATAAAGAAGGCTTATCGCCTACTAATCCAGGCAAGGGACGCAACGTCTGGTTCTGCACCGGCTATACGCTGGCTTCTGACCGCACCAGCTGCGTCGCGCTGCATGACTGCGATATCGTCACCTATGAGCGCGGCATGCTGGCTCGCCTGCTCTATCCGGTGGCTAATCCGCGTTTCAGTATGAATTCTGCAAGGGCTTCTATGCCCGCGTCGCCGACGGGAAGCTGAACGGCCGCGTCGGGCGTCTGCTGGTCGGTCCGCTGCTGCGTTCGCTGCAAAAAGTCTATGGCCATTCGGAATACCTCGATTATCTCTCCAGCTTCCGTTATCCACTGTCGGGTGAGTTTGCGATGCGCACGCACGTGCTGAACGGCATCAAAATTCCGGGCGACTGGGGTCTGGAAATTGGCGTGCTTTCAGAGATCTATCGCAACTACACCACCCGTCAGTCCTGTCAGGTGGAAATTGCCGATAACTATGACCACAAGCATCAGCCGCTGGCGGAGGAGGATGGTACCGGCGGGCTGAAACGCATGAGTAGCGACATCGTGCAGTCGCTGCTGCGCAAGCTGGCCACCATGGGCGTGCCGCTGACCAGCGACTCGTTCCGGGTGCTGAAAGCCACCTACTACCGTAATGCGCTGGATATGATGGAGATCTACAACCACGAGGCGGCGATGAACGGGCTGAAGTTTGATCAGCACGTCGAGGAAGCCGCGGTGGAAATGTTTACCCAGTCGATTCTGGAAGCCGGTCAGGCATTTATTGAACGGCCAAACGATAAGCCGTTTATTCCGAGCTGGAGTCGGGTGCAGTCAGCTTTCCCGGATATTCTGCAGCGCATCTATCAGGCGGTAGAAGAGGATAACGACGGCAACGTCTGAGGAGAATCAGGCACAGGGAGTGTGCCGGAAAAGGTAAAGGGAATGCGGTATAGCGGGGCCTGTCAGATCTCGCGACCTACAGGCCTGATCGCAGGCCGCTTAACTGGCAAGCTGTCGGGCGGGATTTGAGGCGCTAAGCTCTTCGCTGCGAAATGCTTCACGACGTACCGCGTAGCCATCATACCAGCGACACTCGACCATTCCGCTGGCGTAGCCGGTCACCACCATCGTCTGTCCGTCTTTCTTGTGCTGAACTTCTTCACTGATTGCAAAAACCATGTTGCGCCCTCCTCATTGACCCTGTGGTTTGATTATTTTCTTTATAGCAGTCAAAAAAGGTTTCTGCCTGTTAAGGCACGCAAATAAGCGGCAAATTCAGAATTAAGCAGTTGGATATGTTGAAAATAAAAAAAGCGGATAATAATTATTATCCGCTTTGAATGGGGTTCAGGCTGGAATCAGATTTTGCAGCCTTCGCAATCCGCTTCGTCGCTCAGATCGTCCGGCACTTCGCTGGCCTTTTTCTCTGCTTTCGCTTCAGCCTGCTCAAGTTGCGCGTCGATATCAAATTCAAACATGTCGTCGTTCATCGTCATTCTCCTGACCGTAATTACAGTGCGCTTTATACCGATTTCCCGCGCAGTTTGGCAATAAGGTTCACCACCAACAGCACGATCGACCCAATGATAAAACCGAGCACCAGATTGGCGCCGTTGCTCAGCAGCATGGCGATCCAGCCGCTGAAACCGCTGCTGACTTCTTCAATCAGATGATGCAGCGGCGCAATGCCATGTACCACAATGCCGCCGCCGACCAGGAACATCGCAATGGTGCCAACCACGGACAGAATCTTCATCAGCCACGGTGCCGCTGCCAGCAACACGCTGCCGATGCCCTGAGCGATAGGTGAGGACTTCTCGCGCAGCCAGAAGCCGAGGTCGTCGATTTTAACAATCGCCGCCACAATGCCGTAAACGCCAATGGTGACCAGAATGGCGATGCCCGCCAGAATAATCACCTGATTGAGCAGCGGCGATTCCGACACGATCCCCAGGGTGATGGCCACAATCTCTGCTGACAGAATAAAGTCGGTGCGCACCGCGCCTTTAATCTTCTTCTTTTCAAACTCCGCCGCATCCTGCTTTGCCAGCGACTCGAGGCGCTGCTGACGCGCTTCCGGCGATTTATGCTGCTTGTCGTGTTGCAGACTGTGCATCACTTTTTCCACGCCTTCGTAGCAGAGATAAGCGCCGCCGATCATCAGCAGCGGCGTAATCAGCCACGGTGCGAAAGCGGAAATAATCAGCGCCAGCGGCACCAGGATCAGTTTGTTCAGAAACGATCCTTTGGCGACGCCCCATACCACCGGCAGTTCGCGGTTGGCTTTTACGCCGGTCACCTGCTGGGCATTCAGCGACAGATCGTCACCCAGTACACCAGCGGTTTTTTTCGCCGCCACTTTCCCCATGACGGAAATATCGTCCAGAAGTGTTGCAATATCATCAAGTAAAGTCAGTAAGCTGGTTCCCGCCAAAATCGTATCCTTAGTCTGGTTCGTTATGTTGACAACATGGGCAGCGCTCGATTTCCGTCACCGTCATCTCGGCGATGCCCTCACAATCCCACTCTACCCGCACCGCTTCACCCGCCGCGCCTTCAGCATGTAAATACTTACTGACCGGGCTTTCTGTCATGCCGGTGATCTCTTCCGTGGCGATCAGCCTGTCGCCGAGGTAAACGCGCGCGGTCGCTTTGGTGTTCACCATGCGCTCGTCGCGCAGCTGGTAGAGGCGTTTAACCGTCAGTTTAATGCTGCTCATGTCAGGCTCCTGGCCACGGAGAAAGCGCAGATCTAACCAATTATGTTGCTGATTAGCAAGGCTCACTCTTCGCAATAATGATGAATACCCTGATGGTCAATCTCGGCACTCTGCGTCATTGCCAGCAGCCACTCTTCCAGCCGCTCCAGCAGATCGCCATCCGCCAGCCGCAGTTTGCCGCGCAGGGCGCACTCCCAGATGATCAGGACCTTCCAGCCGCTCTCCTGTAGCTGACGCACATAACGCCGGTCACGTTCGACATTGCTGTTGATCTTGCCGGTCCAGAATTCGGTACGGGTGGCCGGCAGTTTGAAAAGATAGCAGTGATGCCGATGCCAGAAGCAGCCGTGCACAAAAATAATTGCCTGCTGCTCCAGCAGTACAAAATCGGGTCGGCCCGGTAGATTTTTATCCTGTACCCGATAGCTGAATCCGCGATCCTTCAGCAACAGCGCCACACGCTGCTCAATAGCAGTATCCTGCGCGCGAATGGCACGCATATTTTTGCTGCGTGTTTCGCTGGAGTGAACGTCAGCCATAAATTCTCCTTTTTTGCTGGTCCTTCAACTTTAGCCTGCGCCACGAAAAGCGAAAGCAGCAGAGGCTCGCTATCAGATTGCTGCCGTAAAAAATGTCCCTCCGGCCAATCGGTCCGGTGGCACACGCCGCCAATTTCCTCGCTGCGTCAGGAGTGATAGCATAGGCGGCTCACTGTTAAGGAAAAACGCATGCACCCCGCCGCCATTGCTGAACCACTCTCTGCTGCTCTTTCACCGTCTGATGCGTCTCAACTGTTACAGCAAGTGCTCGACATCTATTCGGTCCGGGATGTGACCACCCGACTGCACCAGGCCGGCTTTCTCAACTGGACGCCTGCGTTGCTCAACCGGGTGCGCCAGGGCAAAAGCGCGCTGCCGCCGCTGTGTGACGCTGAACTGGCGCTGCTGCAGGACCTGCTGCCCAGCCGGCCGGCTCATTATGACGCGCCTGAGTTTCGCTTTATCGATCTGTTCGCCGGTATTGGCGGCATTCGTAAAGGCTTTGAGGCTATCGGCGGCAAATGCGTATTCACCAGCGAGTGGAATAAAGAAGCGGTCCGCACCTATAAGGCCAATCACTATAGCGATCCGCTCGAACATCACTTCAACACCGATATCCGCCAGGTAACGCAGCCGGAAGGCCTCAGCGATGACGCCGACATTTACCGTGCGATTGATGCGGCGATCCCCGATCATCAGGTGCTGCTGGCCGGTTTCCCCTGCCAGCCATTTTCGCTGGCTGGCGTCAGCAAGAAAAATGCGCTGGGCCGCGCGCACGGCTTTGAGTGCCAGGTTCAGGGCACGCTCTTTTTCGATGTCGCCCGCATTCTGGCGGCGAAAAAGCCACCGTTCTTCGTGCTCGAAAATGTGAAAAACCTCAAGAGCCACGATAAGGGCCGGACCTTCGCCATTATCATGGAGACGCTGGATGAGCTGGGCTATGAAGTGGCCGATGCCGCCGCCAGCGGCCCGGATGCGAAGGTCATTGATGCGCGCCATTTTCTGCCGCAGCACCGCGAACGCATCGTGCTGGTTGGCATCCGCCGCGATATCAAAGGCTGTCAGGATTTCACCCTGCGCGATATCAAAAAGTTCTTCCCGCCGCAGGTGCCGAGCCTGCAAAGCCTGCTGGAACCGCAGCCAGATGAGAAATATATTCTGTCACCGGTGCTGTGGCGCTATCTCTACCAGTACGCCAAAAAGCACAAGGCTAAAGGCAACGGCTTCGGCTTCGGGCTTAACGATCCGCGTAATCCCGACTGCTGCGTGCGTACTCTGTCGGCACGTTACTACAAGGATGGTTCGGAAATTCTGATCGATCGCGGCTGGGATAGCGCACTGGGCGAAGCAGAGTTTCATCATCCGGCCAATATGGCGCGCCGTCCGCGCCGACTCTCACCGCGCGAGTGCGCCCGCCTGATGGGCTTCGACGTACCGGGCAGTGAACCGTTCCGTATCCCGGTGTCGGACACCCAGGCTTATAAGCAATTTGGTAACTCGGTGGTGGTGCCGGTATTTGCGGCGGTCGCTCAGCTTTTGCTGCCCCATATTCGTCAGTTACGCGCTGATTAAGGTGCGCGGTTTCCGTTAAGAAAACCGATTCTGCTGTTCTGCCGTCATCCGGCCTGATTGTCACAAAGATGTCACGTAACCCCTTAATACTGCGCTTTTTCTTATTTCGGGTTGCGTGATGTCACTGCTTACTTTATTGCCGCTGCGCGGTCGTAATCGCCGGTTTTCCCTTACGCTGCCGGGCTGGCTGACCAGCCTGCGTGGCCATTTCATTCTGTTCGTGGTGCTGTTCTGCCTGCTGCAATCGGCCGGTATTGTGCTGCTGACCGCCCAGGTTAGCCAGGCGCAGCGCAGCCTGGCGCAGACCCATGATTTGCGCGAGCGGCTGGCGCTGCTCGATCGCGCCCGCATCGAACTGCTGACCGCCAGTGATAACAGTCATCGGGCGGGAATTTATCTGATGCAGGACCAGCAGAGCGGATCGGTCGACAGCTGGAAAAGCCTGGCGGAGAGTGCGAACGCCTCGCTGAGCGAGGCCGAACGGCTGTTCAGCCGCTACCAGGCTGCGCCTGACAGTGCGCTGCAACAGAGCTTTATTCTGCTGAGCCAGGGACTAACCGAGCAGCTTAAGGGGCTGGCTGCCAGCAGCACCGACGCCTTTTTTATGGTGCCAATGCAAGCCTACCAGCAGCAGTTTAACGATGCCTGGTTCGGCGAGATCAGCCAGGCGAATCGCCAGCTGGCCGCCGTCAATCGCAGTTCGCTGGCGAGCTTAACCGGCACCCGCAATGTGTCGCTGCTGGTGACCGGGCTGCTGTCCGGACTGCTGGTGGCGGGCGGCGTGCTGCTGCTGCGCGGGGTGATTACGCCATTGCAGCAGGCCAGTCGCCAGCTACAGGCTATCGCCACCGGCGATCTGCTGGCGTCTGCCGCCCCACTCCGCAGGCAGTCGCGTGAGACGTTACAGCTGTTCAATGCGATGGATGAGATGCGCCAGGGCCTGCGCCACATCATTCATGAGATTGACGTAGTGGCCGTCAGCGTGACAGCCGCTGCGGGCGAGATGCAGCACGCTAACCAGCAGGCGCGCAAGCAACATCAGGCGCAGAATGCCAGCTTCAGTCATCTGTCACAGCGTCTGCATCGGGTCTCTGAAGAGGTGGAGAACAGCACCCGCTTCTCGCTGCAGGCCACCGATCAGGCGCAATCCGCCGACCGCTTAATGCAGCAGTGCGCCGGTCAGGTCGATCAGATGGAAAGTCAGATGCGGCACATCGTGCAGGCTTCGGGTGACATTGCCGGCATAGTCGATTTGCTGGATAGCCTGTCGCTGCAGACCCGCCTGCTGGCCCTGAACGCCGCCATTGAATCGGCGCACGCTGGCATCTATGGCCGCAGCTTCTCGGTGGTGGCAAAAGAGATTGGCTTACTTTCGACCAAAAGCGGTCACTCGACGCGCCAGATTGATCAGCTAATCCAGCATACCCGACACCATGTTGATAGTGGCTTCAGCAAAGTGAAGTCGCTGGAAACGCTGTTCGGGCAGATCGGGCAGGCGGTCAGCGCAGTAGTGACGCGACTGAATGAGCTGCAACACAACGCCAGCGCGCAAAGCGCCCGGGTGTCGCACATTGCTGCCGAGGTGGAGGCGCTCAATCAGCAGTTACAGGCCAGTGAAGGATTAAGTGTGCAGCAGAGCAACGCGGCAGATGCGCTGCACCAGCAGGCCAGCCGGCTGGCGCAGACGGTGCAGCAGTTTCGCCACGGCGGTGAGGCGGGATAAAATAAAAAACCCGTCAGGCGACGGGTTTGCATTTACTTCTTCTTCTTGCCCTGCTTCTTCAGCAGCAGGCGAATCTGTTTCACTTCCGCACTGGTCAGTCCGTCGGGTGACGCTTCGGTCAGATCCTGATTATCAATCGCCGGATGCGGATGCGTTTCCAGACTGGCCTGCAAACGCTGCACAATTTCCTGGCTCATCGAAATCTGGTTCTCCAGCGCCAACTGTTTAATATTTTCTTTCAGTGCGGGATCAATTTTAATCGTCAAATTAACGGTTTCGGTCATCGTGCTGCTCCTTTTTGTTATTGCTTCCACGCTACCGGATGACCGTTTCGATTAACATACTGTCACAAAAATTTAATATTCGGTCCGTAATGGCGTGAAGTCCCGCAGCACGCCTTTGTCCATCCCGGTCAGATTGCCCTGCAACTCCGCATACAGCTTGGCCATATAGCGCACCAGGAAGTCAGCATTATGTTCCGCCAGCATCCGCCCGGTCTCGGTGTGCATGGTTTCCGGCAGCCGCAGCAGCTTCTTCTGGAAGTGATCCAGCGTCCATTTCACATCATTCAGCTCGCGATCTTTTCCCAGCGGATCGGCACTGTCGAACAGCGGACGATTCAATGCCCCGGCGGTATAGAATACCCGCGCCAGGCCAATGGCGCCGAGCGACTCCAGCCGGTCGGCATCCTGAACGATTTTGGCTTCCAGCGTCTGCGGCGGGATGCCGGCGCTGAAACTGTGGGTTTTAACGGCGTGCATTACCGCCTCAATCAGCTCTGCCGGGAAGTCGGTAAAATCCTGTTGCAGAATACGCTGCGTTTCCGTGGCGGCGTAGGTCGAAGCCAGATGGCGTTCAGGGTGATTTTTCGGCAGGTTGACCACATCGTGAAAATAGCAGGCGGTTAACACCACCAGCGGATTGGCGGCGCTGCCTGCCATGATCCGTTGTGCGCTCATCCATACGCGGCGTAAGTGCGCAATATCATGGGCGCCGTCATCGTGGATCCAGTTGGCCTGAAACCAGCTTTCATAGCGAGATTGCCAGAGTGTGAGTGACATAATTTATCTCCCTGTAGTATTCAATCGCAAAACTGCGTCGCGATCGGTGCGCAAACGGCAAGCCATCATAGCGACTGGCTAATGACACTTTTCTTTCAGTGCTGAGGAAAAGAGCGGCGCTGCCAGGGTTTTCCGGCAGGAAAATGAGATCTGGATCATTTTTATAGCATCTCTTATACAAAATAACCGCAATTTCAGCGCTTTTCGGGCTTTCCTTATCGGATCGTCGCTAAGCGAATTAGTTTAATGGGTGTAATGTTTGTTCCAGCAGAAAAAAATCTGGCTGGCCGCATTGCGCGCGATCAAATTCCTTAAATAACGGAAAAACTGTCAATAATCACAGGTGAACAATTCCGAAAAGGTTCCTATTTTTACCGTTATAACGTACTGTATCCGGGCTATTCAGCGCTTTATGGACGTTGCATGATAAGCTTTGGTGCGGTTTTTGCATTTTGAGGTTTTTTAACACCAAAAGCGGCCATTGTCGCCTGAAGACCCATCGACAAATTATTAAGCAAAATGATTTATACCCTTTATGATAATCCTCTGAAGTGCAGCAAGGGGATGTTTACAGCAGTAACCGGGTTCTACTAATAAAAAGAGGTAATCCATGAAAGAACGGCCGATTCTTTTTTCCGAACAGCGTGTTCGTGCCCTGTTGGTTGGCCAGCAAACGCAAACCCGGCGCATTATGAAAACTCAGGCTTTCGGCCCGGGACAGGATCATCACGAAGGTGTGCATGCTTTCGATGTGAGTGCTAACCATCTGCATGGCTACAAAATGATGTCGATGACGGATATCAGTTATCACTGTCCGTATGGCAAACCCGGCGATGTGCTGTGGGTGCGTGAAACCTGGCGTGGTCCGCTGGTGCCCGAAGATGCGCTGGCAGAGTATGAGCGCGATCCGACGCCATTCCGCCAGCCGGCTTATTGCCAGTATCGCGCGGACAGTAACGAGCTGGGACAGCATATAATGAGCAGTCCGGAAGCCGAGCAGTTTGGCTGGCAGACCGCCATCCACATGCCGCGCTGGGCCAGCCGCATTAACCTGGAAATTACCGGGGTGCGGGCCGAGAAGATTCAGGACATCAGTGAAGATGACATTATGGCCGAAGGGGTGCAGACCGATTCGCACTTCCTCAACAATTTCTTCACTATGAACGTTAATTCGGAATCGCCTAAAGAGGCGTACCGTAAAGCCTGGCAAAAGCAGTACGGTGCCACCAGCTGGGAAGTAAACCCGTGGGTCTGGGTGATTGAGTTCCAGCGCATTGAGCGTAAGTAACACCTCAGGCCTGCGCTTTGCGGGCTGAATCACAGACAACGGCTGCGCTAACGGGTTGAATAGACTGCCTTAAGCCCTGCAGCCAGATCGATGGTGCCAGCATGCTGTTTTCGATGCTGGCATTTTTATATCTGGCGCGCCAGGATAGCGAGATAGTCCGGTTCTGTGCGGGAGTGACGATGTTTAAATGGCCGTGGAAAACGCATAACGACCCTGCACTGGCCGCGCTGCCGTGGCAGCCTGGTCTGGCGCAGCCGATTTTTACTCTGCTCAGTGAAGAGGAGCAGCAGGCGCTGGTGCACCTGGCGCAACGTTTCCTGCAACAGAAAAAGCTGGTGCCGTTCGGAGGCGTTCAGCTGGATGAGTTGCGCAGCGTGCGCATCGCCCTGCTGTTCTGTCTGCCGGTGCTGAAACTGGGGCTGGAGTGGCTGGACGGCTTTCACGATGTGCTGATCTATCCGGAGCCGTTTGAAGTTGACGATCTCTGGCAGGACGAAGCGGGTCTGGTGCACAGCGCGCCCGCGGTGCATGCCGGTCAGAGCTGGACCCAGGGTCCGGTGGTACTGAACTGGCTCGATATTCAGGACTCGTTTGATCTTTCCGGCTACAACCTGGTGATCCACGAAGTGGCGCATAAACTGGATGCCCGCGGCGGCGGTTATACCAGCGGGATTCCAGTGATACCGCTGCGTGAGGTGGCGCTGTGGGAGAAAGATCTGCGGGCGGCGATGGCGGCGATTGAAAGCGAAGTTGATCTGGTGGGCGAACAGGCGGCGAGCATCGATCCCTATGCCGCCAGCGACCCGGCCGAGTGCTTTGCCGTGCTGTCGGAATATTTCTTTACCGCGCCGGACCTGCTGGCCGAGCGCTTCCCGGCGATGTACCAGCATCTGCGCCACTTTTATCAGCAGGACCCGCTGACGAGAATCGTCGCCTTGTCAGCGCAAACTGCTTAAATCGCGATCGCTTTGCGCTAAAGCTAGCCAGTTGAATGATAATGTATTTTTTGCTGTTGACACCTTCGGGCGACGCCGTTAATATTCGCCTCGTTCAAACG
>MIEI01000113.1 GCA_002095305.1 Pantoea brenneri
CTGAAGCTGATCTGGGCAAGCCTCAATCTGCGCCATGAAGATCTCCTGAGTGACATTCACTATCCTCTGTCCATGTTGCAGGCGATGGCCGTTATCTGGACACATGCCGGGCTGCGCCAGAACGAGTTAATGCGTCTTACTGCTGGCTGCATCACTCTGCAGGTGGATGATATCAGGCGGGAGGATGGCAACATCATTCCGGCAGGAACGCTTTGCTACCTCAGCGTACCGGCAGGAAAAACGTCTAAAGCCTTTGTAAAACCTATCTCTGCCGTCGTGAAAAAGTACGTTGATATCTGGCTCAGCGAACGTCCACAGGAACAGGCAGCTCTTACGGATGAGCGTACCGGTGAAAAAGTCCGCTTCCTGTTTCAGTTTCGGGGCAAACCTGTCGGCAGGGATGTCATAAACCGGACTGTCATCCCGGTTCTCTGTGCCAGAGCGGGTGTGCCTGCGCAAGACAGCCGGGGGCCAATTACCAGCCATCGGGGGCGCGCTTCAGCAGTTACAGCCCTGGCCAGTGTTCCACAGGGCATGACTTTGTATGAGCTGATGCAGTGGTCAGGTCATTCTACGCCTCAGTCCACCATGCATTATATTCGTATACGTCCTACCCAGCTGGCTGCGTCTTTTGTGAAGGCGGACCGGGTGGCGCATATGATGAGCGTGCTAATCGATCATGATCCGGAGGCTGTCAGCCTGACCGGACCGGCAACCTATTACGATTTAGGGGATTCTTTCTGTACGAACCCATTCTGGAGCAGCTGCCCTCACCGTATGGCCTGTATCGGGTGCGATTTTAACCTACCTAAAGAAAGCGCCAGAGGCCTGCTGCTGGAAAGTAAGGCTTCAGTGAAGCGTTATCTGGAGGAAGTTCCTCTGACTGCTGACGAGCAAGAAATTGTCGTTAACGATATGGAAAAACTGGATTATGCATTGAAAAAACAGTAAGGCACCCTGTTTCGCCCCGGAGAAGCATTTTGCCTGAATGGACCCGGGGCGAAGGTTCAGACAGGTTATATTACTTTCTCATTAAAGATTCCCAGAGGTCCTCCGCCAGAAACCTGCTTTACGTTAACAGACCCCAAAGCGGAAGATGATTATTTTTTCAGCCACGTTTCCATATGCTCAATTTCACCTTTTTGCGCTTTGATAATGTCCTCTGCCATCTTCTTCATTTCCGGATCTTTCCCGTATTTCAGTTCCGTTTCGGCCATGGCAATAGCCCCTTTGTGGTGCTCAATCATGCCCCTGGCAAACGCTCTGTCAGCATCCTGCTCCTTCATGGCATTCATCATGCCGCTGTGCATCTTTTGCATACCAGACATGTACTCTTTTGAAGCCGGGGACATATTCATATCCTGGGACATCTTTGAGTCCGGCTGCTGTGCTATAACGGCAGCCGGCAGGGCAAAAATCAGTGAAGCAAAAACAAATTGCGTTTTTTTCATAACGTCACTCCTTCATGTATTGGATTCAGACTTCAGATTTTCCCGATATCCTTTAATGTGCCGGGAAACCTATTACTGATACTAAGGCAGTACAAGACCATGAAAATTGCCGACCTGCCGGTAAAACGTTAAAACACCTCCCGGGGAGCCGGCATCATTGCCGTGAACGTAATTACATTATCGTTCATGGAAACCTGCAGATCGCCCTCATGAGCCAGTAAAACAGAACGGGTGATGGACAGCCCCAGTCCGGCACCGTCCGTATTATGCTGACGGGAAGCGTCGCCCCGGTAAAAGCGGTCAAAAAGCCGGTTCAGACTATCCCGGTTGATATTTTCTGTGGGGTTAGAGATATGTATAAAAACCCTGCCGGCGTGGTGTTCAGCCAGCACATTAATAGCTGATCCCGGTAATGAATATTTTATGGCGTTAGTTATCAGATTACTCATTGCACGACGCAGCATCAGGCGATCGCCTCTGACAACTGCCTCCCCCTGCAGAGAAAGCGTTTTACCGCTGTCACCGGCAAGCGGTTCAAAAAAATCGAGGAGTTCTTCCAGCTCTGCGTTTAACGAAACGTCCTGTTTCTCCAGAGGCATCAGCCCGTTTTCAGATTTAGCCAGGAAAAGCATATCACTGCTCATTCTGGCGAGCCGGCTCAGCTCTTCCAGATTTGAAAAAAGTACCTCACGGTAACTTTCGGCATCACGTTCACGGGACAGCGCAACCTGAGTCTGCATCATCAGATTACTGACAGGGGTACGCAGTTCATGCGCGATATCCGAAGAGAACTCAGACAGACGACAGAATGAATCTTCCAGCCGTTCAAGCATGCTGTTAAATTCAGCTACTGTTACCTTTAGTTCGGCTGGCAGATTATGGCCAGGGAGACGTTTGCTCAGGCTGTTAATCGTAATTGCTGAGGCAAGCCGGTTTATTTCATTCAGAGGCCTGAGTCCCATCCGGGTGACGAGCCATCCCAGAAAAACGGAGATAAATATCAGGGCGACATTAAACCAGACCAGCCATCTTTTAAGCTGACCGATAAACTCATCATGAAGGCTGGTATCATAGGCGGCCGTAATCAGTACATCGTTTAGTTTTCCTGCGCTCTTAGCATTAATTTTTCTGACCATAACGTTATAACGCCAGCTATCTTCCTCTACCGTCTGCATAATACCCGGACGGGTAGCTTCGTCGCTAAAGCGCTCATAAGGCACCAAAAAACCGGGTGATGAATAGTCGGCCAGCATCTGGTTATCGGTTGTTTTAACGGAAAGATAAAGTCCGCTGTGACCAACCATGGCATCCGAAAGCTTTCGTGCAAGCGATGCGCTGTCGAGCTTTCCGGCGTGCACCTCGCCCTCAAGAAGCTCTGTGGCAAGTTCAAGCTTTCCGGTCAGCAATGTGGCATCCTGATGACGAAAATAACTGCTGAGGGCGGCTACAAGCAGCACACTCGAAAGAAGCCAGACGGACATCATCACGCCGGCAAAGATTATGCTCAGTCGTGATGTCAGGGACCAGTTACGCTTCACTCTTCCCGTATCTCCAGCACATATCCGATACCCCGTACCGTGTGAATAAGCTTTGGTGTAAAGTCATCATCCACCTTACTGCGAAGTCGTCTGACGGCCACATCAATCACATTGGTATCGCTTTCAAAATTGATATTCCAGACCAGAGATGAAAGCAGGCTCCTTGGCAGCACCTCTCCGGTCCGCTGTAACAGTAGCTCAAGCAGCACAAATTCTTTAGCAGACAAGTGTATCTTTTTGCCGGAACGGCTCACACTCCGGCGGGTGACATCCATAACCAAATCAGCAATGCGGTGCGTACCGGACGTTTGCGTACGGTTGCGTCTGAGCAGGGTGCGGATACGCGCCAGGAGCTCGGCAAAATCAAAGGGTTTGAGCAGATAGTCATCCGCGCCAAGATCGAGACCTTTAATCTTTTCACTGACGTTATCCCGGGCAGTCAGAAACAGCACGGGCTCTTCGTGCCGGGCCATACGCATCTGCTGAAGAATATCCCAGCCGTCCATTGAGGGCAGCATTACATCCAGAATAATGAGATCATAATGCTGTCGCAGGATATGCTCCAGTCCCTGACGCCCGTCGTTTACAAGGGTTACATCATATCCCGCTTCCAGAAGCCCCTGTTTCAGGTAGGTACCGGTTTTCAGTTCATCCTCAACGATCAGCATAGTGGTCATGGGCAGCTTTCCTGCAGGCTACGGTTAGTCGTTATTCCATACCGGTACCCGGCGATAGCGTGCCCAGCCAGGCGACGGTTGCCAGTATCAGTACCGAAACAGTAAATTCCGTGATAATGCTTTTACGCATCAGGTAAATACCCATCTTATATTGGCCCTGAAGCAGGGCCGTTTCCAGTCGCGGTGTAAGCCGGAAGCGATTGGCGGCGGCCAGCAGCAGCATAAGAAAAAACAGAACAGTTTTTACCAGCAGCAGCAGACCATAGTCACTGCCCGGTAGGGTACTCAGAGGCTTTTCAACGATAAATACGAAGTTAACTACGGCGGTGATGACAATGCTCAGCACAATGATCGTGCCGGCACGGGCAAAACCCGACAACGCTGCGGCCAGCTGGCTGGCATAGACAGCCTTTTCAGCCTTTTTGATGCATAAGAGCAGAGTAAAAGCCGCCAGTGCACCGATCCAGGCCCCGGCCGCTGTCAGATGAATGATATCGCTCAGAAGATGAAGATAGTAGCTGATGCCGTCATTCATTGCCGCATGCCCGCCCCATGCCAGTGTAGCAAGTGCTATACCGCCGGACAGGGTAAGCACATAACGTGACAGCCCGACATGCCTGAGCCGCAGGCCAAGCCCGATAAACGCCATGACCAGTGCAGCGAAGCGGATAACCCAGCTCATGCCCACTGCAGTTTCCCCGACAACCATCTCCATAATATGGAGAGTCAGTTCGCCGGGATCACTGACGCCACTCATGGCCTGAGCGACAAGCAGCATATTTGCAAGGGACAAAACCATGCCAGCAGAGATGAGCGTAAAAAAGAACGACCAGACGCTGAACAACGATACCGATTTCTTCAATACTCCCTTTACCCCATAAATTTCGAATAAAGGCAGGCCAAAAAGAAGCATAAGATCAAGGTAAAGAAAAAAACGGATGATAATAAAAGTCTGATCGTTCATGGTATTACTTCACGCTGAAACTGTAGTTGCCGGTCCGGGGGTGAGTATCAGAAGATACCGCCCGCCATTCCACTTTATAGGTTCCTGCAGGCAGAGTTTTTGCCGGTGTGATAATCATCGTTTTCGGATCGCTGCCCGCTGAGACTTTAGCCGCAACCGGCATTGGCGCATGAGAAGACATGCCCGGCATGGCGGTCATTACAAGACGGGCACCGGAAAATTTCGTTACCAGATTTTCGGTGAAATGCAGTTCCAGTTTAGACGGTGCCGTTATCTGAGACTTATCAGCAGGGACAGCAGACGCCAGTTCCGGATGCGCCTGTGCAGCAAAAGCCGCGCCAGAAGCAATTAAAGCGAAGAAATATTTGGCAGATGAATGTTTCATAATAATACCTGTTTTGTTTGAATTAACTGCATCAGAACCACATGCGAGCCCCGAGGAGGAAGCGCACTTCATTATCTTTTTCACCTTCACGGGCAGCCATATCAGCAGTATTGCCATAGAGCTGGCTCCACGAAACCCCCACGTAAGGTGCAAATTCTCTTTTCACTTCATAGCGAAGGCGAAGAGCAAGTTCGGTACTGGAAAGGCCTTTACCGGTTTCCCGTGCCTCATCATCTTTCCCGTAAATATTCGCCTCAAAGGAAGGTTGCAGGATCAGGCGATTGGTCAGCAGCACATCGTATTCGGCTTCCAGCCTGAGCGCTGTCCGTCCCTGCTCGCCGGCAAACGCAGTCAGCTCACTTTCAAAGTTGTACAACGCCATGCCCTGAAAACCAGCAGCCAGCCAGGTTTGCGGTTTTCCGGGCCTGAAATCCTGCCGGGCACCGGCAACCACGTCCCACCAGGGTGTCAGAGCATGTCCCCATAAAGCCTGAACTTCTGCGGATTCGGCTTTACCTCGGGTGGTTTCACCTTCGCTACGTAACCAGAGTCGATTGATATCCCCGCCAGCCCAGCCGCTTACATCCCAGCTGAAGCCACCCGGATCGTTGTTTTTTTGCCATTCAAGCTGATCGGCAAGCACAAAGTAATTTATGCTGTTGTCATGAACCTTATGCCCATGTACGTCCGGGAATGCTGCCTTACGGTCCGCCTCCGTAACCGGCGGAATGGGTGTACGGCTTTCTGCTGGCGCCGCGGGCTGCATGGATTCCATACCCTCCATACCGGATGTCCCAGGCGTCATTCCTTCCATAGACGCATGATCCATTCCCTGCATAGCAGAATGGTCCATGCCTGACATATCATGCTGTTGTAAATTGTCAGATGGTCCCGTAGGTGCTGCAAACGCGGGCATCACGATCGCTCCGGCAAACGCAGTGCAGGCCAGCAAACCTGCAGCGGAACGTGAAAAATACTTTGTCATATCATTCCATCCTGAAACTGACATTATCGCTACCTCACTCTGTAACCCGGACTTCACGAAACATGCCGGTTTCCATATGGAAAAGAAGATGACAGTGATAAGCCCACCGCCCGAGTGCATCGGCAGTCACCCGATAGCTTCGGCGGGTACCCGGAGGCATATCGATAGTGTGTTTGCGTACCAGGAAATTACCGTCCTCATCCTCCAGATCGCTCCACATACCATGCAGGTGAATGGGGTGCGTCATCATCGTGTCGTTAACCAGCACCACACGCACGCGTTCGCCATATCGCAACGTAACCGGTTCTGAATCGGAGAATTTAATACCGTTGAATGACCAGGCGAATTTTTCCATATGTCCGGTGAGATGTAGCTCGATGGTACGCGATGGCTCACGCCCGTCCGGATCGTCAAATGTGCTTTTCAGATCGGCATACGTAAGGACTTTTCTGCCGTTATTGCGCAGACCAATGCCCGGGTCACTTAATTTAGGCGCCGGCATCATGGCCTGCATATCAACCAGAGGATTGTCTGTTTCAGATGCAGGATGTTTCTGCATGTCCCCCATGCCACTCATACTGCCGTGATCCATCCCGGCCATGGCGCTATGGTCCATTTCCGGCATACTTTCTGCTGCTCCGGAGACACCAGAGCCATCCATAGCCTGCATAGCATTACCATCCATGCCCGTCATGGTGTCGTTATTCATGCTCTGCATCTGGCTGTGATCCATATCGCCCATGCTGCCATGATCCATGCCGCCCATACCCATATCGTCCATAGTCAGCCAGGGGCGAGGATCGGGAGCCGGTACCGGAGCATAAAGCCCTTCACGGACAGCCAGCGTGCCGCGAGCGTAGCCGCTTCTGTCCATAGACTGCGCGAAAATAGTGTAGGCATCTTCAGCCGGCTCCACGATTACATCGTAAGTTTCGGCCACAGCGATGCGGAACTCGTCAACAGCAACAGGCGTGACATACTGGCCATCAGCCGCCACGACCGTCATTTTCAGCCCCGGAATGCGCACATCAAAGTAGGTCATGGCGGAACCGTTAATGAAACGCAGGCGTACCTTCTCGCCTTTACGGAACAGCCCTGTCCAGTTTTTTCCAGGGCCCTGCCCGTTCATGAGATAGGTATATGTGGCACCACTGACGTCAGCCAGATCCGTCGGATTCATCTTCATTTCCGCCCACATTTTCCGATCGGACAACGTACTGCCTAGACCTTTTTCCCTGGCGTCACGGAAAAAGTCAGAAACGGTAGGTTTCGCAAAGTTGTAATAATCGGACTGCTTTTTCAGTTTGGCGAGAATGTCTGATGCTTTTTCATCAGACCAGTCGGTAAGCATGACTATGTGTTCGCTGTCCCAGACAAACGGTTCTGGTTCAGCTGCATCAATAATAATCGGGCCATAGACACCTTCCTGCTCCTGCAGGCCGGAATGGCTGTGATACCAGTATGTACCGTTCTGCTTTATCTTAAAGGAGTAAACATAGGTATCGTCCGGCTCAATACCATGAAAACTCAGTCCCGGTACGCCATCCATATTCGCCGGCAGAAGAATGCCATGCCAGTGAATTGATGTCGGTTCAGAAAGGCGATTTTTAACTCTTAATGTAACGGTATCGCCTTCTTTCCAGCGCAACAGAGGGCCTGGCAGGCCGGCATTAATGGTTTTTGCATACCGGGTTTTACCGGTGATATTTAGCGGCGTCTCGCCAATAAACAGATCAAAGTCTGTGCCGGTAAGTGTGCGGGACTGCATCAGGCTTACCGCCGAGAATGCATCGAATGTTCGCAGGCCCAGTCCGCCCACAATGCCAGCGGCAGTGATCCCTTTAATGAAATTACGTCGTGAACTTTTAAGCTGCATGACTGAACTCCGGCAATTTCTGTTATCCCGGGAGAATGGCTCTCTCCGCTCCGGAAGCACAAGCCGTGCTTACCGTTCAGGATGAAAAATTTTTTGTTACCGGAAAGCTACCACAGCTACAGACTTTGTGTGATTACAATTGTGTAATGTTGGAACGCACTGTTTATAAATTACATTTCTGTCATTTTTCGCCGTAACGTTTTTTCTTCTGTACGATGAACATCACTAAGGCCACAGGTAAACTCGGCCGGTAATTGTTTATTCTTATTTTACATTCAACGTTAAGGACTGCCACCATGAAAAAAGTAAAGCTTATCCCTCTTGTGATCCTGATTTCCGCTTCGTCTGCATGGGCACAGCAGCATCCTGAAACAGCACTAGATAACACTGATAACCGTGTTTCTGTCTCTGCGATGAATGAGCATGAACGTGCCATTCTTGCGCATGAGAGCATGGATAATGCAAACTCAGCTGCGCATCAGAGCATTATCGATATGCACCGTAAAATGATGCTGGAAGAGAAATAACGGATAGTATGTGGACAGAAAATTCGCCCGGAGTTTTCTGTTCTTCTTTGCCACTGCATCCGGGATGTGTTGTGTATTACCCTCATCATTAATGTATTCCCGGTAAATCTTCTTTCAGGCTGATTTCAGCCGGCCCGCTGAATGTGGCGGGCTACTTTTTTATATTTTAAACATTCTGTTTAACGTAACCCCCAGTTTGCTCAACGTGCATTAAGGTGTAACTATAGTTCCCTTTTTTCACCCGGTTCAGGTCTTGTCTGCCAGCTAATCGCCCTAACCTGCACTGCAATCTGCGATTTATCTTCAGGTTATGCCTGAAAGGCCTCATGTTGAAACGGTAGAAAGCATCACAATGAATATACAACCGCTTACAGGATATCATCAGAGCCTATAGATTTTGTAAGTCAGTTTTTTACATTTCATGTCGTATACGCCGCTATTATGTATAATGAAAAACTCTAAACCGTTCAGAAAGGTGTGCTCTTGCTTTAGCCGTGAATATTTAAAATAATTGCCAGAGGAATTGATTAATGTGATTTGGCATCACTCAAAAAAAAAGCGACATTAAGCAAATTATTTATTGAGAAACATCACACTCAGCCATGTAAAAATACTAAGCTGGTTGAAACAGCTTCAACAGAACTCCTCGCCATTAGTTCAAAGCGATAACATCTTCAATTGCAGCAGGAAAATAAAAATTAAATCTTATAAAAAAGATGTTTATTTTTTGTAAGCGTTGCAAAAAAGCCCCATATAGGGGCTTTTTTGAATAAAGGGATCGTATCTTTAAGGTAAGTATATCTACATCTGCAAAAACATTAAGGACTGATATAGCAACCCGCTTCCGTCAGTTTTACTTCATACCGCGATGTATTGCAGCCATTGACTGGTGTGCTTCTGACTGGCCGTTACTCATATTTTCGTGGACAACGGCGGCCCTTTCATGTTCATCCATTTCTGCAAAAGATGGCGCGGTACTTGATTTCATGTCGGCCATATCATCTGACATTTTCTGATGGTTCTTCGCCATTTTCTGATGGGCATCAGAAGCACCATTTTTCATGGAATTATGAACATTAAGGGCCTGTTCATGCTGATCCATACTCTTCATTTGTAATACTTCCCCCCTGACAGATTCAGGAACGGATGAAAACTGTTGCTGATGCGCTGCCGCCTGGGCATTATTAACATGCTCATGAATGTTGATAATTCCATCCGCCCAGGCTGAAGGAATTAAGCTAAGTCCGACAGAGGAAGCGAAGATTAAACTTTTCATAATAAGTTTCCCGTTGATAATGGAATAAATAACGGACTGTCAAAGATGTCATCAACTAAAGAACTTACAAGCCAGACTGATTTCATCTTAAAAAAGATAATATGCGTAACTCAGTGCCTGCGATTTCTGCTGATATTGATCCATAAAGACTGTTCCGCCTGCTTAGTGAGGACGATTCTACCAGCTGCATTCTGTTGAAGGCGTGACAGCTTAATGACACCTCTGTAATATATTTATTATTCATCGAAAAAACTGGAGGCGTTCGGGAAACTATGTAGCCATTCGTGGTAATAGCAATATGAATCGTGTCGAAACTGTATCTGATTCGACCCACACTTTTCCGTGATGTGCGTTCACGATTGACTTTACAATCGCCAGACCAATCCCACTGCCTTCCCCCTTCCTTTGCCGCGATGGATCGACGCGATAAAACCGATCAAACAAACGTGGCAGGTGTTCTGCAGGTATCAGTTTTCCTGGATTTTCAACTATAAGCTGAACACTATTCTCACTTCCCGCAATGGTTACAGTAACTGTCTTCCCTGACTGCGTATAACGCAGAGCGTTAGACAGAAGATTATTTAATGCCCTTCGGTACATAAGTGGGTCTCCTTTAATAAGGCAGCCCGACCCGTTTAATTGCAGAGAAACATTGAGTTCTTCTGCCCAGGCTTCGAAAAAATCAAACACTTTGACCACTTCTGTGCGGAGATCAAACATTATCCGCTCGGGGATCAATTGATTATTATCAGCCTGTGCCAGAAAAAGCATGTCGCTGACCATTTTTGTCATTCTGTTATACTCTTCCAGGCTGGAATACAACACATCTTCCAGCTCTTTCTGCGTCCTGTGCTGACTTAGCGCGATTTCAGTCTGTGTAACCAGGTTGGTTATGGGCGTTCTGATTTCATGGGCGATATCAGCAGAGAAATTTGCCTGTCGCGTAAATACATCCTCAATCTTTGCAATCATATGGTTAAACGATATTACCAGTTGCTCCAGTTCGATGGGAACTTTGGACGGTTCCAGTCTCATGTCCAGGTTCTCCGAGGTAATATTTTTAATGGCCTTGCTGACGTTGCGGAGAGGAAGATGACCCTGGCGAACCGCTATGCGGATAATGAAAATTATCAACAGGCTGATTACGAAGGCAATGGCAATTAAATTCTTTTTTAGTGCTTCAAGGTAATGAAGATGAAAGTCAATCGAGAGCCCAATTATCATCTGATACGTCTGTGGTTTTCCGTTAAGCGTTGCTTTGCCTGAAGATGCAACGATTCTGTAAGTCTCCATTTTCATGTCAGAGCCGTTGCGCATAAGTAAAGTTGGCTCTTTTACTGTCCAGAGGAATATTTCCCTGGCCCGACTATGCGCTGTAAAGTTTGATGCATTGACCACAGAACGTAACGTCGCTCCTTGTGGTGAACTGAACAACACGTCACCCCCATCAGTCAAAATAAGAACAGCGACGTTGCGGTAATCTGATATGGATTCTTTGATTTTACTTATTTTTTTTTGGTCCGGAGCTACAGGTGTCTGCAGTATTCTGTTCATCGCGATACTGATTTGTTTCAGATCCCGCACATCCTGCTCTGCAAAGTGTTTTTCAACGGAATGCAGCATAAACCAGGTAAAAGCAAAAAACGCAATTATGGTGGACAGGCTGATAAAGAAGGTTAGTCTCAGTGCGAGAGAGTAAGGCGCCCTGAGAAATTAAAACGCATCCGGAACCTCCAGGATATATCCCACGCCGCGGACCGTCTGGATCAGCTTAGGCTCATAATCGTTGTCTATCTTTGCCCTGAGGCGTTTTACTGCCACGTCTATAGCATTAGTATCGCTGTCAAAGTTCATATCCCAGACCTGCGATGCAATCAGCGAACGGGGCAGCACCTCTCCCTGATGACGAATGAAGAATTCCAGTAGAGAGAACTCCTTACTCGTCAGCAAGATACGTTTCCCTGCGCGGCTAACCTTTCTTGAAACAAGGTCTACCATCAGATCAGCCACCTTAAACTGGCTTTCCGTGATGACTGTGTTACCCCGTCGTAAAAGTGTCCTGACTCGGGCAAGAAGCTCAGCAAACGCAAATGGTTTGATCAGGTAATCGTCCGCGCCCAGCTCAAGTCCTTTAACCCGGTGCTCAATGGTGCCGAGAGCCGTAAGC
>MIEI01000114.1 GCA_002095305.1 Pantoea brenneri
CAGCCCGGCATCTCTCCTTGCCGGAAAAAAAACCATCTCCGGCAGCGACATTCACTGTTGTTTATCTTACTAAAGCCAGCGACCTCCCGACACACAGATGCGATGCAGTCTATTTCGGCGATCAGACGTCGCAACAGCAGGTCGCACTTATTCAGCAGTTCAGTGGAAGAGCCGTGCTGACCCTTGCGGAGAACAACGCGGATTGCACCATTGGCGCTGCTTTTTGCATGATTTTTCAACCGGATCGTACGCTTTTTTCCGTTAACCTTGATTCGCTTGCCAGAAGCGGTGTCAGGGTGAGTCCGGACGTGCTTTTGCTGTCCCGCGATAGAAGCGAATAACATGAAATACGATAAATTCAGAAACGACAAATCATCGATACGCAATAAACTGCGAAAAATAAGCACCATCAATTCTGCGGTTATATTACTGTTGTGCTGGCTGTTGCTCTCCTCTACCTCGCTGCTATTTATTAAAAACTATGAGAAGCGAAACCTTGAATTGATCGCCGCGACGTTAAGCACCACGCTAACCGCCGCTACCGTTTTTGCCGACAGTTCCGATGCGCATAATAAAATTGCCCGGCTTGGCGATGAAGGCATGTTCGATTCGGCGAAACTGGCCACCCGCGATCAGATTATTTTGGTCGACTGGCATGCTCAGAAAGAACAGACGGGCTGGTATTCACGGTTATTACGTGAATGGATTTATCTTAAACCTCTTAAGGTTAATATAAATCACGCAGACGTTACTGTTGGTACGTTGACGCTAGAAGGCACGGTGACCGGTGCGGTGAGTTTCATTCGTTACTCTTTTATGATTCTTACCTGCGGTATGTTATGTGTGCTGATTATCTCGCTTCTGCTGAGTGAGTTTCTGCATCGAGGGATTATTGCAACGCTGCGCAACATTACCAGTTCGATTCACTATGTGATTCGGTCTGGCGATTTTTCCCTGCGTATCCCGGAGAGCCCGACCAGTGAGTTTCAGCTGTTTTCAGATGACCTGAACTCGTTGCTGATGGAAATGCAAACGCTGAAGGCCTCACTTATTCGCGATAATCGCTCTCTGGCAGCCAAAGCGCTGGAAGATCCGTTAACCGGACTTGCCAACCGCAGCGCCTTTGCTGCTCGTCTTACTGAGCTGCTCGATCAGCAATATGCCGAAGAGCGTTTTGCCTTGTTGTTTCTTGATGGCGATCGCTTTAAGAGCATTAACGATAACTGGGGCCATGCCGCCGGGGATGAGGTATTAAAAGCTATCGGGTCGCGCCTCTCATCATTGGCTGCTGAACAGGATTTAGTCGCCCGATTAGGTGGGGATGAATTTGCAATGCTGGTGAGCAGTCGCGCCAGTGAAGAGCAATTACAGCTGCTCATGCAGAACATTCACCAGGCCATGATGCAAAAAATTGTGATTGCTGAAGGTACGCCGATCACTACCTCGGTTACCATCGGCTACGCCTGGTCACAACACGGTGATACGGTTGAGTCTATTCTCGAGCGTGCCGATATGAATATGTACAAGAATAAGCGAAAAAGTAAGGCTTAATTATGAAAACAAAAATTTCCCTGATGGTGCTTATTTTGGCCCTGGTCGGGTGTCAGTCGAAAGGGCGTTTTAGCGATGCGCAGATCGCCGCGATGCAGAATGCCGGATTCAGTCAAAATACCGAAGGCTGGGGATTGGGCATATCCGATAAGATCCTGTTTGGCGTAAACGAATCAGAGCTTACCCCGACCAGCAAAAGTAACATTAAGACGATGGCGAAAAACCTGGCGTCAACCGGTATTAAGCATGTGCGCATTGACGGGCACACCGATAATTACGGCAAAGCAGCCTATAACCAACAGCTCTCGTTAAAAAGAGCTAACGCGGTAGCGGCACAGTGGGCGGAAGGTGCTGCCATACCGCCTGAAAATATCACTACCCGTGGATTAGGCATGAGTGCACCGGTTACCCCCAACAATAGCGCTCAGGGGCGCGCGCAAAATCGGCGCGTGGCAATTGTGATCACTGCGCCATGATAATCCCGACGGCCGCTGCATAATGATACCGCGGCCGTATCGCGTTGTTTTTGTGGTGATGGTGCATATAGTTTTTAAGATGCTGACTGACAGGGAAGGTTATTCATCGGCGAGTCGGGTGAGTGACAGTTAAAGGGATGAAGGTTATATCCGGGCATTTAACTGAACCCGTTGAGCCTGAATCTGGCAACAGAATTTACCTGACCCTTGCGTATATGAGTAATTCATCCCGGCTTCTAAAGAAAAATAACAGGCTACATCCGCTGGCTTCGTGAATAAACTAACCGCCAGCACCAGGATAAACTGTGGAGTGGCACAGAATCACCATGCTGTTTTCATAATCTGCTATTGCTCAAACTTTCAACACCCCGAGCGGTTAAATCAGCCGCCGCCAAAATCGCGCAGCACAGTAGCCTGATTCGTATGCGTACCACCCTGGTGCGTCAGAATGCGCTTGCCGCTCAGCGGCGAGATCGCGAACATCCTGTGATGAAAACCGTTTTCTTTTTCCAGCTAAACTTCTGATATGTCGTTGGAAAACAGCTTTATTTGTGAAATCCTGATGGACAGACTGATTTATAAGCTTGTGATTTCAATAAAAACAACAGGATAGGTTAAATTTTGTTTGATAAGGTGAGCGAATTGCAGGAACAACCCAACGGGAAAGCGCCCCCGGTGCGGTTATTATTTAGCGCGTTGCTGCTGGTGATGCTGCTGGCTGCGCTGGATCAGACCATCGTCTCCACTGCGCTGCCGACCATCACCGGCGAGCTGGGAGGGCTGGATCGGCTGTCATGGATTGTGACCGCTTATACCCTGTCATCGACCATTGTGGTGCCGCTGTACGGTAAATTCGGCGATCTGTTTGGCCGCAAACGGGTACTGCAGATTGCGATAGTGCTGTTTCTGCTGGGCTCCGCACTGTGTGGTCTGGCGCAGAATATGACGCAACTGGTGCTGACCCGGGCGCTACAGGGACTGGGTGGCGGCGGGCTGATGGTGGTCAGTATGGCGGCGGTGGCCGATGTGATCCCACCGGCTGAACGGGGAAAATATCAGGGCTTATTCGGCGGCGTGTTCGGGCTGGCCACGGTGCTGGGACCGCTGCTGGGCGGCGCAATTGTGCAACACGTCTCCTGGCGCTGGATCTTCTATATCAATCTGCCGCTGGGTCTGTTCGCTCTGCTGGTGATCGGCATCGTCTTCAATTCAGGCGGTAAACGCACCCGGCACGAAATTGATTACCCGGGCGCGATCTGCCTGAGCATGGCGCTGCTGGGCATTACCCTGTTTACCAGCGAAGGGGGCACCATCAGGCCGTGGTCCGATCCGCAACTGTGGTGCATTCTGGCGTTCGGTCTGGTCGGCTGCATTGGCTTTATTTATGAAGAACGCCGGGCGTGGGAACCGATTATTCCGCTCACGCTGTTCCGCAACCGCAGCTTTGTGCTGAGTAGTCTGATCGGCTTCATTATTGGTATGTCGCTGTTTGGCAGCGTCACCTTTTTGCCGCTTTATCTGCAGGTGGTCAAAGGGGCCACGCCAACCGAGGCGGGCCTGCAACTGCTGCCGCTGATGGGCGGCTTGCTGACCACCTCTATTATCAGCGGACGCATCATCAGCAAAACCGGACGTTATCGCCTGTTCCCCATTGTCGGCACCTTACTGGCTACCGCCGGGCTGGCGCTGATGACCACCATTACCATCACATCGCCGTTATGGCAGCTTCAGTTATTTAGTGCCGTGCTGGGGATGGGACTGGGCATGGTGATGCAGATACTGGTGCTGGTGGTGCAGAACAGCATTGAACCGGCGCTGACCGGCGTAGCCACCTCGTCGGTGACGCTGTTTCGTTCGATTGGCGGCTCAATTGGGGTGGCGCTGTTTGGCACCATTTTCAGTCAGGTGCTGAAATCGCAGCTTGAAGCGCTGATGCCGGCCGGAACCGTGCTGTCGCCCGCGATCTCGCCCGCAGCGCTGAATCAGCTGCCGGCCGATATCCGGCACGATTATCTGCAGGCGTTTGGTGCGGCGATTCATGCGGCATTTATGATGGCGGCCTGCGTCATGGTGCTGGCCTTTATCCTGTCGCTGCTGATGCGTGAGGAGCCGCTGAAAAAAGGGACGCAGGGATGAGGAAATGCACGGCGGAACCCGCCGTGCAGCGTTGCTTTCAGCGATAAAATGCCGGTTTTTCCGCCATCGTTACCGGCACAATCTGACCGGAATTCTGCGCCGCGACGCAGGCGTCGGCCGCCACCGCAGCCGCATAGCCATCCCAGGCTGAGGGACCGGTCATCTCACCAGCGATAACGTTATTAATGAACGCCTGCAGCTCGACGTCATAGGCGTCAATAAAACGCTTTTTCCAGTCGGTCAGGATAGTGGTCGACAGCTTAGCTGCGCTGCGAAGCTGCACTGACATCGGCTCAGGCAGACGGGCAATGCCGCTTTCACCCACCACTTCGCACTGAATGTCATAGCCATATTCACAGTTAACAAAAATTTCGACATCAATACGCGCGCCTTTGGCGGTTTCCAGCAACACGATTTGCGGATCGCGCAGGTGTGACGAGGCCTTACGGGTTTTGCGCGGGAAGATCACCTGTGCGCTGACATAGTCATCGTTCAGCAGCCAGCGCAGCACATCCAGTTCGTGGATCAGCGTATCGGTGATGGCCATATCGGTGGTGTAGCTGTCACCCACTTCCGGGTTACGGTGCGCGCAGTGCAGCATCAGCGGTTCGCCAATCTCGCCGCTGTCGATCACCGCTTTCAGTGCCCGGTAGCCGCTGTCATACGGCCGCATAAATCCGACCTGCACCAGCTGGCGACCCGCCTTGATCTCCGCCTCAACAATATTCAGACAGCCTTCGGCGGTGACCGCCAGCGGCTTCTCGCAGAACACCGCTTTGCCAGCCTCGATAGCGGCCAGCACAAAGGCTTCATGGGTCGGACCCCAGGAGGTGACCAGCACCGCATTGACCTGCGGATCGTTGATCAGCTCAATCGCGTTATCATAAATACGCGCTTCAGGCGTCAGCTGATCGACAACCTGCTGACAGTTGTCACGATTGATGTCGTTGAGTGCTACCACCCGCGCATTCTGTAATACCGTGCTGCAACGACGGATGTGTTCGCGACCGATCGCACCGGTTCCGATAACGCCAATATTGATAGTCATAGTGCTTCCTTAATCAGGCTGAGTGGTTCAACAGCTGAATGCTGTCGCGAATTTCGCGGATGATGTCTGCTTCCTGCCAGTCATTCATCACCGATGAGAACGGTTCAAAGGCGTAAAGGCCGGTGTAGCCCATTTTTTCCAGCCGCTCGACCTGCTGCTTGCTGCGTAAGCGATCGTCGGCGCTCAGCATGATGCGTTCTTCATCGGTAAGCTGGGCGACCGGCCGCGGATCGGTGACGCCAGACAGGTGAACCAGCCCGATCTGCTGCACATCAATCTCCTGTTCGAAGCCGTTTTCAGCATCCTCAAACAGATGATGGTGGAAGGTATCAATCAGCAACCGGAACGGTACATCGGCCTGTTTGATCAGCGCCTGCGCCTGAATTGCTGAGCGCAGCGAACTTTGCGGAAAGCCAAGTGGCTCCACCAGTCCCTGAATGCCGTAGTCGGCAAACAGCGGCCCTAAGATTTTCAGCGCAGCAACGGTATCCGCCGCGCTGATCGGGGTGCCATCGTTCAGCGGGCAGAGCACCAGCGACTCGGCACCAACCGCCCGGGCATCGCTCAGCAGCTGGCGGGTGCGCTGCAGCACCTCATCGTTCAGCTGGTTAAACGGGTAGACCGCATTGATGGTAACGATCTCAATGCCTGACTGGCGTGCCAGCACCTTAACCTGTTCACCGGTCAGATCGTCGGTAACGCGTCCGCTGCGCATGTCGTTGCGCAGTTCGACTTTATGAATACCCAGCTGAGTCACCAGATTAAAAAAACGTTCGATGCTCAGAGTGGGCGCAATTTTGCGGTTTACACAAAAACGTGCCTGTGGAATAGATAAGCTCATAGTCATTTCCTGAAAGTAATGTGTGCGTAATAATCGGGTTTAATCGTCATCGGTTATTTAATCGGTGAACGTCGCTATTTCCTCTCTGACCGTCGTTAAGCGAAAGTGATATCTCTGCGGGCTCCATGCGGCAGCATTATTTTTTGCCGTTATAAAGCGCGTAGAAATAGTGCTCTACCTGCTCAAGACTTCTTCCTTTGGTTTCGGGAATAAACTTCATGACGAAAACAGAACCACCGATGCCGATGAGGGCGAAAATAAGGAACGCACCCGACAGACCAAAGGCGGCTAATAACAGCGGGAAGGCCATCGAAATGGCGAAATTAGCGATCCACAGTGAAAAGACCGCGCCACCCATGCAGATGCCGCGCATCCGGGCAGGGAAAATTTCCGACAGCAGCAGCCAGGTCACCGGCGACAGCGCACCCTGCTGGAAGCAGAGGAACATCAGCATTCCCGCCAGTACCAGATAAGCGCGCAGCAGGTTAACCGCGCCCTGCTGATATTCCGGCATCAGCCAGCAGATCAGCCCGATGAAGAATAAGCAGCAGGTACAGCCCATCTGACCAATCAGCACCAGCGGGCGACGGCCGACTTTGCCGATCAGCCAGATGCCGACGAGGGTCATCACCACTGAAATCGCACCGTTAGCGATGGTGGCAAACAGCGCGGCATCGTTACTCAGGCCAGCGGCTGTCAGCATGGTCGGCGCGTAGTACATGATGGTATTTACGCCGGTCAGCTGCTGAATGGCGGCGATACCAATGCCGAGCAGGAATATTTTCATCAGCCACGGCGTGGCCAGATCGCGCAGCCGGCCTTTGCCCTGCTGGCGGTTCTCTTCAATCGTCTCTTCGATCTCTTCGAGTTCCCACTCCACATCCTCGGCTGCGCGGGTTTTCTCCAGCACCTCGCGGGCCGCCTGACTGCGGCCTTTCATCACGTGCCAGCGCGGGCTTTCCGGCATGAATATCATGCCAATCCACAACAGGATGGCGGGCACAATCGACAGTGCCAGCATCCAGCGCCAGGTATTTTCGCCGCCCCAGATATCGTTGAAGGTGGCGTTGGAGATGTACGCCAGCAATTGGCCGCTGACGATCATCAGCTCCTGCAGCGTCACCAGCTGGCCGCGTTTATTGGCTGGCGCGATTTCTGCGATATAGACCGGTACCGTCGCGGCCGCACCGCCTACCGCGAATCCGAGAAACAGGCGTGAGGCGATCATCCACTCCACGTCCGGGGCGATGGCTGAGCCCACTGCGCCGAAGGCGAAAATCAGCGCCAGCGCAATGATGATGCGCCGTCTGCCGAGGCTATCCGCCAGGTGGCCAGCGGCCAGTGCGCCAAAGGCGGCACCAAACAGCAGCGAGCTGGTGACCAGTCCGGTGGTCAGCGGGGTGAGGTGCAGATCGCCACGCATAAACAGCAGCGCACCCGACACCACGCCGGTGTCGTAGCCAAACAGCAGGCCGCCCAGCGTCGCCACCAGCGCAATAATCTTCACAAACGGCTCGGTACGGGTGGCGCTATTGGGGCCAGATGCCGGGTTCGACGAGATATACAGTTCTTTTTCCATGAAAACTCCAGGTGAAAACAGGCCAGGTAAAACGTCAGAACATGAAGGAGCATTCACCCTACTGATATTTATATTTCGGGTTAAATTATATTTGGAATTTAGTTTTCATTTTGTGAGCTCAAGCCTTCCGGCCATTTTATTTTGATGGGATTCCATCAGGATGCGAATAAACGGTTTAAATTTAAGCCGGTTATTGAGCGCGGAAATAAAGCGTCACCATGTGAAGAGAAGGCGGGGCCGGTGAAACAAAGGGGCTGGAATTGTCTTATTTTCGGATAAATAACCGCAGGATGAAATAAACATCCCAAACCGCAGGGGGAATTAAAATAACAGCCGGCAGGCGGACGATGGGCGCGACCGGAGGGTCTGCGCCGTCAGATTAGCGGATCACCAGGCCGCTCAGGGCAGAGAGCAGTGCATCCACTTTGGGCAGAAACTGTTTGCGACGAGGCCACACTACGCTGAGCGTCAGTCCGTCAGGCTGCAACTGGGGAAGAACGATCTCCAGTTCTCCGACGGCGACTGACTGGCGAATCAGCCAGGAAGGCATTTGTGCGATACCCAGACCAGCTTTTACCGCCTGCATCTGCGCATCCACATCACCTAATGCCATCCGGTAAGGCACATCGCGCCAGTTCGGTTGACCATCTTCAGTAGTAAACAGCCAGGGTTTGGTGCTGCCGTCAACGCGCTGATAAAGGATGGCGCGGTGATTCAGTAACCCGGCCTGGTTGTGCGGCCGGCCTTCACGATCGAGATAGGTCGGTGCAGCGCAGAACTGCATCTGCTCACGGCCCATGTTACGCCAGCCCAGCGAGGCGGGCAGGTCGGGCGCACCGCCAATCCGCACCGCGACATCCATCCCTTCATCAAACAGGTCGACGAACCGATCGGAAAAACTCAGGCTGAGCGCCAGTTCAGGGTGCTGCTGACAGAACGGCATCAGCAACGGCATCACGTTAAGCCGGCCATAGGTGTTGGGCACCGCCAGTCTTAGGCGGCCGGAGGGAATGGTGCGCTGCGCCGCCAGCACCGCTTCGGTCTCGGCCAGATCTTCCAGAATACGCAGGCAGGTCTGGTAATAGGCGCTGCCGGCATCGGTCAATTGCAGGCTGCGGGTCGTGCGTTCCAGCAATCGGGAACCTAATCTTGTTTCAAGCCGGCTGACACTTTTACTGACGGCCGAGCCGGTAACATGCAGGCGCTCAGCGGCAGCGGTAAAGCTGCCGCATTCCACGCTGGCAACAAAAGGCAGGATATCTTTGAGGCGCTGATCGTGCATCGATTAATGAACTCAGGTTGAGAATGCTATGAATTAATGCCAGAGATAAGAACTCAATTCTCTATTAGGCTTAGCATTACGCAAAACGAGGAGAAATCAAATGAAAAAACAGGCTTTGATTGTGGGTATCAGCGGCGTTATCGGCCGCGCACTGGCGGATAAACTGCAGCAGGAGGGCTGGCAGGTGACCGGTCTGTCACGCGGACGCGGCGCGGTACCGGAAGGCGCGACCAGTCTGACAGCCGATCTGACCGATGCTGACGCGGTGCGCGAAGCACTGAAGTCGGTGAAACCGGATGCCGTTTTCTTCAGCGTCTGGGCGCGTCAGGAGAATGAAAAAGAGAACATCCGGGTTAACGGCGGCATGGTACGCAACGTCATCGAGGCGCTGGGCGAAAGGCTGAAGGGCGCACACGTCGCGCTGGTAACCGGTCTTAAGCACTACCTGGGCCCGTTTGAAGCCTACGGCAAAGGCGCGGTGCCGGTAACGCCGTTCCGTGAAGAGCAGGGTCGTCAGCCAGTCGACAACTTCTATTATGCTCAGGAAGATGAGCTGTTTGCTGGCGCGGAAAAATATGACTACCGCTGGAGCGTCCATCGTCCGCACACCATTATCGGTTACGCCGTCGGTAACGCGATGAACATGGGTCAGACGCTGGCGGTGTATGCCACGCTGTGCAAAGAGAAAGGCTGGCCGTTTATTTTCCCCGGCTCGCCAGAGCAGTGGAATGGCGTGGCTGACATGACCGACGCCGGTTTGCTGGCTGAGCAACTGCACTGGGCGGCTACGTCTCCTGCGGCGGCCAATCAGGATTTCAACGCCGTGAACGGCGATGTGTTCCGCTGGAGCTGGATGTGGCCGAAGCTGGCTGGCTATTTCGGTATCGAGGCGGCCGAATTCCCGGCGCAGATGATGCCGCTGGAAGGCCGGATGCAGGAAGCGGCCAGCGCCTGGCAGGAGATTGCCCAGCGTCACCAGCTGCGCGAAGCGGACATCAATAAGCTCGCGTCCTGGTGGCATACCGACGCCGATCTTGGTCGTCCGATGGAAGCCTTCACCGACATGAGCAAAAGTCGCAAAGCGGGCTTCACCGGCTATCGCAGTACGCTCGACTCCTTCACTCAGCTGTTTGATAAGCTGAAAGCGGAAAAAGTGATCCCGCAGTAAGTCAACAGGCGCCGCATCAGGCGCCTGTTTTGTCTCTGGCTGATGGCTATACTTCTGCTCTCGCTGAATTAACAGAGGAACTGAGATTATGGCGGCATGTTTTATTATCGGCGCGGCGGGTAAAGTGGGTCTGCGACTGACCCGCCAGCTAAGCGCTAAGCAGCACGCGGTTTCGGCGCTGCACCGTAAACCGGAGCAGGCTGCTACCCTGCAGGCCGCTGGTGCGCAGCCGGTATCAGGTGATATTCAGCAACTGACGGTTGACGAGCTGGCGCAAAAGATGGCCGGTCACGAGGTGGTGGTTTTCACCGCCGGTGCGGGTGGAGCGGGTATTGCGCTGACCAATGCGATTGACGGCGACGGGCTGGATCTGGCGGTCGCGGCGGCGGAACAGGCGGGTGTGCCACGCTTTATTCTGGTCTCGGCGTTTCCGGATGCTGGTCGCGGTAAAGCGATTTCGGAAGGATTTGAAAACTATATGCGGGTCAAAAGGCTGGCGGATGCGCGGCTGGTGGCGAGCGGGCTGGAATGGGTAATCTTGCGTCCGGGAACGCTAACCGATGCAGCCGGCACCGGTCGGGTACAGGCCGATCTGGCGATCCCGTACGGGGAAATCCCGCGTGATGATGTCGCCGCCACGCTGGCTGGCCTGATTGAAACTCCGGCGATTAAGTATCAGATTATCGAGCTGACCAGCGGCGACCAGCCGATTGAGACGGCGCTGCAACGATTACAGCGCTATTAAGCCAGCAAAAAAAGCACCGTAATTTGAACTGACCCCGTAATATTGGACACTGTTTCATCGGAGGATCCCCTCGACCAACTTGACATAGATTGGTCGGGGGGCTTCAACAGCACTTTATAATTCTGTGTTCTATCAACTTTGGGTGTTCTATTGTCAATGCCCCTAAGACAGAGATAATTTTATTTTACTATGTCGATAAGGGCCGATAAGAGGTCGCTGAAGGTTTCGTACTCTTCAATAACGTAATCAGTTGATGCTTTGTCACGAATCTGAAAACACTTCTCTTTGAAGCTGTACACGAATACGGACATTCCATCTTCACCAATCAGCAGTTTGTCTGTCAGATTGGGATCAACGTAGACGTCATTATCGCGCGTATCAATGTTCCTAATATAGATATTTGACCATGCCAACTCACCATTCTCTGCCTGCGTCAAGCTATACAGGGTGAGTCCGTTGTATTCCAGACCATCCATGACTTCGAGCATATCGGCGTAGTCCTGGCGATTCATCACTAGTTTCTGAATATCCGAGTAAACACCACGTTTAGTTTCATCCCATTCCATTGGCGCAGGCTTGCGCTTCAAGTCCGTAATAACATCTGGTGCTATTGGGCTGGCTATCGGGTAACTATCGGAAATCATCAAATTTTTGAAGATACCCATTATCTGAATTGTGTTATTCATCTCGTTTTCACTTCCCTACAGGGTAAATTACGCCGTTCGGCGAAGGCCATAAAACGTTAGTGCTGGCGTTGTATGGGAGGTCTTTAGTGATTATCGCCTGTGTCTTTGAAAGCGCGGAGTGATATGGCGAGTTTTGGATCAGTATCAGATTATTCAGGGCATTTGTTCCACTGTCATCGAGTGGGATCTTGTGGTGAACCTGCCAACCGGGCG
>MIEI01000115.1 GCA_002095305.1 Pantoea brenneri
ATATTATTGGGGTGTCGCCAAGCGGTAAGGCACTGGTTTCTGATACCAGCATTCCGGGGTTCGAATCCCTGCACCCCAGCCACACAAAAGACAATTTGAATTAACACCTATTGGGGTGTCGCCAAGCGGTAAGGCACTGGTTTCTGATACCAGCATTCCGGGGTTCGAATCCCTGCACCCCAGCCAAATTGCACAATGAAGCCCGCTTTTGCGGGCTTTGTTGTTTTTGTGCTTCCCTGTCCAATGACGGTCGATTGTAGCGGCCCGCCTTATCACGAGCCGTACAACGCTTTCAGGCTGATTTACAATCCCAGCGCATAGCGCAACACCTGACGCTTCAGCACCCCGGAATGCTCGGCGGCGATCAACCCAAGGTTACGTGCAAAGCGCAGCGGTGCCAGCTGATTGCTGAAGGCGAAATAGAACAGATCCATCCCGCCCTGCATCAGCATATTGTCGGTGCGACGCTGACGCTGATAGCGCTGCAATATCCGCTCAGCCGCCCAGTCTTCCGCCGCACCGCGCGCGGTCACCAGCACCTCAATTAACGCATCAATATCGCGGTAACCCAGGTTAACGCCCTGCCCCGCCAGTGGGTTGATGGTGTGTGCCGCATCGCCCACCAGCGCCAGTCCTGGCAGCACGTAACGCGCCGCATGACGCCGCACCAGCGGGAACCCGCCCGCAGCATGGGCTTTAAACCGCCCCAGACGCGCCGGGAAGTGGCTGGCAATCTCTTTCTCCAGCTGAGGCAGCGCCATCGCCTGGAGCTGGCGTATCCGCGCTGGCGCGTCATACCACACCAGCGAGGCGCGGTTGTCATACAGCGGCAGAAAGGCGCGTGGCCCCTGCGGAGTAAAATGTTGCCAGGTGGCATCGCCGGCCGGATGTTCACAGGTGACGCTGATCAGCAGGCAAGACTGCGCATAGCTCCAGCCGTGGATGCCAATCCCCGCCATCTGCCGCACCTGTGAGTTAGCGCCATCTGCGCCCACCACCAGCCGGGCATGCAACGTCTCGCCGCCGCTCAGGTCGACGCGCCAGCCGCCATTCTCCTGCTGCAAATTCTCCAGCGTGGCCGGACAGCAGAGCGTAACACCAAGCGCCTGCATCTCTTCCCACAGCGCCCGTTGCAGCACGCTGTTTTCCACCATAAAACCCAGTTCCGGCAGGCCGAGCGAGGCGGCATCGAAGCTGACCTGTGCGGTTTGCCACTCCCAGGTCTCCAGCTTGCGATACGGGGCGCATCGCATCGCCTCAACCCGCGACCAGACGTTAAGCTGCTTCAGTAACGCTACCGACGATGAGCCGATGGCCGAGATCCGCAGATCGGGATCGCTCTCTGCCGCAAACGGGGCCGGCTCAGCGCGCTCAATCACCGCCACGCGGAACTGCTGCTGCGTCAGCCCACACGCCAGCGCGGCTCCCACCATGCCGCCGCCGACGATCACCACATCAAACTGGTTATCCTGCATTGCTTATATCCTTCTTCTTTTCCCGCCAGCCTGCGCAACACGGGTCTGATTGAAGCAAAGTGTACCGGAAAATTCTGGCACGATCAGAAAAGCCCTTAGGCTGGTCACAACAGCATCAAAGCATTACAATACGCGCCCTGCACTCCACTGCACTGAATCAATGGCTAGTTCGATGACAAAAAAACTGCATATCAAAACCTGGGGATGTCAGATGAATGAGTATGATTCATCTAAGATGTCTGACCTGCTGAACAGTACGCACGGCTACACGCTGACCGAGGTCGCTGAAGAGGCGGATATTCTGCTGCTCAACACCTGTTCTATTCGCGAGAAAGCGCAGGAGAAGGTTTTCCACCAGTTGGGGCGCTGGAAAAAGTTAAAAGAGCGTAACCCGGATTTGATCATCGGCGTCGGCGGTTGCGTGGCATCGCAGGAAGGGGATCACATTCGCCAGCGTGCGCCCTGCGTCGATATCGTCTTTGGCCCGCAGACTCTGCACCGTCTGCCGGAAATGATTAACACCGTGCGCGGCAGCAAAAGCCCGGTGGTGGATATCAGCTTCCCGGAAATCGAGAAATTTGACCGTCTGCCCGAGCCGCGTGCAGAAGGTCCGACCGCCTTCGTCTCCATCATGGAAGGCTGCAACAAGTACTGTACCTTCTGCGTGGTGCCTTATACTCGCGGTGAAGAAGTCAGCCGTCCGAGCGACGACATTCTGCTGGAGATCGCCCAACTGGCGGCCCAGGGCGTGCGTGAAGTTAACCTGCTCGGCCAGAACGTTAACGCCTATCGCGGTGCCACTTTTGATGGCGGCATCTGCACCTTCGCTGAACTGCTGCGCCTGGTGGCGGCCATCGACGGGATCGATCGTATTCGCTTCACCACCAGCCACCCGATTGAGTTCACCGATGACATTATCGAGGTTTACCGCGATACGCCGGAGCTGGTGAGCTTCCTGCACCTGCCGGTCCAGAGCGGTGCCGACCGCATCCTGACGCTAATGAAACGGGCGCACACGGCGCTGGAGTATAAGGCGATTATCCGTAAGCTGCGCGCGGCGCGCCCGGATATTGAGATCAGTTCTGACTTCATCATCGGCTTCCCGGGTGAAACTCAGCAGGATTTCGAACAGACCATGAAGCTGATTGCCGATGTCAATTTCGACATCAGCTTTAGCTTTATCTACTCTGCACGTCCGGGCACCCCGGCGGCTGACCTGCCGGATGACGTCAGCGAAGAAGAGAAAAAGCAGCGTCTCTGGATCCTGCAGGATCGCATCAATCAGCAGGCGATGGCTATCAGCCGGCGGATGCTCGGCACGGTGCAGCGTATCCTGGTGGAAGGGATCTCCCGTAAGAACGTCATGGAAGTTTCTGGCCGCACCGAAAATAACCGGGTGGTGAACTTTGAGGGATCGCCTGAGATGATCGGTAAGTTCGTTGATGTCGAAATCGTCGACGTCTACACCAACTCGCTGCGCGGCAAACTGGTGCGTACCGAAGAAGAGATGGGACTGCGTATGGCAGAAAGCCCGGCTTCCGTTATCGCCCGTACCCGTAAAGAGAACGAGATCGGCGTAGGTCTGTTCCAGCCTTGATGCCTGCCATAATTGCGGCAATGCGCGCAGCATTGCCGCCAATTTCACTTTGTTGCACTTGGTTTCTGAAAGTGCCGCCCAAATATCTTTTCTTAAGCTTGCGCCCAGGCGTTACGGCATAAATAATTTCGTTATGGTGCATCCGGTTAAGCCCAACGGTGCGTCAGACACACCTCATAACTGGCCCTGAGTGACCCAAAGGATTCGTTTGAATATCGAAACTCGTGAAATCGCCCTTGAACCGGCCGATAACCGTCGTCTGATGAGCCTGTGCGGTCCATTTGACGATAATGTGAAACAGCTTGAACGTCGTCTGGGCATTGAGATCAACCGTCGGGACAACGTCTTTAAGCTGGTGGGGCGCGCACTCTGCGTGAATGCGGCGGCTGACATTCTGAAAACACTCTATGTGGATACCGCACCGGTACGCGGCGACATTCCGGATATTGAGCCGGACCAGATCCATCTGGCGATCAAAGAGAGCCGGGTACTGGAGCAGACCGCCGAAAGCGTGCCGGAATATGGCAAAGCGGTCAATATCAAGACCAAGCGCGGCGTCATCAAGCCACGCACGCCAAACCAGGCACAGTACATCGCGAACGTGCTCGACCATGACATCACCTTTGGCGTTGGCCCGGCCGGGACCGGTAAAACCTACCTGGCCGTCGCGGCGGCGGTCGATGCGCTGGAACGTCAGGAGATACGCCGAATCCTGCTGACCCGCCCGGCAGTTGAAGCGGGCGAGAAGCTCGGCTTTCTGCCCGGCGATCTGAGTCAGAAGGTGGACCCTTATCTGCGTCCGCTGTATGACGCACTGTTCGAGATGCTCGGCTTTGAGCGGGTTGAGAAGCTGATGGAGCGCAACGTGATTGAAGTGGCTCCGCTGGCCTATATGCGTGGCCGTACGCTGAATGACGCGTTTATCATTCTCGATGAGAGCCAGAACACCACCATCGAACAGATGAAGATGTTCCTGACGCGTATCGGTTTCAACTCTAAAGCGGTCATTACCGGTGACGTCACTCAGATCGACCTGCCGCGCCACGTTAAATCGGGCCTGCGTCATGCGATTGAAGTGCTGTCGGAAGTGGAAGAGATCAGCTTCAACTTCTTCCACAGTGAAGATGTGGTGCGCCACCCGGTTGTAGCCCGTATCGTCACCGCCTATGAAGCCTGGGAAGCGGCCGATCAGAAACGTCGCGACCAGCAGGCTGAAGAGCGTAAACGCGAGGCGCTGGCCGCCCAGAGCGTAACGCAGGAGAGCAAATGAGCGAGGTGATTCTTGACCTGCAGATCGCCTGTGAAAACAGCGCCGATCTGCCCACTGAAAGCCAGTTTCACCGCTGGCTTTCAGCGGCGGTCACCCCTTTCCAGCCGGAAAGCGAAGTAACGGTGCGTCTGGTTGATGAAGCGGAAAGTCATGAGCTTAATCTGACTTATCGCGGTAAAGATAAACCAACCAACGTGCTCTCTTTCCCGTTTGAAGCGCCGCCTGGCATCGAACTACCGCTGCTCGGTGACCTGATTATTTGTCGTCAGGTGGTCGAGCAGGAGGCGGCTGAGCAGCACAAAAGCACTGAGGCCCACTGGGCACACATGGTGGTACACGGCACGCTTCATCTGCTGGGCTACGACCATATTGAAGACGACGAAGCCGAAGAGATGGAGTCACTGGAGACCGAGATAATGCTTGCTCTTGGTTATCCTGATCCGTACATTTCGGAGAAAGAAGACGCCTGACCTCCGGGTTCCGGCTATCCTGCTGCCAGCGCTGCGCTGGCAGCGTTAATTCCTCACCAGAGAGATCTTTAAAAACCGCCATGAGCGACGACCATTCTCAAAACAGCGATGCACCCAGTAGTAAAAAGGGATTCTTTTCCCTGTTGATCAACCAACTTTTTCACGGTGAACCGAAAAACCGTGATGAGCTACTGGAGCTGATCCGCGACTCAAATCATAAAGACCTGATTGACCAGGATACCCGTGACATGCTCGAAGGGGTGCTGGATATTGCGGAGCAGCGCGTGCGTGACATTATGATCCCGCGCTCGCAAATGATTACCCTGAAACGCAATCAGAACCTCGAAGAGTGTCTGGACGTGATTATCGAGTCGGCGCATTCGCGCTTCCCGGTGATCAGCGAAGACAAAGATCACGTTGAAGGGATCCTGATGGCGAAAGATTTACTGCCGTTTATGAGCAGCGAATCTGAACCGTTCAGCATTGAGAAAGTGCTGCGCCCGGCGGTAGTGGTGCCTGAAAGCAAACGCGTAGACCGGATGCTGAAAGAGTTCCGTTCTCAGCGTTACCACATGGCGATTGTGATCGATGAGTTCGGCGGCGTCTCCGGCCTGGTCACCATCGAAGACATTCTGGAGCTGATCGTCGGTGAGATTGAGGATGAGTATGACGACGAAGAGGATCGTGATATCCGTCAGCTTAACCGCCACACCTTTACGGTGCGGGCGTTAACCGCGATTGAAGATTTCAATGAGGTGTTCGGCACGCAGTTCAGCGATGACGAAGTCGACACCATTGGTGGCCTGGTGATGCAGGGCTTCGGCCATCTGCCCGCGCGCGGTGAGAGCATCGACATCGAAGGTTATCAGTTCAAAGTTGCGATGGCCGACAGCCGCCGTATCATCCAGGTTCATGTCACTATTCCGGATAATTCGCCACAACCTCAACTGGATGACGAATAAGTTTATGGCTTTAGCCTCACTTTACCCGCGTCAGCGGGTTCGCCTGCTGCTGGCTTTATTAACGGGTGCGTCTGGCACCCTCGCCTTCTCTCCTTACGATTTCTGGCCCGCCGCACTGCTGTCGCTGTGCGGCTTACAGCTTCTGACCCTTAATCGCACCAGCCCTCAGGCCAGTGCGATTGGCTTCGTCTGGGGGTTTGGCCTGTTCGGCAGCGGCATCAACTGGGTCTACGTCAGCATTGCGACCTTTGGTGGGATGCCTGGTCCGGTGAACGTCTTTTTGGTGGTGCTGCTGGCGGCCTATCTGGCGATCTATCCGGCGCTGTTTGCCGGGCTGCTCAATCGCCTGTGGCCGCGCACGACGTTATGGCGTCTGGCGCTGGCGGCCCCGGCGTTATGGCAGATCACCGAGTTTCTGCGCGGCTGGATCCTCACCGGCTTTCCGTGGCTGCAGTTTGGTTACAGCCAGATCAATGGCCCGCTGAAAGGCGTAGCGCCGCTGGGCGGCGTGGAAACCATTACCTTTCTGCTGATGGTGGTCGCCGGTCTGCTGGTGTATGCCCTGCAACAGCGCAATGTAAAAAGCCTGGTCGCGGCCCTGCTGCTGCTGGCCTTACCCTGGCCGCTGCGCTACGTCCAGTGGGTTCAGCCGTTACCGGCCCGTGCAGTCGATGTGGCCCTGGTACAGGGCGATATTCCGCAGTCGATGAAGTGGGACCCGCAACAGTTGCTGAACACGCTGCGCATTTACAGCGGACTCAGCCAGCCGTTGATCGGCAAAACCCCGATTATCATCTGGCCGGAATCAGCAATTACCGATCTGGAAAGTAATCAGCAGCCGTTCCTGCGCTCGCTGGATGATGAGCTACGCGCGCGCGGCAGTGCTCTGGTGACCGGCATCGTAGACTCGCGCCTCGAGCAGAACCGCTATCACGATTACAACACGGTGATCGTGTTAGGCGGCAACGCGCCTTATAACTACTTCAGCGGCAATCGCTACCAGAAAAATCACCTGGTGCCGTTTGGGGAGTTTGTACCGCTGGCCGATCTGCTACGTCCACTGGCACCGTTCTTCGATCTGCCAATGTCTGCTTTCAGTCGTGGCGCTTACCTTCAGCCGCAGCTCAGGGTGGCCGGTTACAACCTGACCAGCGCCATCTGCTATGAGATTGTGCTGGGTGAACAGGTGCGCGCCAACTTCCATCCCGACACCAATTTCCTGCTGACGGTTTCTAACGATGCCTGGTTTGGTCACTCGATCGGCCCATGGCAGCATTTCCAGATGGCCCGGATGCGGGCGCTGGAGCTGGGCCGTCCGCTGTTACGCAGCACCAACAACGGCGTGACAGCAGTGGTGAATGCCAGCGGCGAGGTTGAAAAGATGCTGCCGCAGTTCAGCCGCGCAGTGTTAACCGACAAAGTGGTACCGACCACCGGTGAAACTCCTTATGCGCACGCTGGCGTCTGGCCGGTGTGGATTCTGACGGCGCTGGCCGCCCTGGCGGCGGTGCTGCGTCGCCGACGCTGATTCACCCTGCTCAAAGGCGAAGCGGCTGCTTCGCCTTTTTTTATCGCTTTTGCCTGCTATTTTCCCCTTCCCTCACCGCAGACTCTGCTGCGTTAGCGCGCCGGAACCCGTTTCTGGCACGATGATTGCTAATTATTTCAGTGTTTTTCGCAAACAGGCGCACTGCATACGCTGATAGCAGGCCGGTTGCACCAAAATAATCGCTTCGCTTGCACCGTTAACGCGCAGGCAGGAAAAATTGCCTTTTTTTGGTGCGGATCACCTCGCAAAAAAGAAACTTTTTTGTTTCATCGCGTTAACAATCCGCTATGTTAGTGACTATTCTGCGCGCAGCTGCGCTACGGGATAGCCAGAAAAGCAGCAGGAAATACACACAACATCATAATCAGCACAGGTTATATCCTGTGCATTTTCCATACGAAGGAGTTGGAACATGCAACTACGCAAAGTGGCATTATCTCTTCTGCTGATCAGCGCAGCAGCGGGAGCGGCCCAGGCGGAAGATCTCAGCGGCACCCTGAAGAAGATCAATGACAACGGCGTCATTGTGGTCGGGCACCGCGAATCATCAGTTCCCTTTTCTTATTATGACAACCAGCAAAAAGTCGTCGGCTACTCACAAGCCTATTCCGCTGCCATTGTGGACGCCATTAAAGCGAAGCTGAACAAGCCTGATCTGCAGATCAAAATGATCCCGATTACCTCGCAAAACCGTATCCCGCTGCTGCAAAACGGCACCTACGATTTTGAGTGTGGATCTACCACCAACAACCTTGAGCGCCAGAAACAGGCAGCCTTCTCTGACACCATTTTCGTCATTGGTACCCGTCTGCTGGTTAAGAAAGGCGGTCCGATCAAAGATTTCACCGACCTGAAAGGCAAAACCGTGGTGGTGACCTCCGGGACCACTTCTGAAGTGCTGTTACACAAACTGAACGATGAGCAGAAAATGGAAATGCGCATTATCAGCGCGAAGGATCATGGCGACTCGTTCCGTACGCTGGAAACCGGCCGTGCCGTGGCCTTTATGATGGATGATGCTCTGCTGGCCGGTGAACGCGCCAAAGCGAAAAAACCCGACAACTGGGAAATCTTAGGTACGCCGCAGTCCAAAGAGGCTTACGGTTGTATGCTGCGTAAAGACGATCCGCAGTTCAAAACCTTAGTGGATGAAACCATCGCCAAAGCGCAGACCTCAGGCCAGGCTGAAAAATGGTTCGACACCTGGTTCAAACAGCCAATCCCACCGAAGAACCTGAACATGAACTTTGAACTGTCGGATGACATGAAAGCGCTGTTCAAAACGCCGAATGATAAAGCACTGAACTAACAAGAAAATACCCAATGGATTTCAGCTTGCATTGAGGCGGCAAGAGAATGAATCCCGATAAGCTTACTCAGGTAAGTGACTCGGGTGAGTAAACGTGGCCAACAAAAATGCAGCCTGAATGACGACGGGTATAACAAGGGCGGCCTGGCTGCCCTCTCGATTGCTGAAACCGCGGCGCGGACAGACAGACTGAACCGGGTCGTTCCCCTGGTCCAGGAGAGAAAACGCCGTTCATCAATCTTCAGGGTAGCTTAGCTACCCTTTTTTACCGGAGCTCGTTATGGGTATCGATTGGAACTGGGGCATATTTCTCGAACAGGCCCCGTTCGGTAACACGACCTATCTCGGCTGGCTGTGGTCCGGTTTTCAGGTGACGATTGCCGTCTCCTGTTGCGCCTGGATTATTGCCTTCTGCGTAGGTTCACTTTTTGGCATTCTGCGTACCGTGCCTAATCGCCTGCTGGCGACCATTGGCACCTGCTATGTCGAACTGTTTCGCAACATTCCACTGATTGTGCAGTTCTTCTTCTGGTATCTGGTGGCCCCGGAACTGGTAGGCGAAAAGCTGGGCATGTGGTTTAAATCTGAGCTGGACCCCAACATTCAGTTCTTCATCTCATCAATGATCTGCCTTGGTCTGTTTACCGCCGCCCGCGTCTGCGAGCAGGTGCGTGCCGCCATTCAGTCACTGCCGCGCGGTCAGAAGAATGCCGGTCTGGCGATGGGTTTAACCCTGCCACAGACCTACCGCTATGTGCTGCTGCCAAACGCCTATCGGGTGATTGTGCCGCCAATGACCTCAGAGATGCTCAACCTGGTCAAGAACTCCGCCATCGCTTCGACCATCGGGCTGGTCGATATGGCGGCGCAGGCAGGCAAACTGCTGGACTACTCCGCACACGCCTATGAATCGTTCACCGCCATTACGCTGGCCTACATCGCGATTAACCTGGTGATCATGTTGTTAATGAGCCTGGTGGAACGCAAAGTGCGTCTGCCTGGCAACGGGGGAGGCAAGTAATGTACGAGTTTGACTGGAGTTCAATTACTCCCAGCCTGCCCTATCTGCTTAACGGCCTGGTGATCACCTTCAAGATCACCATTACCGCAGTGGTATTCGGGATTATCTGGGGCACGCTGCTGGCGGTGATGCGCCTGTCGACCCTCAAGCCAGTCAGCTGGTTCGCCAGACTGTACGTTAACCTGTTCCGCTCGGTGCCGCTGGTGATGGTGCTGCTGTGGTTCTATCTGGTGGTGCCGAGTTTTCTGCAGCAGGTGCTGGGATTATCGCCGAAAACTGATATCCGCCTGATCTCCGCCATGGTGGCCTTTTCACTGTTTGAAGCGGCCTATTACTCCGAAATTATTCGCGCCGGCATCATCAGTATTTCGCGCGGTCAGGGTAACGCGGCTCTGGCGCTGGGCATGACCCAGTGGCAGTCGATGAAACTGATTATCCTGCCGCAGGCGTTTCGTGCCATGGTGCCACTGCTGCTGACTCAGGGGATCGTACTGTTTCAGGATACCTCGCTGGTCTATGTCTTAAGCCTGGCGGACTTCTTCCGGACAGCGTCCACCATTGGTGAACGCGACGGTACCCAGGTTGAAATGGTTCTGTTTGCCGGTCTGGTCTACTTCGTTATCAGCCTGAGCGCGTCGCTGCTGGTCAGTTATCTAAAAAGAAAAAGGACGGTTTAAATGATTAGCCTGAAAAACGTTTCTAAGTGGTATGGTCACTTTCAGGTGCTGACCGACTGCTCTACCGAGGTTAAAAAAGGTGAAGTGGTGGTGGTATGCGGACCGTCCGGCTCCGGTAAATCGACCCTGATTAAAACAGTGAACGGCCTGGAGCCGATTCAGCAAGGGGTTATCACGGTGAACGGCACCGAAGTGAACAACAAAAAAACCAATCTCGCCCAGCTACGCAGCAAGGTCGGCATGGTGTTCCAGCACTTCGAACTGTTCCCGCACCTCAGCATTATCAATAATCTGGTGCTGGCGCAGGTGAAAGTGCTGAAGCGCGATAAAGCCGCGGCGCGGGATAAAGGGCTGAAGCTGCTCAATCGGGTGGGGTTATCGGCGCATGCCGATAAGTTTCCCGGTCAGCTGTCGGGCGGCCAGCAGCAGCGTGTGGCGATTGCCCGCGCGCTCTGCATGGACCCGATTGCGATGCTGTTTGATGAACCGACCTCCGCGCTTGATCCCGAGATGATTAACGAAGTGCTGGATGTGATGGTTGAACTGGCGCATGAAGGGATGACGATGATGGTGGTGACGCATGAAATGGGCTTCGCCCGTAAAGTCGCCAATCGCGTGATCTTCATGGATGAAGGCAAAATTATCGAAGACACCAACAAAGATGACTTCTTTAATAACCCGCAGTCTGACCGCGCCAAAGACTTCCTCGCAAAAATTCTGCACTGATTTTCTGAACGGGATCTTTTGCACCAGAGAAAGGCGGGCCCGGTTGCCTGATGCTGGTCAGTTAAGGATAAATTTGCAAAGGCTGCCACGGTCAAACGTGGCAGCCTTTTTTCTGCGCGAGCGGGCCGGGGTGCGGGCCTGAGCACCTCTGCTGCTGCCGGGCCCTCCTCCCGCCGCTGACGCAGTGCCTTCGGCTTTGACGTCATGCCGACGAACCGTTCGCGGATCGGCCCTCCCTGGCCAGCCCCGAACTCTCCACGCTTCCCGACGTGGAGTTCTGGCCCAACGTCACGCCTCAGCGCTGCGGATAGCCCTTTCAGCAGCAGAGGCGCTCAGGCCTCCACTATTGTGCCCTTTTTAACAATACACACTGAAGTTTCAGAGCAGGCAGGGGTCGATCAGGGACAGGCAATCCGCAGCGCTGAG
>MIEI01000116.1 GCA_002095305.1 Pantoea brenneri
CCGTCTGGTTATCCAGAAAACGTAATTTCCAGCTGGCCAGCGTACGTGGCATTTTGCGCTGGTCGCTTCCGTCGGTGCTGTAGTAATGCAGTTCCAGTCCGCCGCCTTTGGCCGGGGAGATCCTTCCGGCCCAGATTTCTCCCTTCGGCGTATACATGATGATGGCCGTTCTGCTGTTCGCGGCGCCCTGTACCCACATCGACAACACGCGCGCTCCGATATTATCGATATCATCCTGGTAGATATACACGTTCGCGCTGTTGACGAAGTTCTGGTAATCGTCGCCCACCAGCTGACGGAATTTTTCATCCAGCACCGCATCCGCGAATATCCCTAACGACAGCAGCGTGGGTTTAGGTCGCGGATCGGTTTCGGAGAGTTGATAAGCCCCATCCAGAAATACGCCTGCAGGCATGGATAATCGGCAACCCCAGTCTGAGTTACTGTAAACCTGTAATGAGCCGTCTTTTTTTGGGATCAGCAGCAGCTTACAGTTACTGGTCTCGGCGATATTATCCACGGCGAGCATACCGTAGAACCGGCGTGCTTCGGCGGTAAATTCGTCCTGGTTCAGGCCCGCCCAGGCGCGGATGTCCAGCGTCGCACTCCACTGTGCGTTTCGGCTGAACTGGATCACCCCACCGCTCATATTTGGCGCCAGCATGTTCCACCATTTCCCTTCCCATTTGAAATCGCGATTGGTGTCGGATAACGCACTGATACCGGCGTAGTACGCCCGTTCGATACAGTTATCGGAGGTACATTTCTTCAGCAGCTTTCCCCAGTCGTCATATTTTTTATTACTGTCTTCCACACCTTCCTGCTGCAACGCCTGGTGGTAAACGACCATCAACGTGCTATCCAGCCAGTGCAGGTTATCATTATTGCAGATGGTATTTTCCAGAGGCGTGACCGCGCGCTGGCAGTTCACCGCCAGGGCGCTTGCGCTGAAAAATAACATCAGTAAAAACAAAACTCTAAAAAGTCCCGGCGACATATTATTCAACTTTTAGCCAAAAAGGCGGATATTGTCGCGAATGAAAACTTCCATTGCAATATAAACCCTGATTAGTCGCGGTATAACAGTGAAAGATAAATGAAATGTTAAACAATATTTTTATATTGTTGCAATTAATAAAGCGTGTAGAGAAATGCGCACATGATAATAAACAGCGAACAGTAATATTTTTCGCATCTTATTGAACAGAATAAATTTATCATGGCGCAGCCTGCCCCGAATATTGCTTCCGCAATATTACTGTGGCTTTGGTCAGAAAACCTCCGAGCGCCGGGAAAGCCAGTTCCGGCTTTAAGCCGGCACTTCCAGGCCGCGTGCTTAACGTCCGAATCAGACGCAGCCGACTGGATAGAGAAATAATGCGAAAAATATATCACTGCGCGACCTATGCTGATTATTTGCAGCGCGCCATGTTGCTGAAATGACTCGCCGGCCAGCGTATCAGCGATATCACAAAAATGAAGATTTCCGATATCCGGCAGAGCCATCTTCATCTGCAGCAGGAAAAACCGGTACGCGGAATACCCTTCCCTTGTCACTGCGCTGTGAAATTCGCGGGCTGAGACGGAAACAGGCGACCCGGTGACCTCATTTCCTACGGGCCGCAGAGTATGGCCGCCGGTCAGGCTACAGACCTGAGCAGCGAAACAGGCGCAGCGCCAACCTTCCATCAACAGCGTTCAGCTGCTGAACGGCTTTAGCATAAACAGGCTGTCGATAGCCGGACGAAGCTGGGTCATAACAGAGAGGAAATGACAGATAAAGGAAACGCGTTCAGGGAGGGAAGCGGCGGCTGGTGAAAACAATTGATTTTGCAGAAGAGTTTTGCAGAAGACCCTTTTTACAGCCGCTAAAAAGGCGCAGATTCAGATGAACTCAGTCCGGAAGATCTCCGAAAACCGGCCGGATTAAACGGTCCGGACTGAGCCTGTTCATCTGCGCTTAAGGGGATTATTTGCCGAGAATCTCCCGGCGCACGATGTCCGCGCCCGCGCTTAATGCAGCCAGTTTGCCGCTGGCGACCTGACGGGATAACGGCACCATGCCACAGTTGGTCGATGGATAAAGTTTGTCGGCATCAACGAATTGCAGCGCTTTACGCAGGGTATCGGCGACCTGTTCGGCGGTTTCAACCGCGTTGGTTGCCACATCAATTGCCCCCACCATCACCTTTTTGCCGCGGATCAGTTCAATCAGATCCATCGGCACGCGCGAGTTCTGGCACTCCAGCGAGATGATGTCGATAGCTGATTTCTGCAGCTTAGGGAACACCTCTTCATACTGCCGCCACTCGGTGCCGAGCGTCTTCTTCCAGTCGGTGTTGGCTTTAATCCCGTAGCCGTAACAAATGTGGACAGCAGTTTCACATTTAAGCCCTTCAACCGCTCTCTCTAACGCGGCAATACCCCAGTCGTTGACTTCATCGAAGAAGACGTTAAAGGCTGGCTCATCAAACTGGATGATATCGACGCCGGCCGCCTCTAATTCTCTGGCTTCCTGATTGAGAATTTTGGCAAATTCCCAGGCGAGTTTTTCGCGACTTTTGTAGTGGCCGTCATAAAGCGTATCAATCATCGTCATCGGACCGGGCAACGCCCATTTGATTGGCTGGCTGGTCAGCTGGCGTAAAAACCGGGCGTCTTCAACAAATACCGGCTTCAGGCGGGCAACCTCACCGACCACTGAAGGCACGCTCGCATCATAACGATCGCGAATTTTCACGATCTGACGTTTTTCAAAATCGACACCGCTGAGGTGTTCAATAAAGGTGGTGACAAAATGCTGACGTGTTTGCTCACCATCACTGACAATATCGATACCGGAATGCAGTTGATCTGCCAGGCTGATACGCAGCGCATCAAGTTTGCCCTCAGCTAATTCGTCACCCTGCAATTTCCACGGCGACCACAGCGTCTCAGGTTGGGCCAGCCATGAAGGTTTAGGTAAACTGCCAGCAGTCGATGTCGGTAATAATGTGTTCATAATAAATAACCTTTTATTTGGGTGGTTCAAACAACGGGCTGGGCAAACCATTGCTCAAGAAGTGTCTGCCAGGGCTTAATGAAAAGTTCTTCAGTGAATTTACCCTGCTCAACCGCCAGCTGGCTGCGCTCTTCTCGATCGTAAACAATTCGCGTTAATGAATAATCCTGATGCGTCAGGCTCGGTTGATAGACGTTGCCCGCCGCTGAATTGGCATTGTAGATTTCAGGCCGGTATATTTTCTGAAATGTTTCCATGGTGCTGATGGTGCTAATCAGTTCCAGGTTGCTGTAATCGTGCAGCAGATCACCCTGAAAATAAAAAGCCAGCGGCGCAACGCTGTTACGCGGCATGAAATAACGCGCTCTTAATCCCATCTTCGCGAAATAGTCATCGGTCAGCGAGGTTTCATTCTGGGCATATTCATCACCCAGCACCGGATGATGATTACCGGTGCGGTGATAGGTATTTTTACTCGATACGCTCAGGCATATCACCGGCGATTTACTGAATTTCTCTTTATACGCCGCAGAGTTAACAAAGCTTTTGAAGATATTGCCATGCAGAACGCCATAATTTTCCGGCGTACTGAATTCGCTTCTGTTTTTATTGTGTGCCGGCAACACCACGCTGAAATCATAATCGCGTACATACGATGAGAAGTTATTGCCGACAATCCCTTCAATGCGTTGTTGGGTGTGATGATCAATGATATGGGTTTTTAAAACCTCAATGACCGGGAAGGCATCATTACGGCCTTGCGCATTAATAGCCAACTCCACTGAGATAATTTCCAGCTCAACAGAATAACGATCGCCTTTCGGATTATCCCAGTTCGCCAGCGAGTTAAAACGGTTATCAATCATGACCAGGGCGTTGCGTAAATTATCCTGACGCTTTTCACCCCGGGCTAAATTGGCAAAGTTAGTGGTGATGCGCGTATTTTCAGACGGATTATAATTCTCGTCGAAACGCAGACTTTTAAGAGTAAATGTAAACGCATTATTCATCGCAATCTGGCACCCTGATCGTCTGATTCAAAATATGAGAATCGCGCATCGAAGCGGCGATTAATTGCGCACCGCTGGCGACTCTTCATATTATCAATTGATATTAACAATGCATCCTTTATGCCTCAGTCGGAGTGTGAGGAAAAGTGATTTAATTTCACCGAACATGAGAGATGTTCATGATCAGTTATCAGAATGAAGATCAGGTGTTACAGCGGTGGCAGGCATCCGGCAGCCGCTTTGGGGTCCTGCTGCCTGAGGCGCATCAGCCCTGCCCGCATCAATATCGTCTCTGCCTGTTCATCCTTCCCTCAGACACGAGCCGGCGATTTCAACGCAGTTTGACGTTATGAGAACCATGCCGTCAGAAGTTAAGCGATGCCGTGCCGAATTCCCGGAAAGCGTCATCCATCGGTTGATAACCGAGTACCTCACGGGTCGCGGTGAGGTCAAAACGCTTAAACCGATTATCTGAAATTCCATAGCCGATAAAGAAACCGATATTTTCCGCCTCAATCGCGCAGGTTATCAGCCTGACCGCATCCTGCGGGCTCAGCCACGCGCTGTAGTCGCGGGCATTTTTCAGCACGCCGGCCTGTTTAGGTTCAAAGGCCCCGATTCTGAGCGCAACACAGGAAAGGCGGTGCTGGCTGGCATAAAAAGAACAGAGCGCCTCGCCGTAGCACTTGGTGACGCCATACAGATTAGCCGGTGCCACTGCCATTCCCGGCTGGATCTGCACATCAACCGGATAACCCTCAATGGTCTGGGCGCTGCTGGCAAAAACAAAACGCCCACAGGTGGAGGCAGCCGCCGCTTCAAGCAGCCAGGTTACGGCAACAATATTTGCAGGCAGCAGCTGTTCAAAGAGGGCATCGGCATGCGGGATACCGGCCAGATGTACGATTGCATCAGGCTGCGCGGTGGCCAGCAGCGTTGCCGCCGCGCCCGGTTGTGAAAGATCGGCGGCGATAAACCGATGCGGCGAGGGGATTTCATCATCCGGCAGCGTCAGATCGGTCAGGATGAAATCATAGGCTTCACTCAGGGCGCTGAAGCAGGTGCGGCCAATGCGGCCACTGGCACCGGTAAGCAGGATCTTTTTGCGGTCTGGCATTCTCTCGGTTCCTTGATTAATCGTATCGGATGGTGATCAAACGCAGATAAAAAGTCGTGACGCTGAAGTGCTGCGACAGCTCACCATCAATCGTGAATCGCCGACAGATCGGCGCAAATCCTGAATGCGCAAGCTGGCCCGCAAGCGCTCATGCAGCGGGATGGCGGGCTTGATTATCCCGCTTCAAAAACCGCTCTGCCGCAGACAACGGATAACATCAACGCGCTGTCACGGCGGAGAGACTGATGGCTGTTTTACCCCTGGCCGAAAATCTTAATCACCGCATCCAGATGCTCTTTCATCGCCTTCTTCGCGGCACGGCTGTCACGCGCTTCCAGCGCATTCAGAATCCCGAGATGTTCGATCTCAGAACGGTGCGGCATGTCCTGTGGGGTGTAGTGGAGTTGTAAGCTGCGGAACATGGTGCCGTAACGGTGGCCGAGCAGGTGACCAATGATAAACGCATAGGCTGGATTGCCGCTGGCCTGGGCAATGCGGATATGGAACAGGCGGTCGCCTGGATGGGTTGCCGAGCCATTGCGATTATCATAGCAGTTTTGCTCGTATGCCTGCCTGATCGCAGTAAGTTCTTCATCCGTGGCGTTTCTTGCCGCCAGGGCAGCCGTTTCAGGTTCGATCAACCGGCGGGTCTGTAACAGCGAAAATGGCGGCAGCTCAGCGGTAAAATCCAGTTCGATGTTCAGCTCATCATCGACGTCGGCCCACTGATTGCGGCCCGCCTGCGACATCACCGGTTCCTGCGAAGGCGCAGCCGGTAAGGCTGGCGGCTGACGCACAATCACGCCGTTACCGACCCGCACATCCACCAGCCCAATCACTTCAAGCGCGATCAACGCTTCCCGCACCGACGCGCGGCTGACCTGCAACAGACTGGCTAATTCACGTTCGGCTGGCAGTCGGCTGCCGGGTGGAAACTCTTTATTATCAATTAATGTTTTTAGCTGGTCAGCTATCTGCCTGTAAATCCTTGGGTTTTCTAATCTTTTTATCGGCATCGGACACCTGAGGTCAATTCTCATTAAGTGATTCAGCTAGCATTTTCCAGACAAAAATCTTGCTGCTTTGTTTTATGCATGTAAAAAATTGGTTAACCGAAATGGCGTTTTAAGCAGAAGCTTGCTGGACATCTTAGCAAAAAGCACTGGTTTTAACGCATTTTTTTCGCCTCTAATGGCCTGACCATTAGACCTATAAAATGACATTTTAGCGGGAGTTGCCATGAACCTGGCAGGGAAAAAAGTACTGATTACCGCCGCAGGACAGGGTATCGGTTTTACCACCGCTGCACTGTTTGCCCGCGAAGGTGCAGAGGTGATTGCCACAGATATCAATATCAGCGCGTTACAGCAGATACCGGGTATTACGGCACAACATCTCGACGTTACCGATCCCCAGGCGATTGCCGCGCTGGCAGAAACAACCGGTCCGCTCGATGTGCTGTTTAACTGCGCCGGTGTGGTTCACAGCGGCGACATACTCAGCTGCAGCGAAAGCGAATGGCAGTTCGCGCTGGATCTCAATGTCACCGCGATGTTCCGCATGATCCGCGCTTTCCTGCCGGCGATGCTGAAACGCAACCACGGCTCGGTGATCAACATGTCATCGGTCGCCTCCAGCATCAAAGGCGTGCCAAACCGCTTTGCCTACAGCGCCTCCAAAGCGGCAGTGATTGGCCTGACCCGCTCGGTGGCAGCAGATTACGTCACCCACGGCATCCGCTGTAATGCGATTTGCCCCGGCACGGTGGAATCGCCTTCCCTGCGCCAGCGCATTGCCGCTCAGGCCCTGGCCGAAGGACGCAGCGAAGCGGAGGTTTATGCGGCGTTTGTTGCCCGCCAGCCGATTGGCCGTATTGGTAAAACCGATGAGATTGCCCAGCTGGCGCTTTATCTCGCCTCTGATGCCAGTTCCTACACCACCGGCACGGTGCAGATTATTGACGGCGGCTGGAGTAACTGATCCCGCAGCCGCTCTGCTTCCCTGACTTTTTCACAGAAGGATAGTGATCGATGAAACTACTACGATACGGCAATGCAGGGTCCGAACGCCCTGGGCTACTGGACAGCAACGGAAAACTGCGCGATCTCAGCGCTCACGTCACCGACATCGATGGCGATACCCTGCAACCAGCCACGCTGGACGCATTACGTCAGCTCGATCCGCACAGCCTGCCGCTGGTAAGCGGTGAACCCCGCCTCGGCGCGTGCGTTGCCAGAAGCGGGAAGTTTATCTGTATCGGCCTGAACTACGCCGATCACGCAGCGGAAACCGGGGCTGAAATTCCGAAAGAACCGGTGGTCTTCAGCAAGTGGACCAGCGCCATTGTCGGCCCGAACGATGACGTCGAAATCCCGCGTGATTCGGTGAAAACCGACTGGGAGGTTGAGCTGGGCGTGGTAATCGGCACCGGCGGCCGCTATATCAGCGAAGCCGACGCCATGGCGCACGTCGCGGGTTACTGCGTGATTAACGACGTCTCTGAACGGGAGTTTCAGATTGAGCGCGGCGGAACCTGGGACAAAGGCAAAGGCTGCGACACCTTTGGTCCGATTGGTCCGTGGCTGGTTACCGCCGATGAAATCCCCGATCCACATCAGCTGAACCTGTGGCTGGAAGTGGATGGCACGCGTTATCAGAACGGCAATACCCGCACCATGATTTTCCGCATTCCCGAAATCATCAGTTATCTCAGTCGTTTTATGAGCCTGCAACCTGGTGACATTATCTCTACCGGTACACCGCCGGGCGTCGGTCTGGGACAAAAACCGCCGCTGTATCTGAAAGCCGGTCAGGTTATGCATCTTGGGATTGAAGGTCTGGGTGAACAGCGTCAGAAGACGGTACAGGCATAGCCTCATTACAGCGGAAGGAATGTTCGATGACGACGATTACGGCTTTACGTGTAGAGGATGTGCGCTTCCCGACGTCGCTGACGATGGATGGCTCGGATGCGATGAATCCCGATCCCGACTACTCGGCGGCGTATGTGATTCTGGAAACCGACCATCCGGCGCTGCGGGGGCATGGCCTGACCTTCACCATCGGGCGCGGTAACGAAATCTGTTGTGCCGCGATTGGTGCACTGCAGCATCTGATCGTTGGCCGCCAACTGGCGGATATCACCGCCGATATGGGGAAATTCTGGCGGGATTTCACCAGCGATAGCCAGCTGCGCTGGATTGGCCCGGATAAAGGTGCCATTCATCTGGCGACCGGTGCAGTGGTCAATGCGGTATGGGATTTATGGAGTAAGGCGGTCGGCAAACCGGTGTGGCAGCTGGTGGCGGATATGACGCCGGAAGAGCTGGTGCGCTGCATCGATTTTCGCTACATCACCGACTGCATTACTCCGCAGGAGGCGCTGACGCTGCTGCAACAGCGGGCCGACAACAAAGCACAGCGTCTCGAAAAACTGCTGGCGGAAGGTTACCCCTGCTACACCACCTCGGCCGGCTGGCTGGGCTATCCCGACGACAAGCTGCGCCGTTTGTGTCAGCAGGCGGTGGATGCCGGTTTCGATTACCTGAAGCTGAAGGTCGGACGAGACCTCGAAGATGACATTCGCCGGGTGCGGATTGCCCGCGAAGTGATCGGTCCGGACCGCAAGCTGATGATCGACGCCAATCAGGTGTGGGAAACCCGCGATGCCATTCCGTGGGTGAATGCGCTGGCGTTTGCCGATCCCTGGTTTATCGAAGAACCGACCAGTCCGGATGATATCGAAGGCCATCGCACCATTCGGCAGGGTGTTGCGCCGGTCAAAGTTGCTACCGGCGAGATGTGCCAGAACCGCATCATGTTTAAGCAGTTCATCATGCGTGAAGCGATTGACGTGGTGCAGATTGACGCCTGCCGCATGGGCGGCATCAACGAAGTGCTGGCGGTGATGCTGATGGCAGCCAAATATAACCTGCCGGTCTGCCCGCATGCCGGCGGAGTCGGGTTATGCGAGTACGTGCAGCACCTTTCGATGATCGATTATCTCTGCATCGCCGGAACCCATGAAGGCCGGGTTATCGAATACGTTGACCACCTTCATGAGCATTTTGTCGATCCCTGCGAGATCCGCGGTGCAGCCTACATGCCGCCCAAATCGCCCGGCTTCTCCATCGAAATGCATCAGGCGTCGATCGAAAAATATCGCTACCACGCCTGAGCCGCAAAGGAGAATGCCGATGATGCGAGTCGACAGCCACCAGCATTTCTGGCGCTACACGGCGCAGGATTACCGCTGGATCAACGATGACATGGGTTTGCTGAAACAGGACTTTCTGCCGCAGACGCTGCGGCCGATCCTGCAGCGCCACGATGTGCAGAAAACGGTTCTGGTGCAGGCAAGATGCAGCCTGGAGGAAACCCGCTGGCTGCTGGATATTGCCGGCCAGACCGATTTTGTCGCGGCGGTGACCGGCTGGATCGATCTGCGCGACGCCGATCTGCCGCAACAGCTGGAAAGGTTAGCCCATCCGTTGTTGCGCGGTTTTCGCCATCCGGTTCAGGACGAGCCTTATCCGGCGCACTGGCTGGCCGATCCGGCCATCAACGCCGGGATTCGCCAGCTTCAGCAGCGGGAATATCTCTATGAACTGCTGGTGACGCATCACCATCTGGCCGAAGCCGTTGAGTTCGCGCAGCGCCATGACCAGCATTTTCTGGTGCTCGATCACTTCGGTAAGCCCGATCTGACGCTGGGGGCCAGCCACTGGAAGCAGCAGGTTGCGCCGCTGAAGGCGCTGAAACATGTCAGCTGTAAGCTCTCCGGTCTGCTGACCGAGCCACGACCAGCGGGCCTCTCAGCCGACGATTTGCTGCCTTTTTTTGATGCTGCACTGGAGATTTTCGGCAGCGAACGGCTGATGTTCGGCTCCGACTGGCCGGTTTCGCTGCTGGCAGGTGCCGATGAAAATCCCTGGCAACTCTGGCAACCGGCCATTGCAAAACTCAGTGCCGCCGAACAGGCAGCCATTTATGGCGGCAATGCCTGCTCTCTTTATCGATTACAGGAAACACACGATGAATCTGTATCTGCAAAATAAAGTGGTAATCGTCACCGGCGGCGGTTCCGGTATTGGTGAAGCGATCTCACTGACGCTGGCCGAAGAAGGCGCCATTCCGGTGATCGTCAGCAATACCGAACCGGCGAATGAGCTGATGCATAAGCTGCAACAACTCTCGCCGCAGGCCAGCTTTGTGCTCGCCGAACTGCGTGACGAAGCGAGCTGTAAGACCGCGCTGGATCAGATCCTGACCCGTTACTCCTCGATTGACGGCCTGGTGAACAACGCCGGGGCCAATGACAACGTCGGGCTGGACGCAGGACGCGCCGCCTTTGTGCAGTCACTCGAACAGAATCTGATTCACTACTACCTGATGGCGCATCTGTGCCTGAATGCGCTGCGTGCCAGCCGGGGCGCGATCGTGAATATCAGTTCGAAAACCGCGTTAACCGGTCAGGGCAATACCAGCGGCTATGCCTCGGCCAAAGGCGGCATTCTGGCGCTGACCCGTGAATGGGCGGCGGCCTGCTGGACGAGGGTATCCGCGTGAATGCGGTTATCCCGGCTGAAGTGATGACGCCGCTCTATGCGCGCTGGATTCAGAGTTTCGATCACCACGAAGAGAAACTGCAAAAAATCACCTCACATATTCCGCTCGGGCAGCGCATGACCACGCCGCAGGAGATCGCCAATACGGTGGTCTTTCTGCTCTCTTCACGCGCGTCGCACACCACGGGACAGTGGCTGACCGTCGATGGCGGTTACACCCATCTTGATCGGGCGCTGACATGACGCGCCGCTATTGCCAGGCGCTGGATCTTAGCGACGATCCGCGTCTTATCGCAGAGTATCAACGCTATCACCAGCAGATCTGGCCAGAAATTACCGCGCACCTGCGTCGCTACGGCATTGCAGAGATGGAAATTTACCGGCTGGGTAACCGGCTGATGATGGTGATCGAAACCACGGACGACTTTGACCGCGCGCTGTTCGAACGTCGCAGCCTTGAAGACCCGAAAGTCTGCGAGTGGGAAGCCCTGATGGG